>JBDUBP010000097.1:0-28588 GCA_040004075.1 Acidobacteriota bacterium | reverse complement strand
AGCCGCGCGGTGTGCGCGCTCCCTTGGGCAACGGTGGGCTGATCTTGAAGCGGGGTCATCGGCCGCCGTCGGCCGGGCGGCCTCGCCCCCGGAGCCGCGCGGTGTGCGCGCTCCTATGCCCGCGCGGACTTCCCGCCGGTGGATCCCATCGCCGCCACCTGCTGGAAGTACGACGCGAACGCCGCCATGCCGCCCTTCGCCTGCGACCAGTCGAAGTTTTCATTCGGGGCGTGGTAGCCGTGCTCGGGAAGGGAGAGCCCGAGAAAGAAGACCGGCACTTTCAGCACCTTCTCCATCGAGAGCACGGCGCCGATCGAGCCACCCTCGCGGACGAAGACCGGCTCCTTTCCGAACGCGAGCTTGATCGAGGATCGGATGGCGTCGGCGTACGGTCCGGTGGTCTTCCCTTGATACGCCGGGAGCGCGTGCTCCGCCGTGATCTTCACGTCCGCATTCTTCGATTTGACGAAGTCGGAGACGAGCTTCACGATCTTCTTCGGATTCATGTTCGGGACGAGCCGGCAGGAGACGATCGCCGTCGCTTTGGGCGGGATGATCGTCTTGACGCCCGGCCCCTGATATCCGCCCGCGATTCCATGGACCTCGAAGGTCGGCATCATCCAGATGCGCTTCATCACTTCGAGCGCGTCGTCGACGCGGAGCGTCTTGTACAGGTGGTCCTTCTTGAATCCGGCGACGGTGAAGCCGCAGCCTTCGAGGTCCTGCAGCTCCTTTCGCGTCGGAGGAACGACATCGGTGTAGAAACCGGGGATCTTCACCCGGCCGGTCTTTCCGTCGACGCACTCGGCGATCAACTGGCACATTTCCGTGACGGGATTGCGCGCGGCGCCTCCCGCGGTGCCGGAGTGCTGGTCGGTCTGCCCGGTCTGCAGCTCGAAGCGGAGACCCTGAAGTCCCCGCAGACCCGCGGGCTGCGCGGGCCGCGCCCTCGAGACCCACACGGTGTCTGAGACGACGACCGAGTCGGTGACGAAATCCTTCGCGCGGGCGATGATCGTCGTCTCGAAGTGCGGGCTGCCGATCTCCTCTTCGAACTCCCATAGAAAGTGAATGTTGGCGGGCACGCCGTTGTCGAAAGCGTACTTCGCTCCGAAGAGCGCCGTGATCGCGGGCCCCTTGTCGTCGGTCGTGCCGCGCCCGAAATAACGATCGCCCTGCTTGACGAACTCGAAGGGAGACGTCCTCCAATCGGGTCCTTCGGCGGGCTGCACGTCCAGATGGTTGTAGACGGTGATCGTCGGCAGCCCGGCGCCCCGGTCGAACCGGCCGTACACGATCGGATGACCCGCGGTTTCGTAGAGCTTCGCCTTCGCTCCCATCGATTCTAAGAGGCGGACCGCGGATTCGGCGCCGCGCCGCATGTCGGGCTTGCGCTCGGGCTCGACGGAGACGGTCGGGATCTCGACGAGCTCGGCGAGCGTGCGCTCGAACCGCTCGCGCTGGCCGGCCGCATAGGTGGCGAGGCTGTCCTTGGAGAATCCGTTGTCCATCGAGGGCTCCTTTTCGCTTGAGAGAGGCCGAGATTCTAGTGGAAGGCGGTGACCGGAAAACGGGAAACGGGAAACGGAAAACGAAGGTGCCTCACGAGAAGGCCCGCTCCGTCCGACTCCCGCCTGCCGCTTCCGCCTGCCGTCCTCACGCCACCCACCTCCAGTGGACGAAGGCGGCCAGGCCGGCGGCGAGCAGGGCGGCGGAGGCGATCCACCAGGCCCACCTCGCGGCAGGGCGGCGCCGGAAGATCTCGGCCAGGGCGTAAAACGCGGGATAGACGACGGTCAGGTATCGCGGCAGGCCCGCGGAGATCCCGGTCGCGGCGGGAAGCAGGAGGGCCCCCGCGGTCCAGGTCGCGTCCGCCCAGCGGCGGCGGAACGCCTGGTAGATCCCGAGGGCGACGAACAGGAGCGCGTTCGCGTAATCGATCAGGAACACCGGGTGCGTCCGCGCGTCCCCCCGCGCGATCCTCGAGGGGAGCGCCGCGCCCCATTTCGCGAGCCCCGCGAGCGGAGACGCGCCTCGATTCCAGGACTCCTGGAGGCGGAAGTAGAGTCCCGGCTCCCGGAAGTAGACGCCGACCCCGAAGATCCACAGGCAGACGGCGGCCGCCGGAGCGAGGCCGATCAGACCCGCCCGGACCCACTCCGATTTGCGCCGCGTCTCTCCGGCGGCCGGCGACCGGGCGAGCCAGGCGAGGGCGAGGGGCAGCGACAGGGCGAGGGCCGGGAGCCGCGTCAGTCCCGCGAGGAACCCGAAGACGGCGGCGTGCCCCGCTTTTCCCCTCGAAACGGCGTCGAAGGCAAGCAGAGCGAGTAGCAGAAACAGGGATTCGGCGTACATCGACAGCAGGAAAAACGAGGTCGGAATGAGAAGCAGGAAGAAGAGCGCGGCTTCGGCGTCGCGTTGCCCGAGGCGCCGCCGGCCTTCCCGGACGAAGAGCACGCCCGCGGCCGCCATCGCCGCGAAAGAGAGGGCGAGCCCCGCGGCGAAGGGGTCGATGCGCAGAACCCTCGAGACCGCTGCAATCAAAGCGGGGTAGAGGGGAAAGAAGACGTGCTCCGACGGGACGCCGGCGGGAGGCGGCGAGCCGTACCCGTTCTCGGCGATTTTCAGGTACCAGCCGGAGTCATACCGGGCCAGGGGAGGCGCCCGCCGGGCGATCTCCGGCGGCCAGCCCTCGCGGGCCGGGACTTGCAGCCGCAACGCGGCGTAGCTGGCCGCCCAGACGAGTCCCGCCCAGAGGGTCAGGATCGCGAGCGTGCGGAGGGTCGAACGGCTCGAGGCGTCCGACGGTTCGGCGGCGGGCGAGGACCGCACAGGCGTCCCCGGAAGCGTCTCGGGCGCGGCTATTTCTTCTTGGGCTGCCGGGGCGCCGCCTTGCGGGCCGCGGCCGGCTTCTTCTTCGCGGGCGCGGCGGCTTTTTTCCGCGGCTCGCTTGCGGCGGGCGGAGCGGTTTTCGGCTTCGCTCCCACCTTTCCCTTCGGGGGCGCCGGCGGGGGCGGGGGCGGGGGGGGCGGTTTGTCCAGGCCGAGCTTCTTCGCGCGCGCCGTCTTGCGGGCGGCCGCGGCGGCTTCCTTTTTCTCGCGAGCGCGTTCCTGCGCCTTCTTCTCCTCCACGACGAGAATCCCGGCGAGATCCTGCTCCGTCACGATCGCCGCATTCGGAAGGCGCTTTTTCACGGCGTCGAGCCGGTCGTCGGGCACGCGCAGCAGGTAGAGGGGCGTTTCGCGCGTTTCCTTCGCCTTGGCGATGTAGTCGGCGGTCTCGAGACAATGGGTGGGCGCCTGGGAAAAGTCGATGGCGATCGCGTAGGGTTTTTCCCTCTTGGCCATCTCGAAGAACGCCGGCCAGCGGGGCTCCACCGGGACGATGTGGGCGCCGCTCTTTCCGAGCTTCTGGACGCGGGTGTTCCGGTCGCCGCCGTCGAACTGGAGGTAGAGGACGCTCATGGAGGGGGGACTATATATGGGAAGTACCGGCTCGAATATGTAAGTCCCGGCTCGCCTCCCGCCGGAGTGATCTCCTCGCCAGGCAGGACGCGAGCCGGCGCTCTCCTCCCCTCTCCACCCGCGACAGCGGGGGGAGAGGAAGGGTGAGGGGGGCGGGCCGCAGGCCGCAGGCGGCAGGCGGCAGAACCGGGGCCGGGAATCGTCATCGGGATCGGGAGCGGAGCGACCAGCGGGAGCGAGACGGCCGCGGTACTCCGCGGTCAACTGGATCGGGAATCGAAAAGACTCCTGGGACAAACTCACAACGCACAACGCTCAACGATCCTCCCGATAGTGCGACCCCCGCGATACCCGGTTGTCCGAGGCAGCGCGCTGGATCGCAAGCGCGGTCTGCACGCCGTTTCGGAGGCCGAGCAGGGCATCCGACATGGTCCCGCGGCGGTAGAAGTCCTCGATCTCGACCTGCAGCTCTGCGAGGATCCGGCTCGCCCGGTCGAGCCGCTTTTCGGAACGGAGAAGGCCGACGTAATTCCACATGGTGTGGCGGATGACCATCCAGTCCTGCGCGATCAAGGCCGGATCGACCGTCTCGTTCTCGGGCTGCCACGGGCGAACAGCGGGGAGGCTCTCTCCGCGGCGGCGCAGCACCTCCGCGGCGGCGGCCTTGCCGGCCCGCCATCCCCAGAGCAGGCCTTCGAGCAGCGACGTCGACGCGAGGCGATTGGCCCCATGGACGCCCGTGCAGGACACTTCGCCCGCGGCGCGCAGGTGTCCGAGCGTCGTGCGGCCGTTGCCGTCGACGGCGACTCCGCCGCAGGAGTAGTGCGCCGCGGGAACGACCGGCACGGGCCCGGCGGTGAGGTCGAAGCCGAGCTCCAAGCAGCGCGCGGTCAGTCCCGGGAACCTCTCCCGTATCCACACGGCAGGCTTGTGAGAGATGTCGAGGAGGACGTGCGGCTCGTCGCGCTCGAGCATCCGCTGATGGATGGCGCGAGCGACGATGTCGCGCGGCGCGAGCTCGGCGTCGGGGTGCACCGCGCGAAGAAACTCCTCGCCGGAGATGTCCGTGATGCGGGCCCCCTCGCCTCGCAGCGCTTCGGTCAGGAGAAGGCGGCCCTTCGCGTGCACCAGGGCGGTCGGGTGAAACTGGACGTACTCGAGATTCAGGAGGCGCGCGCCCGCCCGCCGCGCCATCGCGATGCCGTCGCCTCGCGCGCCCTGCGGGTTGGTCGTATGCAGGTAGACCTGGCCGAGGCCTCCTGTCGCGAGGATCGTCTCCTGGGCGAGATGCGGCGTGACGGCGCCGGACTGGCGCTCCAGGAGATAGGCTCCGATGGCCCGGGGCGGCCGGTACCGGTCGGTGGCCTTCGTCGAGTCGTGGGACAGCGTGAGCAGATCGACCGCCGTCGTCTCGAGCTTCCAGTCGATGAGGGACTCCGCGCGGCAGGCCTCCAGCAGAGCGCGCTCGATCGGCATGCCGGTCTCGTCCTTGACGTGAAGGACCCGGGGGACGGAGTGGGCGCCCTCGAGCGTCCAGTGAAATCCGGAGCCTTCGCGGTCGAAGGGAACGCCGAGCTCCTCGATGAGCAGTCGGTCGACCAGCTCGGGGCCCTCGCCCGCGAGAAGCGCCACCGCCTCCGTCGAACAGAGGCCGTCGCCGGCTCTTTCGATGTCCTGCGCGAGCTGTTCGGCCGTGTCGCCCGGCGGCCGTCCGACGATCCCTCCCTGCGCCCAGAACGTGTTCGACTCGCGCGCTTCCGCCGCGCGCGTGACGACCGTGGCGCGGACGCCCTCGCGCGCCACGGCGAGCGCGGCGGTCGCTCCCGCGATCCCGGTTCCGAGGATCAGGACCTCGGTCGACTCACTCACTCGGAAGGCCCACGTCCAGGTCGAGCGACAGGTCCGCGGCCCGCACGGAGTGCGTCAGGGCGCCCACGGACACGCAGTCGGGCCCTGCCAGCGCGTAACGCCGAACGGTCGCGAGACTCATGTTCCCGGAGGCCTCGACCCAGGGGGGGGGCTTTCGCTGGCGGGCAATGGCCGCCCATCGCGCGACGATCTCCGGGGTCTGATTGTCGATCAGGATCTGGTCGGCGCCGGCTTCCAGCGCCTCGCGCAGCTCGTCCTCGGTCTCGACCTCCGCCTCGACGATCCCCCCGGCGGGCAGGAACGCGCGCGCGGCGGCCACCGCCCGTCCCACGCCGCCGGCCAGCCGGCGGTGATTGTCCTTGATGAGCACCTGGTCGTGGAGAGTGTTGCGGTGGTTGACCCCGCCGCCGTCGCGCACCGCTTCCCGGTCGAAATCGCGCAGGCCGGGCGCCGTCTTGCGCGTGTCGTAGACGCGGCACGGAGTCCCCGCGACCGCGTCGACGAATCGCCGTGTTTCCGTGGCGATGCCGGACATCCTCTGGAGAAGATTCAACGCCACCCGCTCGGCGGTCAGGAGGGCGCGGGCCTGGCCGGAGAGCCTCGCCACGGCGCTGCCCGTCTCAACGCGCTCACCCGGCGACACGGAGGCGGTCCAGGAGATCCGGGGGTCCAGCAGCTCGAAAGTCCGCCGCGCGGCGGAGAGACCGGAGACGACGCACGGGCTTTTGGCCACGATGGTTCCGCGAGCGGTCGCCGACGCAGGGACCGTCGCCTCGGTCGTGATGTCTCCGCCGTCCACGTCTTCGGCCAGGAATGCCCGAAGCCGCGCGTCGAGAGCCTCGCCGGAGAGAGCATGCATGCGCCGGGAAGGATACCCTCCGGGATCGTCGAGCTGTCAGCCGTCGGCTCTTGTCTCGATTCCCGATCCGCCTGCCGCCTGCCGCTTCCCGCGGCGCCCGCGGCGCCGCCGTACACTCTCCTTCCCATGGCCGCGCTCGATTCCGAAGAGAAATACCGGCTTCTTCTGCGAGTTTCGGAAGCCGCCAACGGGCAGCTCGACTTCCCGGGGGTTCTCGACGCCGTCGCGCGCGCGCTGACCCCCATCGTTCCGCTGGATGCGATCGGCGTGGTGACCCGGGTCGGCGAGCGCGTCTTCCCCCACGCCATCCACATCGAGGGATTCGCGCGGCGGCCCGGCGAGTCGTTCGGGGACACGGTCGCCCGGCTCCCGGGAGTTGCTCGCGTCGACCCCGCGGCGTACGCCGAAGGGTTTCCGCTCGCGGGGTCGGGAACGGCCTACGTCGAGAGGACGGGCCGCGCCTACGTCTGCCAGGACCTCGAGTCGGGGAAGATCTTCGCCGAAGACGAGAGGCTCGCGGCCCTCGGGATCCGGGCCTACGTCCGGACGCCGCTCTTCATCCGCGACCGCCTGATCGGGTCGATCGCCTTTTCGCGCACCCAGGCGCGGCGCTTCGAGACGGAGGAGGTCGAGATCCTGGAAGAGGTGTCGCGGCCGATCGCGACCGCCGTCTCGAATTCGCTCGCTTACGGCGAGATCGAGCGACTGAAGAACCGGCTGCAGGAGGAAAACCTGTTCCTCCGCGAGGAGCTCGACGAGCGCTCGACCTTCGGAGACATCGTCGGTTCGTCTCCGGCGCTGAGGCGCGTACTCGCCCGCGTCGAGAAGGTGGCCCGGACGCATTCGACGGTTCTCCTGACCGGCGAGACGGGCACGGGCAAGGAGCTGGTCGCGGCCGCCATTCACAAGCGGTCGCCGCGCGCGGAGGGCCCCTTCATCAAGGTCAACTGCGCGTCTCTGCCGGAGAGCCTCATCGCGTCGGAGCTCTTCGGTCACGAGAAGGGGGCGTTCACCGGCGCGCTGCAGCGGCGGCTCGGCCGATTCGAGCTGGCGTCCGGAGGGTCGATCTTTCTGGACGAGGTGGGCGAGCTCCCGGGCGAGATGCAGGTGGCGCTTCTTCGCGTGCTTCAGGAGGGAGAGTTCGAGCGGGTCGGCGGGACATCGACGTTGCGGACGGACGCGCGCGTGATCGCGGCGACGAATCGGGATCTCGCGCGCGAGGCCGCGGAGGGCGGCTTTCGCCGGGACTTGTTCTATCGCCTGAACGTCTTCCCGATCGAGGTGCCTCCGCTGCGCGAACGCCGCGAGGACATTCCGATCCTGGTCGAGTACTTCGCATCGCGCCACGGCGCGCGGCTCGGCAAGAAGTTCCGGAGCGTCGACCGCCGGACGATGGAACGGCTGCTCGCCTACCCGTGGCCGGGAAACGTCCGCGAGCTCGAGAACTGGATCGAGAGGGCCGCCATCCTCTCCGAGGGGGACAGGCTTTCTCTCGACGAGCCGGCGAGCCGGTCAGCGGCGGCCGCGCCGCGGACCCTGGAAGAGCAGGAGAGACGCTCGATCGAAGAGGCGCTGGCCGCTTCGTCCGGCCGAGTGTCGGGCGCGTCGGGAGCGGCCCTCCGGCTCGGGATCCCGTCGACCACCCTCGAGTCCAAGATCCGGCGGCTCGCGATCGACAAGTTCCGATTCCGCTCCCGTTAATCGCCGTTCCAGCTCACGACCTGTCGTAAATTCACGAGGGGTCGTAAGGCCATCGTAAACTTTGGCCCATTCCAATCAATGATTTACGCTGAAAGATCGCCTGGCATCGGTATTGAAAGGATTTCCGGCGCTGGGAGCGAGCGCCATGCTGAAGATCGACACGGTAACGGAGACGGAGACGGACGCGGTGATCCGACTGACGGGGCGCGTCGAAGCCGAGCACCTTCCCGAATTGAAGAGCCTTCTGGCGCGGGCCTCGAAGGCCGGCCGCAAGGTCACCCTGGATCTTGAAGGCGTCCGCGCGGTCGACCGGGACACGGTCCGGTTCTTCGTCTCGGGTTCCGGACGCTCCGCTCATCTGCTGCACTGCCCGGCTTACGTGAAGGAATGGTGCCGCGCCGAGACGCGGCGCAAGGGGCCTCGGCTCGTGAAAACGGCCGGGGCGGCGATTCTCGGATTCGTGCTGGCGGCCGCCGCCGCGCGCGGAGACGCGGTCCGGCTGTCCCTGCGCGACGCGGTATCGCGCGCTCTCTCGGAGGGGACGGCGTCCCGCCTGGCCGGGGAGCGCGCGGCGCGGTCGCGCGTCACCGCGGAGCAGGCGCGCTCGGGCCTTCTGCCGCAGATCGACGCGGAAGTCCAGGACGCCAATGAGATCCTGAACCTCAAGACCTTCGGGTTCACCCTGCCGGGTCTCCCGTCGACGGTGGGGCCTTTCAACATCTTCGACGCCCACGTGCGCGTCGCCGCGCGGCTGATCGACGTCGCCGCCTACCGGAGGTGGAGGGCGGCCCGCCAGGGAATCGTCGTCTCCGACCTGGAGCGGAAAACGACGGAGAACGAGGTCGCGGCCGCGGTAGCGACCCTGTACGTCAGCGTCCAGCGAGCGGAGGCATCCATCGAGGCGAGCCGCGCGAACGTCGAGCTGTCCTCGAAGCTCTTCACGCTCGCCGATGACCAGCGCAAGGCGGGCGTCGCCACGCGAATCGATTCGACGCGGGCGGCCGTGGCGCTGTCCCGGCAGCGACAGTTCCTTCTGCTCGCGGAGACCCGGGCCAATGCCGCCCGGCTCGCCCTGGTGCGCGCGATCGGGCTCGACTTCGGTTTCGACCTCGTCCTGACGGACTCTCTGCGCGAAGACGCGGATGCGCTCCCCACGATCGAGCAGGCCGTCGTGCAGGCACGGCGGCAACGCCCCGAGCTGCGCGAGGCCTCCGAGCGCATGCGGCAGGTGGAGCTCGCGCTTTCCGCCGACAGGGCGGAGCGGCTCCCCTCCGTGGGAGCGCAGTTTCAGGGCGGCTACAACGGAAACCACCTGAGAGACCTCGACTGGAACCGGACGTACGGGGCGACGGTCTCGATTCCCATCTTCACGGGAGGGCGGCTCGCCTCGCGCATCGCGGAAAACGAGAGCCGGCTGCGCGAGGTTCAGATCCGCGAGCGAGACACCGAGCGCCAGGTGGAGGAAGACATCCGCCAGGCTCTCCTGAACTTCACGAGCGCGCGCAGCCGCGCGGCGGTCGCCGATGAGAGCGAGAAGCTCGCCCGGCAGGAGCTCGAGTTCGCTCAGGACCGCTTCTCAAACGGCATCACGTCTTCGATCGAGGTCGACAACGCCCAGACGTCCCTGACGGCCGCCCAGGACGACCGGATCGCCGCGCTGGCGGACGAAGCGCAGGCGCGTTACGACCTGGCCCGGGCGACCGGAGCGATCCGCGACTACATCACTCCTTCCGCAGCGGTCAGCGCACAGTGAGCGGAACCCTTCCGACGAAACGAGAAACGAGGAACCGATCGTGAGCAGCGTACCCAGGTCTCCCGCAACCGATTCCCCCGCCCCAATCGTCGCTCCCGACCCGGAACGCCGGCCGGAGCCCGAGTCGCCGGCGCCGAAGAAGCCACGCAACCGGATCCTTCTCGGGATCGTGGCGCTCGCGCTGGTCGCGGGGCTCATTTTCGGAATCAAGACCGTCGTCTTCTACAGCCACCACGCGGAAACGGACGACGCGCAGGTCGAGGGCCACATCGCGCCCGTTCTGCCGAAAGTCGCCGGATACGTGACGAAGGTTCTGGTCGACGACAACCAGAAAGTCACCGCTGGGCAGACCGTCCTGACCATCGACGACCGGGACCTCCGGTCGAAGGTCGACACGGCGGAGGCGGAGCTCGAAAATGCACGCGCGTCTGTCTCGGTGGCGCGATCGAGTGTCGCGTCGGCGCAGACCAACCGGACGAAGACGGGCGCCGACCTCGGCCGGTACGCCGCGTTGCGTCAGAAGGAAGAAGTCTCGTCGCAGCAATACGACTCGGCGCGCGCGGCGGCGGACGCGGCCGCGGCTCAGCTTCAGGGGTCCGTTCGGTCGGTCGCCGCGGCGGAGGCCCAGGTCGCCAAGCGCCAGGCGGATCTTGATTTCGCGAAGCTCCAGCTCTCGTACGCGACCGTGGCGGCGCCGGCGACGGGAGTCGTCTCCCGCAAGAGCGTCGAGGTCGGTCAGTACGTCCAGGCGGGGCAGCCGTTGCTGGCCATCGTGGCGAACGAGCAGCCCTGGGTCATCGCGAACTTCAAAGAGACGCAGCTGAAGAAGATGCGCATCGGCCAGCCCGTCGTGCTGGAGGTGGATGCGTACCCGAAGAACGAGTTCCACGGCCGGCTCGAGTCCATCGCCGCGGCGACGGGGGCCAAGTTCGCTCTTTTGCCGCCCGACAACGCCACGGGGAACTTCACGAAGGTCGTCCAGCGCGTCCCCGTGAAGATCGTCCTCACAAATCCGCCGGACCCCGTGCGCCCGCTGCGCGCCGGGATGAGCGTCAACGCCATCGTCTCGACGGACTGACGGAGCCGCCGAAGGCATGTCGGAAACCGGAGCGCGAAAGTGGATCATCACGCTGACGGTGATCATGGCGTCGTTGATCGAGCTGATCGACACGTCCATCGTCAACGTCGCCCTGCCCCAGATGATGGGAAACCTCGGAGCCACCCTGGACGAGGTCGCTTGGGTCATCACGGCGTACGTCGTCGCGAACGTGATCGTGGTGCCGATGACCGGCTGGCTCTCCGCGCTGTTCGGCAGGCGCACCTACTTCGCAGGCTCGATCATCCTCTTCACCGTCGCCTCGTTCTTCTGCGGGCATGCCACGAACATCTGGGAGCTCGTTTTCTTCCGCTTCGTGCAGGGAGTCGGAGGAGGAGCGCTCCTCTCGACGTCCCAGTCGATTCTGGTCGAGACGTTTCCGCCGGAAGAGCTGGGCCTCGCCAACGGGCTTTTCGGGCTGGGGGTCGTGGTGGGCCCGACCATCGGACCGACGCTCGGCGGCTGGATCACCGACAACTTCTCCTGGCCCTGGATCTTCTACGTCAACATCCCGATCGGCATCGTCGCAACGCTCCTGACGCTCTCCTTCATCAAGGACTCGAAAGACGCGCGCAAGCTCGAGGGCGGAATCGACTGGGCGGGCATCGGCCTGCTGGTGCTCGGAATCGGCTCGCTGCAGGTGGTTCTCGAGCGCGGCGAGCGGGATGACTGGTTCTCCGCGCCCTACATCGTCGTTTTGACACTGGTCGCGGCGGCGGGCATCGTGGGTTTCATCTGGCGCGAGCTGACCGCCGACCACCCGGTCGTCGACCTGCGCGTGTTCAAGGACCGCTCTCTCGCGGTCGGCACGATCTTCACGTTCATCCTGGGCTTCGGCCTGTATTCGTCGGTGTTCATCTTTCCCGTCTTCGTTCAGAACCTGCTCGGCTTCACGGCCATGCAGACCGGTCTCATCCTGCTTCCCGGCGGCATCGCCACCGCGTTCATGATGCCGGTCGTCGGCAAGGTCCTGCAGAAGCGGCTTCTCCGGCCGCAGGTGATGAACGCCCTCGGCTTCATCTTCTTCTTCCTGTTCACCTATCTGCTTTCCAAATCGACGCTCGATTCGGGGCGGCAGGACTTCTTCTGGCCGCTCATCTTTCGCGGGATCGGTCTCGGCTTCCTGTTCGTGCCGCTGACGACGCTCGCGCTCTCGGGCCTGAAGGGCAAGGACATCGCGCAGGGCGCCGGGATGACGAACATGATGCGGCAGCTCGGCGGATCGTTCGGCGTCGCGCTCGTCGCGACCTACATCCAGAAGCGCTCCTGGTCACACCGGCAGAGCCTCCTGTCCCACGTCTCGATCTACGACGGGCCCCTGCGCGAACGCCTGAACGCCATCACCGCCGGCCTGGTGGCGAAAGGCTCACCGCTCATCGAGGCGCAGAGACAGGCGTACGGGGCGATCGAAGGTCTGGTCCTGAAGCAGACGTTCCTGCTGACCTACATGGACGCCTTCCGCGTCGTCGGAGTCTTCTTCCTCTGCTGCATCCCGCTGCTGCTCTTCTTCCGAAAAACGAAGGCGGTGGCCGTCCCGGTCTCGATGCACTAGGAAGTTGAGAGTCGAGAGTTGAGAGTTATGAACCCTGCGAGCCTGACTCTCCCCCCGGCTGACAGCTGAGAGCTGACAGCTGACGGCTATTTCTTCCTCGCCGCGTCGAAGCGCATCGCGGCGTCATCCCAGTTCCAGACATTCCACACCGCCTGGAAGAACTCTTCCTTGCGGTTCTGGTACTGGAGGTAGAAGGCGTGCTCCCACGCGTCGAGCACCAGAATCGGAGCGCCGCCCTGATTGACGTTCGACTGGTGGTCGTAGATCTGCACCGTCATCAGCCGCTGCCCGAGAGGGTCCCACGTCAGGGCCGCCCACCCGGATCCCATGATCGTGGACGCGGCGCTGACCATCTGTTTCTGGAACCGGTCGAACCCTCCGAGGTCGTTGTCGATCGCCGCGGCGAGCTCGCCGTGAGGACGGTCGCCGCCTTTGGGGGTCAGGTTCGTCCAGAAGAGCGAGTGGAGGACGTGGCCGGAGAGGTTGAACGCGAGCGCCTTCTCCAGGGCGGCGATGCGGGTGAAGTCGTCTTTCTCGCGGGCCTCCGCCATCTGCTCGAGCGCCTTGTTCGCCCCCTTGACGTAAGCCGCGTGGTGCTTGTCGTGATGGAGCTCCATGATTTTTCCGGAGATGTGGGGTTCGAGAGCGCCGTAGTCGTACCGCAGATCGGGAAGCGTGTATTCGGCCATTCGATGTCCTCCAGACTGTCCGCGGCAGCAGGAAGTATGCCGCCGGGGGCGCGACTTACTTTTTAACGTTCAACGCTTAACGCTTAACGCCTCCGTTACGACAACTCCAGCATCCTCAATAGGGGCTTCTCGGCGGCGGCGCGGATCTCTTCGGGCAGGACGATCTCGGGCCGCTCGTCGCGCAGGCAGAGGTAGAGCTTCTCCAAGGTATTGAGCTTCATGAAGGGGCACTCGTTGCAGCGGCACCCGTTGTCCGGCGGGATGGGGATGAACTCGCGGTCGGGAGCGAGCTTCTTCATCTGGTGGAGGATTCCCTCCTCGGTCGCAATCAGAAAGGTCTTCCCCGGCGCGGTGGTCACGTAGTTCAGGATCGACCGAGTCGAACCGACATGGTCCGCGTACCGCAGAATCGACTCCGGGCACTCGGGGTGCGCGGCGAGAAGAGCGTCGGGGTATTTCGCCTTCAACTTCACGATTTCGCGCTCGGAGAATTGCTCGTGGACGATGCAGGCGCCCGGCCAGAGGATCATCGGCCGCCCCGTTTTCTTCGCGAGCCACGCCCCGAGGTGCCGGTCGGGCGCGAAGAGGATCTGTTTGTCCGGCGGGATCGAGCGGACGATCTTCTCGGCGTTGGAAGACGTCACAATGATGTCCGAGAGGGCTTTCACCGCGGCGGAGCAGTTGATGTAGGTCAGCGAAACGGCGCCCGGATGCGCCTCGCGCCAGCGGCGGAACGCTTCCGGGGGCGCGGAGCTCTCGAGCGAGCAGCCCGCCTCGTAGTCTGGCAGGACGACTTTCCGCGTGGGATTTAAGATTTTCGCTGTCTCGGCCATGAACCGAACGCCCGCGAAGGCGATCATGCTGGCGTCGGACTTCTGCGCGTTGCGCGAGAGATCCAGGGAGTCGCCGACGAAATCCGCCAGGTCCTGGATCTCCTCTTCCTGGTAGTAGTGGGCGAGCAGCACCGCGTTTTTTTGTCGTTTCAGGCGACGGATTTCGTCTTCCAGATCCAGAGTCGGGTCGACGGACGCGAGATCCGGGGCGGGCGGCCGCGGCGGGAGGATCGGGACCACGGGCGTCAACGGGTCGACAGGCGGGGCGTTCATCGCGTTTCGAGCATAGCAACAGCGGGGCCGCCTCCGATCTTTCGGCGGCCGGGGCACTGGCACGCGGGGTGCTTGTTGTTCAAATTGTGAGCTCCGTCCCATCCCCCCGCCCGCACCGCCTGGGGATCCTCTTCCTGATCCTGACGCTCACCGTGCTGGCGCTCGAGGTGTGGGCCATCGGATCCAGCCTGAGCTCCTTCTTCTGAGCTCTGCGCCCGCCCGGCGCTCGCCGGGGGATCCCGCTGTCCCGGGTTTCGAATGGCGAGATTTCCCTCCAGGGAGATGAATCGGGCGACAGTTCCTTGAACGTCCGGAGGCCGCAAGCCCGGAGGATTTCCGCCCGCCCGGCCCTCTCCCGGCGCTCGCGGCGAGGGAGAAGAAGCCGGAGTCAGGCTATATTTCTTCCATGGCGACGGAGGTCTCGGCGGGCAAGTATCACGGACTCGATCCGGCGGCGATCCTGGCCGCCTACCGCAACGTTTACCTCTCCCGGCGCGTGGACGATAAGGAGATCCAGCTCAAACGGCAGAACCGGATCTACTTTCAGATCAACAGCGCCGGACACGAGGCGGTCACGACGGCCGCCGGGATGGTGGCGCGGCCCGGGTACGACTGGTTCGAGCTCTATTACCGCGACCGCGCGCTCTGCCTCCAGATCGGCGTCACGCCGTACGAGATGTTCCTTCAAGCCGTGGGCGCCTCGGAGGACCCCGCCTCCGCCGGGCGGCAGATGCCCTCGCACTGGGGATCGAAGCGGCTGAATCTCATCTCCAAGTCCTCCTGCACCGGGACGCAGTTCCTGCACGCGGTGGGAGCGGCGGAGGGAGGCTGGCGCAAGAGCGTGATCCCGGAGCTCGCCTCGCGCGGAGGCTTCCAAAACGACGAGATCGTCATCGTCTCGGGAGGGGAGGGCCAGACGTCCCAGGGCGAGTTCTGGGAGGCGCTCTCCTCGGCCTGCAACCTGAAGCTCCCCGTGCTTTTCTTGATCGAGGACAACGGCTACGCGATCTCCGTCCCCGTCGAGGTGAACACGCCGGGCGGCTCCATCTCGAAGCTCCTCCGCAGCTTCCCGAACCTGTTCCTCGCCGAAGTCGATGGATGCGACTTCCTCGAGTCGTACGACGCCCTCCGGTACGCGGCCGAGTATTGCCGCTCGCGCAAAGGACCCGCCCTGGTCCACGCCAGGGTCGTGCGGCCGTACAGCCATTCGCTCTCGGACGATGAGGCGTCGTACCGCCCGAAGGCGGAGCGCGATCGCGATGCGGAGCGCGATCCGCTCAAGACGATGTCGCGTCTTCTTCTCAATGAGGGCATCGCGACCCAGGCGGATCTCGACCGGCTGCATGGCGAAGTCGACCAGGAGGTGAACGAGGCGGCCGACCGGGCCCTCGCCGCCCCGGTGCCCGCGCCTGAATCGGCGCTGGAGTTCGTGTACTCGCCCGACGTCGATCCCACCTCGGAGGCGTTCTCGACGGAGCCCGTGCAGGCGGCCGGGGCGTCCCCAACGACGATGGTGGACCTCTTGAACGCCTGCATGCGCGACGAGATGAAGCGCGATCCTCGCATCATCGTCTTCGGAGAGGATGTTGCCGACGCGTCGCGGGAAGAGGTGCTCGAGGAAGTAAAGGGTAAAGGCGGAGTGTTCAAGCTGACGGCGAACCTTCAGCGGCTCTACGGAAAGAACCGCGTGTTCAACTCGCCTCTGGCGGAGGCCAACATCGTGGGCCGCGCGATCGGCATGGCGGTGCGCGGCTTGAAGCCCATCGCGGAGATCCAGTTCTACGACTACATCTGGCCCGCCTACATGCAGATTCACAACGAGCTCTCGAATCTTCGCTGGCGCTCCGGAAACACGTTCTCGGCTCCGATGGTGATCCGCGTGGCGACGGGCGGCTACATCGGAGGGGGCGCCGTCTACCACTCTCAGTCGGGGGCGGTCCTGATGACGCACATCCCCGGGCTCCGCGTCGTCATGCCTTCCAACGCGCTCGACGCCAACGGACTTTTGCGGACGGCGATCCGGTGCGATGACCCGGTGCTCTTCCTCGAGCACAAGCACCTCTACCGCCAGACGCACAACAAGGGCATCTACCCGGGCCCCGACTACATGGTTCCCTTCGGGCGCGCGAGCGTCGCCGCCGAGGGGAAGGACGTCACGGTCGTGACCTACGGCGCGACCGTGTACCGCTCTCTCCAGGCCGCCCGCTCCTTCACGGAAGAGACCGGAAAGACGGCGGAGATTCTCGACCTGCGGTCTCTGTCGCCCTACGACTGGGAAGCGATCGCCCGATCGGTCCGGAAGACCAATCGCGTGCTCGTGGTCTACGAAGACCCGATCTCCTGGGGCTACGGCGCCGAGATCGCGGCCCGCATCGGCACCGAGCTCTTTCCCTACCTGGATGCGCCGGTCGAGCGGGTCGCCGCAACGGACACCTTCGTCGCCTACCAGCCCCAGATCGAAGATTTCATCCTTCCGCAGGCGAGCCACATCCGCAAGGCGCTCGACCGTCTCGCGGCTTACTAGCCAGGTCTCCACCGCAATGTCTTCCAGGATCGGCGCCCTCGAGAGCCTGCGCGAGAAGGACCCCGCGAACTCGCTCACCCTGTTCATGCTCGCCAACGAATACTTCAAGGCGGAGAGGTGGAGCGACACCGTGGCCGTGCTTCGCGACTATCTCGCCCGCGCGAAAGACGAGGGCGCCGCGTACCGGCTGTTAGGCCACTCGCTCCGCCGGCTGGGGGATGCGGACGCCTCGCGGCAGGCTTTCCGGGATGGAGCGGCAGCCGCCCGGGCCCATCGCCACGACGGAATGGCCGCCGAGCTCGAGTCGGAGGGAGAAGCCTGAGGACCCTGTCCGGCCCCTCTCTCTTTCCCCTTCCGACCGCTGACCTCTTTTAGGGACAAAATCCGCCGCACGACTACATGAAGGCCGCACGTTTCTCATTTAAGTCATTTATTTTAAGTGATTTGCGCTTGGCACCCTCCTCGCTATTCCTGGTGGCAACCCCCGAGGGATCGAGGGTCAGAAAGTCGAGAAAAGCGGATGAGCAGGCAAATGCAGATCGAGCTGGAGAACGACGCCAACCATCGAGCCTTGCGCCGCTGCTACAGCTGCGGCTCTTACGCCCGGCCGTTTGACGAGGTCAACGGCAACATGCGCTGCGAGAAGTGCGCGAAGAGAGCGCGCCGCGTCGAAACCGAAGAAGAGAGGCGTCGCGACCCGTCGGAAGTCAACTTTCTGGTTTAGGCGCGGAGAAGCGAAGAGGCGAGCGGCGGGGAGGACTGCAACTCTCCGCCGTTCACCGGTTCGCCTCGCTCGGGGCGCGGCGGACGACGACGGCCGGCGGCCGGCGGCGCGCGGATCGCGTCTCCATGAGGGAACGCGAATTCGCCTCTTCCTCCGTGACGTAGACTCCGAGCGGTGAGGTCCGACCACAGAGCCCTCCTCGTCGACACCCGTCATTATTCCGAATCGGTTTTTTCCTCGACTCTCCAGAGCCCGGGTCTCGCCCGGCAGATCGCGCCCGGCCAGTTCGTCATGCTCGAGGTCCCGGGGCGCATCCGGCCTTATCTTCGCCGGGCGTACTCCGTCGCCGACGCGGACCCGGAAAGGGGGAGGATCGAGCTCCTGGTCAAGACGATCGGGCCGGGCACCGCCGCTCTGGAGTTGCTGCCACTCAACGCGCCCGTCTCTCTCCTCGGGCCTTTCGGAAACGGATTCTCTGTGGCGGCGCTCCCGCGCGGAAGCCGGGCCGCCCTGGTTGCCGGCGGCATCGGCGCGGCCCCGTTTCCGCTCCTGCTCCGCGCTCTGGCCGCGGCCGGGGTGACATCGGATCTTTTCTTCGGGGGTCGGACCGCCGCCGACCTCGCGCTGCTCGACCGTTTCCAGGCGATCGTGCCGGGGGAGATCCTGACGGCGACCAACGACGGGTCATCGGGGGAGCGCGGCCTTGTCACCGATCTCTTCGCACGGCACGCGGAAGAGGCCGGCTACTCGCGCGTCTACGCGTGCGGGCCGATGCCGATGTTCGGCGCGCTCGCCGGCGTTGTCGCGCGGTTGAATCTCCCGGCCGAGTTCTCGACGGAAGCGGAGATGGGATGCGGGTTCGGCGCGTGCCTCGCATGCGTCATCCCCGGCGTGGAGACGCCGTTCCTCGTCTCCTGCCAGGAGGGGCCCGTGCTCCCGCCGTCCCGGATCGACTGGAGCCGCTGCCGGTGACGGACCTGCCGGTGACGGACCTGCCGGTGACGGACCTGCCGGTGACGGAATCGTCTCCGGACGTCCTCCGCGTCCAGGCGGGTCCGTTGGAGCTCGCCAATCCCATCCTGACCGCCTCCGGCACGTTCGGGTACGGTCTCGAGTTCACCGACTTCGTGGACCTCTCCCGGCTCGGAGGCATTTGCACCAAGGGCCTTTCCCTCCTCCCCCACGCGGGCAACGCTCCGCCCCGCATCTGCGAAACGCCCGCGGGAATGCTGAATGCCATCGGCCTGCAGAACGTCGGCGTCGAGGCGTTCCTCCGCGAAAAGCTTCCGAGACTGCGGGAGCTCTCGGCCACCGTGATCGCGAACGTGTGGGGGGACCTCGAAGAGGATTACGTGACGGTCGTTCAGGCGCTGGAAGAGGCCGAGGGGCTCGCGGCCATCGAGCTCAACATCTCCTGCCCGAACGTCGAGAAGGGCGGCATGCTCTTCGGGAACTCGCCTTCCGCCACGGGCTCGCTGGTGCGGCGGGTGCGCGCCGTCACCGGGCGCCCGCTCGTCGTCAAGTTGTCCCCCAACGCCCCCGACCTGGTGGAGTCGGCCCGGGCGGCGCGCGAGGCGGGCGCGGACGCGCTCTCGCTCGTGAACACGTTCGTCGGGATGTCGATCGATCCCGAGACGGCGCGCCCGCGTCTCTCCTTTGGCACGGGAGGACTCTCCGGCCCGGCGATCCGGCCGCTGGCCATCCGAATGGTGTACCAGGTCGCGCGCGCCCTTCCGGGAACTCCGCTGATCGGGATCGGCGGAATCAGCGATCTCTCCGACGTCCTCGAGTTTCTCGCCGCCGGCGCGACCGCGGTGCAGGTCGGCACGGCGAATTTTCGCGATCCGGGCGTCTCGGGACGGCTCGTTTCCGAGCTCGCGGCGTACTGCGAACGCCGCGCGGTCCGGGTCGAGGACCTGGTCGGCCGGGCGCACGGGCCGCCGCCCGCGAGCCTCGAAGCGGGAGCCGAAGGATGATGGCCTCGGGGGAGGAGCCCCGGGGGACCGGCGCGGCCTCGCGCCTCTGCATCGCGCTCGACTTCGCCGACCGGACGGAGATCCTGGACGCCGCGCGCCGGTTCGCGCCGCGCGCCGCCTGGTTGAAGATCGGGCTGGAGGCCTTCGTCTCGGAAGGGCCCTCTCTCGTCGCCGACGTCGCCGCCACGGGCTCGAGAGTGTTTCTCGACCTCAAGCTGCACGACATCCCGAACACCGCTGCCCGCGCCGTCTCCGCCGCCGCGGCGACGGGCGCGGCGATGGTGAACGTGCACGCGCTCGGTGGGCGCGAAATGCTTCTCGCCGCGCGGGCGGCCGCGGGGCAGGGCGCGAATCGGCCGCTTCTGATCGCCGTGACCCTCCTGACCTCGCTCGACGCGCGCGCGCTGGCGGACCTGCCCGTCGCCGGGACCCCGGAAGGCATCGCCCGCCGTCTCGCCGTTTTCGCGCGGGACTGCGGACTGGACGGCGTGGTCTGCTCGCCGGCGGATCTGCCCGGCATCCGCTCGGCGTGCGGTCCGTCGTTTCTGACGGTGGTTCCGGGCATCCGGCCCGAGGGCGGCCCCGCCCGCGATCAGAGGCGGACCGGGACTCCTCGCGCCGCGATCGCCGCGGGCGCCGACATTCTCGTCGTGGGCCGTCCCGTCACCGCGGCGGCGGATCCCGACGCCGCCCTCGACTCGCTGCTCGCCGAAATAGAATCGGCCCGGATGACGATCCGATGAGCGACTGGAAGGTGCCGCACGGGCCCTGGATCGTGGGCCACCGCGGCGCCCCGCGCCGGGCTCGCGAAAACACGATCGACAGCCTGGATGCGGCGGAGAGCCTCGGAGCCGACGCGGTCGAGTTCGATCTGAGGCAGACCCGGGATGGTGAAGCCGTTTTGTTTCACGATGAGGACATCGTCCTCGGGAACCAGAAGATCCCGGTCCGGACGTTCACGGCCCGCGAGATCGAAAAGCTGCAGCTCCCTTCGGAGTTCGGCCCCTATCGGATCCCCAAGCTCGAGGACGTCTTTCACCGGTATGGCCCCGCGATGCGGTACGTCGTCGAAGTGAAAGCGTCTCCTCAAACGCAGCTCGCGCTCATGGCGAGGCGCGTGGCGCGGGTTGCGGCGGAGTTCGGGGTGCGCGCGCGGTGCCTCGTGGCCTCGTTCGACCCCGAGTTTCTCCGGAAGATGCGGGAGGCGGACGCGACCATCGCGACCAGCTTCCTGATCGACCACGCTGTGGCACTGCCCGAGCCGGGGAGGCCGACGCCGCTCTTCCCCCCGGCGGACGCCCTCGGCCCCCGCTGCGATCTGGTGAGTCCTCTTCTGCTGGCGCAGGCGCAGGCCGCGGGCCTGTCGGTTCACCCGTGGACGGCCGACGACCCGGCCGAGATCCGCCGCCTGCTCGATTTCGGCCTCCCCTCGATCACGACGAACGTCCCCGACGTCGCGCTGGCCATCCGAGCGGAGGCGCGAGGCGCGAGCGTCTTTATCGTGGAGGATCGTTAAGCGTTGAGCGTCGAACGTTCAGAGAGACGTCATCCCGCGTCAGACTGGACTCTTGACTGCTATCTCTCAACACTCAACTCTCAACTTCCCCCTACCCCTGGATCGTCAGGTGGGTCCCGCCGTACACCTCGAGAGCGGCTCCGGTGATGCCCGCGGCGTCGTCGGACGCTAAGAAGAGGACCGTTCGCGCGACGTCGCGGGGCCAGAGTTTCTGGGAGAGCGGCAGGGACCGGTCGACGTCGGCGGTCTCGTCGATCTTGTTGTCGACCGCACCCGGGCAGACCGCGTTGACCGCGATGTTGTGCGGGCGGAATTCCCGGGCCAGGCTCTGCGTGAGGCCGACGACTCCGAACTTGGCGGCGCTGTGCGCGGAGAGATTCGCATCGCCGCGCAGCCCGTGAACGGAGGAGACGTTGACGATCTTGCCGCGCCTGCGCTCGACCATCCCGGGAAGAACCGCGCGCGAGAAGCTCGCCGTCGCGGTCAGATTGGTGGCGACGACCGCGTCCCACTCGTCCGCGGTGAGCTTCAAAAACGGCCTCCAGAGGAAGATGCCGGCGTTGTTGACGAGGACGTCGATCGGCCCGAGCGCCGATTCCGTCTCCGACACGCACGTCTCCGCCGCGCCTCGCGCCGTCACGTCCGCCGCAATCGCGAAGCATTTTCCGCCCGCCTCGCCAATCTGCTCCGCGGTCCGGTCGAGCTCCTCCTGCGTGCGGGCGACGACGGCGACGGCGGCTCCCTCCTCGGCGAACCGCAGAGCCACGGACCGGCCGATTCCGCGGCCGCCGCCCGTCACCATGACCGTCCGGCCGGCGAACCTCACGCGAGGGAGCCCTCGCCCAGCTCGTCGAAGAGCTGCTGGGAGAAAAGGGACAGCGAGTCCGCGCCCGAGAAGACCGGCCCCGCGAGCAGCGACACGGTTCCTTCGCCGGGCGCGGGCTGGTCGATCCGCACCCGAAAGACGGTCATCGGAAAGATCGTTCGATCCGGATCGTGGCGCGACGTGCGGCCGCGTCCGGCGCGCAGGCGGATCGACGCGGCGAGATGACGCTGCATGTAGAGCAGCGTCGCCTGCCGCCGGCGGATGAGGTTGATCGAAGTCCGGCTCCCGGCGAGCACGGCGACGGAGAACGCGGTCGGCGACGTGGCGCGAACCTCGCCCGGGGTCAGAAGCGCCGCTCTCGGAAATCCCTCCGGGTCCGAGGTCAGCAGGGGAAGGACGAGCCGGCGCCGGCGGCGGAACGCCTCGCCTCCGAGGGATCGCTCGAGCCCGGGCGGGAGGCGGGACAACTCCATTGGGGGGTAGTGTAAGCGGGCGATAAGATGGGCTCATGAAGAAAACGTACCTGGTTCTGCTGGCCGGCCTCGCGATGACAGCCCCTCTCCTTTCTCAGGACCGCGACGCCAGGGCCGATGCCGTCGGCCACGAGTTCATCGCGGCTCTCGGCGGCGAAAAGGCCTGGGAGAAGGCGCGCCAGTTCCGATTCGACTTCATCGTCGAAAGGGAGGGCAAGCCGATCGCCCGGTTCTCGCACGCGTGGGATCGCTACACCGGCGATTATCGCGTTTCCGGTACGGACAAGACCGGCGCTCCCTTCACGGTTTTCTTCAACGTGAACACGAAGGAGGGTCAGGCGTTCGTCAACGGGAAGACCGCGGAGGGGGAGACCCGCGACGGGCTCTTGAAGAGCGCGTACGGGCGCTTCATCAACGACAGCTACTGGCTCCTCGCCCCCTGGAAGATCTTCGACCCCGGTGTCCGGCTCGCCTACGACGGGGAAAAGCCGTGTCCCGAGGGCGCCGGAGGGGGAGCCTGCGACGTCCTGAAGCTCTCCTTCGAAAACGTCGGCATGACCCCGAAGGACGTCTACTGGCTCTGGATCACGAAGGACGGCCGCCGGATGGTCGCCTGGCAGTACGTCCTGAACGGCGCGCAGGAAGAGCCGACGACCGCGCTCTGGAAAGACTGGAAGCCCTACGGCGGCATCTCGCTCGCCACGGAGAAACCGATGGTCGGCAAGCCCGCGGTGATCCGTTTCGAGAACGTCTCGGTCTCGCCGACCCGCGACGACGCCCTCTTCCGGCCCGGCGCCGTCCAGTAAGCGGCGATCCGTCCAAAGGGCGGGCGACGAGGGAAGCCAGGATCGCTCCGGCGCGTTGTGAGAGATCTCGTCTGTCATGTTTGCTTATGATCGGGGCCATGCGATCGATACTGTGATGGGCGCCGAATCCACCTCCAACGGCCACCGTCTGATCCTCTTCGACATCGACGGTACCCTGCTGTCCGCCGGGCGGGCCGCCCGTGAGTCGGTCCTGGCGGCGCTCGAGACGGTGTACGGCTGGGCGGGGAACGCGGACTCGCACGACTTTTCGGGGAAGACCGACCCTCAGATCATTCGGGAGCTGATTCTCGAAGCGATCGGGGATGAACGTTGCGAGGCGCTGCTCGAGCGGGCGCTGGACGTCTATCTCTCCGAGCTCGCACGGCGGTTGACGCCCGGAGCCGTAGTGCCGAAGCCGGGTGTCGCAGAGTTGCTCGAGCGCCTCGCGGCGGAGCCCGGCGTCACTCTGGCGCTCCTCACCGGGAACCTCGAGCCCGGAGCCCGCATCAAGCTGGAGCCGCCCGGGTTCAATTCCTATTTTCCGTTCGGGGCGTTCGGGAGCGATTCCGCGGACCGCTACCAGCTGCCCTCCATCGCGGTCGAGCGCGCCCGCGCGCGCACCGGGATCGCGTTTTCCGGCAAGTCGATCGTGATCGTGGGCGACTCCGTCCACGACGTCGGCTGCGGCCGAACTCTGGGCGTCCGCTCGGTGGCCGTCGCCACAGGGCCGACGAAAGCGGAACGGCTCGCCGCGGAGAGACCCGACGCCCTGCTCGAGAGCTTCGCCGACGTCGGCCGCGCCGCCGAGGCGATCCTCGCATGAGACGCGCCGCCCTCGCCGCCGCCGCGGCGACCCTCGCCTCCACCCTCTGGGGATGCGCGTCGTCCTCGTCCGCTCCCGCGTCCAAGGCGCCCCCGAGCGGGCCGCGGGCTCCATACGACGCCCCCGCGGCCGCGGCGCACCAGGTGGACATCACGATCCGATCTCGCGCGGCGCGGGAGATCCTGGCCTCTCTCTCGAGGCCGAAGCTCGAGGCGACCGATATGAAGCTTCTCGAGGACCTGCCGGCGGTCCGTTTCGCGATCCAGGACTCCAACCGCGGGGTGGAGGTCTTCGAGCGCGACTTCGCCGCGGCTTTCGACGAGAAGACGCGGACGGCCGTCTTCGACTTCCGCTCCATCCGAGAGTCGAAGGACCGCTGGCAGGCGCTTCTCGACGCCGTCGAACCGCGGGAGGCGGATCTCGCGCGCATGGCGTCGACGCGCGCCGCCGCCCTTCTGCCGGACGACCGCCCCATCTCCGCGCGGCTGGATGTCTTTCTCTCGTTCGGGGTCGCGGGGCTCGGAGATCACATCGTCCTGAAGGGCGACAACGGCCGCGAGGCGATGGTGCTCGATCTGGCGCGGGCGCTCGGCGACTCGGAAGGCGAGCCGCTCGAGAGCCGGATGTCGCGCATCGCGCGAGTGATCGCCGGGGAAGCGTTCCGCCAGGCGTGGGCCGTCTACCGCGCGCAGAATCCTGCCTGGCAGCATCCGGACCCGCAGCTCGGGCAACTCGACGTTCTCCTGCGCGCTGTCGCGGAAGCGGGCCCTGTGGCGGTGTACACGGTGGACGAGAACTTCTTCCCCCTCTCGACCTGGCTGAAGGAGCCGATGAAGCGCGCGATCGAAGACTTGAACCGCCGCGCGGACCGGCTCGCCGAAGCGGAAGGCAATCTGGAACGCCGCATGGAGCTGACGGGCGAGATCCGGCGCGGAGATTTTTCGCGCCGCATCGCGGGTCAGGACGGGGCCTACCTGGTCGACAGCGTCATCCAGCACGTGGGTCTGGCGGGGCTGCGACAGGCGCTGCAGGCCGGACCACGCGCGCTTTTCGACGCCTACGACAAGGCGGTGCAGGCCGACAAGGCGCTGGTTCCTCTCTCGAAGGCGATTCGAGACCGGCTCGCCGGCGCGCCCGCGAAGCCCGCGCCGGCGCGCTGACGTCCGGCAGCACAGAAACCATGGCCTCCCCCGATCTGCCTCTTCGGATCGCCGGGGCGCCCGTCACGACCGGCGACTGGTTCGAAATCCGGTCACCGCATTCCGGGTCTCTGCTCGGCCGCGTCGCGCGCGCGGGGCCAGCCGAAGTCGAGCGCGCCATCGACTCGGCCGGCCGGTCGTTTCGAGAGACGCGCGCGCTGCCCTCCCACCGCCGCGCCGCCATTCTGAGGAGCATCGAAGCGGACCTCGCCGCTCGACGGAGCGACTACGTCGAGACGATCATCGCGGAAGCGGGAAAGCCCCGGCGCTACGCGGAGGCCGAGGTCGATCGCGCCGTGATCACCGTTCGACTCGCCTCCGAGGAAGCGACGCGAATCGGCGGCGAAGTGCTGCCGGTCGACATCGAGCCGCGCGGCGAAGGCGCCTTGTGCATCGTGCGCCGCTTTCCGGTGGGACCCGTGACGGCGATCACGCCCTTCAACTTTCCGTTGAATCTGGTGCTGCACAAGGTGGCGCCGGCCATCGCGGCGGGCAATCCGGTTCTGCTGAAGCCCTCACCGCGCACGCCGATGACCGCGGACCTTCTCGCCCGCGCGATCGAGGCGTCGGGGTGGCCCTCCGGCGGCTTCTCCCTGATTCACGCCGAGCCGCCCGTGGCGCGCCCCCTCTGGACGGACCCGCGGATCCGATTCGTGAGCTTCACCGGCTCGGACGCCGTCGGCTGGAAGATCAAGCAGGAGGCGTCGAGGCAGAAGGTCACGCTGGAGCTCGGCGGAAACGCGGCGGCGATCGTGTGCGCGGATGCCGACGTTTCCGACGCGGTGGCGAAGCTGGCCGCCGCCTCTTTCGCGTACGCCGGGCAGGTCTGCATCAAGGCGCAGCGCATCTTCGTCGCTCGTGCCATCGAGCGCGAGTTCGTCGACGCCTTCGTCGCGGCGGCGCGGGCCATCGTGCCCATGGATCCGGCCGATCCGGCGGCCGTCCTGGGCCCGATGATCGACGAGGAGAGCGCGCGCCGCGTCGAAAGCTGGGTGGAAGAAGCGCGCGGGAAGGGCGCCCGGGTCCTCCTCGCCCCGGAGCGGCACGGGGCCCGCCTCTCTCCGGGCGTGCTCTCGGGAGCCCCCGTGGGCAGCCTCGTTCGCGACCGCGAGATCTTCGGCCCGGTCGCGACGGTGGATGCTTTCGAGGACCTCGCCGAAGCGATCGCCTCCGCGAACGAGACCGCGTACGGCCTCCAGGCGTCGATATTCACCCACGACATCGGGAGCGCTCTTTCCGCGTTTGAGTCGCTCGAAGTCGGAGGAGTCATCGTGAACGAGGCTCCGACGCTGCGGATCGACAACTTTCCCTACGGAGGGATCAAGGCCTCCGGGTTCGGTCGCGAAGGCGTTCGCTTTGCGATCGAAGACATGACCGAGCCCCGGACGCTCTACCTCCGGCGCTGACCCCCGGCGTAAGATTCGGTCACCACTCATGGACGAGACTTCGGGGGCGACTCCAGGCGCTTCCGGCCGCGACCGGCAGGAGATGCTGAGGCTTCTCGCCGACCAGATGCCGGTCGTGATCTGGACGACGGACCCGGACCTCAAGTTCGTTTCGTCGATGGGTGGCGGGCTGCCACTCCTGGGCCTGACCCCGGATCGCCTCGCCGGGATGAGCCTCTTCGACTACTTCGGGACGACCGACGAGGAGTTCGCGCCGATCGCGGCCCATCGCCGCGCCCTGGCGGGGGAGTCGGTTTCGTACCAGCTCGCCTGGTCGAAGCAGGTGTACTCGGCCCAGGTCCAGCCGCTGCGCGGTCCGGGCGATCGCATCGAGGGCGTGGTCGGAGTCGCGCTCGACGTCACGGATCGCGACCGGGCGGAGAAAGAGCTCAAACGCCTGGTCGACCTCCTCCGCGCGACTCTCGATTCGACGGAGGACGGAATTCTCGTCGTCGACGACGCCGGCAAGATCGTCACCTACAACCGCCGGTTCGTGGAGATGTGGGGGATTCCGGAGGAGCTCCTCGAGGCGGGCGAGGACGACAAGGCGATCGCCTACGTTCTCGATCAACTGGTCGATCCCGGCCTGATGGTGATGCGCACCATGGACCACTACGCCCATCTCGACACCGAGACATACGATCTCCTGAAGTTCAAGACCGGCCGCGTCTTTGAGCGATTTTCTCCCGCGCCCTCTTCTCCCGGGGCGGAGCGGGTGAGGGTGTGGAGCTTCCGCGACATTACGGACCGGATCCGGGCGGATGAGGAACGGAGCCGGTCTCTCTCGCTGCTCGAGGCGACGCTCGAGTCGACGGCGGACGGCCTGCTCGTCGTCGACACCGAGGGAAGGATCGTCAGCTACAACCGGAAGTTCTTCGAGATGTGGCGGATTCCCGAAAGCGTCGTCGCGTCGGGAGACGACGGACGGGCGCTCGCCTTCGTGCTCGACCAGCTGAAGGCGCCAGATACTTTTCTAAAGAAGGTCCGCGATCTCTACGAGCATCCCGACTCTCAGAGCTTCGACTGGCTGGAGTTTCACGACGGCCGCGTGTTCGAGCGTTACTCCCAGCCGCAGCGAGTGGGCGGCGCGACCATCGGCCGGGTCTGGAGCTTCCGCGACGTGAGCGACCGCCTCCGCATGGAAGAGATCCTGAGGCGGCAGGCCCGGACCTTCGAGCACATGTTCGACGCGGTCATCGTGACCGACCTGTCGGGGAAGATCCTGGACTGCAATCCCGGCGCGGAGAAGATGTTCGGCTATTCGCGTGAGGCGCTGCTCGGGAAGAATCCTGAGATGCTCCTTTCGCCGGCCGAAGAACGGGACAAGACGGCGAAGATGCTGGACGGGATGCGCCACACCGGCCGCTGGGAGGGGTCCGTGCGGTTTCGGCGCAAGGATGGCGCGCGCGGGACGTCCGAGACGGTCGTCGTTCCGCACTCCGACGAATACGGGCGCCTGACGGCGGCGATCTTCGTGCAACGCGACGTCACGGCCGTCAAGGAACTCGAACGCCAGCTCCGGGAGCTCCAGGGAGGAGAGGACTCCGGGATGGGGAGGGGTTAAGCGGATGAGGGAGACGGTTTTGCGCCGCGCCGGCGCTTCCTGCGTCCTCGCCGCCTGCCTGGTCTCGTGCGCGGGAGTGGTTCCGAACTGGCCGAAAAATCCGTCGACCTGGGTTTTGATCGCCGCGCCCGCGGTCGTTGCCCAATAGGTGCCCCAGTAAATCGCAACCACCCGGGCAGACAGAATCACTGGACCGCCATGGTTCACCAGGTTCTGAGCGCCGCCGCCGCCCGGCTTCGCCCATCCCGGCTCCTGATCCTTCGCCTTGTCCTTCGTCGGATGAAGCTGCGCGTGATTCCCGTTCAGGTCCGAGACCGGCTGCGCCATGGCTGTCGCGGCGAAAGCCAGAAGCGCCAATACAAGGAGAGACGTCCTCATCCTTGGACTCTTTGGCGTCGAAAATTTTGCGACTCGTGTGACAGGGTGTCCCGTCGCCGACTGTTCCTGTTGGTTTGCCGCGCAGATTCTATTTCCGACCGGGCCTCCCGCAACGGGAAAAATTACGGCGGTTTGCGGACCTCTCCAAGGAACAATCGTTCGGGGTGCCGAAAAGAATGATGAAATTCTGCAGCCGGAGGAGTGGCCGAGCGGTTTAAGGCGGTGGTCTTGAAAACCACTGTGCC
>JBDUBP010000238.1:0-9039 GCA_040004075.1 Acidobacteriota bacterium | reverse complement strand
GGCGAGCCCGCGGAGACCCTCGGCGGCCACGTCGATCTGACCCGGCCGCTCACCTATCTTCGAAACGAGGTCGCGCCATGAGAAAAAGGCCACGATGAAGACCCCACGACCCGACGGCCGGCGCCCGGACGAGCTGCGCCCATTGACCATCGAGACCGGAGCGGCCCGGCACGCCGAAGGCTCGGCCCTGATCTCGCTCGGCGACACCCGGGTCCTCTGCGCCGCCTCGATCGAAGACCGGGTGCCGCCTTTCCTGAAGGGAAGCGGCAGCGGCTGGGTCACCGCCGAGTACGGCATGCTCCCTCGCGCCACACACACCCGGTCGGCGCGGGAGGCGGCGCTCGGGAAACAGGGAGGGCGCACGCTCGAGATCCAGCGGCTGATCGGCCGCTCACTTCGAAGCGTGGTCGAGCTGCGCGGATTGGGCGAGCGGACCATCACCGTCGACTGCGACGTCCTGCAGGCGGATGGAGGAACGCGCTGCGCCGGGATCACCGGGGCCCTCGTCGCGCTCTCGATCGCGCTGGCGAAGCTCGTGCGCGAGGGCGCGATCCGCCGCTGGCCGCTGCGCGAGTCCGTCGCCGCGGTGTCGGTCGGCATCTGCGCGGGACAATCCGTGCTCGACCTCGCCTATGCCGAGGACTCCGAAGCGGACGTCGACTTCAACGTCGTCGGCACCGCCTCCGGCGCCTTCGTCGAGCTCCAGGGCACCGCCGAGCGGCGGCCATTTTCCGAGGCGCAGCTGGGCGAGCTGATCGCGCTCGCGCGCACGGGGCTCGCTCAGTTGCGGGAAGCGCAGGATCGCGCGCTTGCGCCATTGCTGCTGGGAATTGAGAAGGGTTGAGCGTGGAGCGTTCGAGGCGGGAGAGAGCGCAGCTTGAAAACGAAAACTGAAAACTGAGATCTAGCGAATCAGCTTCTCGAGCTCCAATTCGCTGAATCCGACGAGAAGCGTCTTTCCGCGTCGCACGATCGGGGCGCGAAACCCGCCCGTGTGACCCTTCAGGTCTTCGAGCGTCGCCTCCTCGCGTTTCAGGCGCCGGCTGGTCTTGCCCCTCGCGACGATCACGCAAGTCACGGAATCGAGAAGGGCTTGCGCCTCCGACCGGGACAGGGGCGCCTTTCGAGACTGCCGCTCCTCGCCGATCTTCACCTTGTTAGCGTCCAGCACCGCCCGGGTGCGCGCGCAACTCGTTCAGCCGGGGCGGTGGTAGTAGAAGTCCAGCGCGGGCACGGCCGGATCTTAGTCCGAGGCCGCCGGCGCCGGCCCCCGAACTGAGAACTGACAACCGAGAACTACCCTGAGATAATCGCCGATTCCGGATCGACCCCCCGGAAACACCGCACAAGTAAAGGAAACGCTCGCGACATGAAGAAAATCGGCATTCTCTTCGGGCAGGAACGCTCCTTCCCGTACGCCCTCATCGATCGGATCAACGCGTCCGGGGCCCACGGCGTCGTGGCCGAGCCCATCCAGGCCGGTGGCATCAGTCTCGAAAGTCCGAAGGTGTACGACCTCATCCTCGACCGCATCAGCCAGGACATCCCGTTCTATCGCGCGATCCTGAAGAAGGCGGTCGCCGACGGCACGATCGTCGTCAACAACCCGTTCTGGTGGTCCGCCGACGACAAGTTCTTCAACAACGTCGTGGCGAAGGGGGTCGGGGTCGCCGTCCCGAAGACAGTGATCCTTCCCTCGAACCAGCACCCACCCGACACGACGTCCGAATCGATGTCGAATCTCCTCTTCCCGCTCAACTGGGACGAGATTTTTTCGCACATCGGGTTTCCGGCGTTCTTCAAGCCCTACTCCGGCGGTGGATGGAAAAACGTGTATCGGGTGGCCAACCTCGAGGAGTTCTTCGCCGCCTACAAGGAGTCGGGGCAGAACGTGATGACGCTCCAGGAGGAGATCGTCTTCGACGAATACTTCCGGTGCTACGCGATCGGCCGCAAGCACGTCCACATCATGCGCTACGACCCGCGGCAGCCGCACGAGAACCGGTACCTCCAGCGGCCGGAACCGATCGACCCCGGCCTCTACGGACGGATCCGCAACGACTGCCTGAAGCTCACGAACGCGCTCGGGTACGACTTCGACACGCTCGAGTTCGCCGTGCGGGATGGCATCCCCTACGCGATCGACTTCCTGAATCCGGCTCCGGACGCGGACGCGGCCTCCGTCGGCGCGGAGAACTTCGAGTGGGTCCTGTCGCACGCGTCCCAGTGGCTGATCGAGCGCGTCTCCACGGGCGCGGAGCCCGTGGCGCGCTATCACTGGCAGGAGTTTCTGGCGAGCCATCGGGAGCCCGCGCGGGCCCCGCTTCCGCCGCGGCCGCTCCCTTCCGGCCCCTCGGGCCCGCGACGCGCTCCCGGTCCCCCGGGCCCCCGAACGGCGGCGCCTCGCACGCCGGGAGCCTCCGGGACCCCTCCTGCCGGTCATGCCTCCGACGCGGCGCCCGGCGGGCTGAAGCGGCAGCCCCCGGCCTCCCCCGACCCGAAAGGCGAGGCGTAGATCCGGATGCGCGAGCGGCCCGCCTTCACCCTCGGCGTCGAAGAGGAGTTCCAGATCATCGACCCCGAGACGCGGGAGTTGCGCTCCCATGTCCAGGAGATGCTCGAGGAAGGGAAGTTGCTCTTGAAGGAGAGGGTCAAGCCCGAGATGCACCAGTCGGTCATCGAGGTCGGCACCGGCATCTGCGCCAACGTCGACGAGGTTCGCAAGGACGTCACCGAGCTGCGGCGCGAGATCATCGGGCTGGCCCGCCGGCAGGGAATGAACGTCGCGTCCGCGGGCACGCACCCGTTCTCCCGATGGGAGGACCAGGCGATCTACCCGGATCCCCGCTATGCCTCGATCGTCGAGGAGCTTCAGCTCGTCGCCCGCTCGAACCTCATCTTCGGGCTGCACGTCCACGTCGGGATCTCCGACCGGGCGGTCGCCTTTCAGATCCTGAACGAAGCGCGCTACTTCCTGCCGCACTTACTCGCGCTGTCCTCCAACTCCCCTTTCTGGCTTGGCAGGAACACGGGGCTGAAGAGCTACCGCACGAAAGTCTTCGAGCGGTTTCCGCGCACCGGAATTCCGCCCGTCTTCCCGACGCCGGCGGAGTTCGACGAGTTCGTGAGGATCCTGGTCGCCACGAATTCGATCGACAACGGAAAGAAGATCTGGTGGGACCTGCGGCCGCATCCGTTCTTCGAGACGATCGAGTTTCGCGTATGCGACGTCCCCATGCGGCTGGACGAAACGGTCGCGATCGCCGCGCTCGTGCAGGCGATCTGCGTCAAGCTCTACGAGCTGCGCGAGAAGAACCTCGGCTTCCGGCCCTACAGCAACGCGTTGATCCTGGAAAACAAATGGCGGGCGACGCGATGGGGCATCGACGGCAAGCTAATCGACTTCGGCAAGGAGAGCGAGGTCCCCTTTCGAGACCTGATGGAGGAGCTCTTCGAGTTCGTCGACGACGTCATCGACGCTCTCGGAAGCCGCAAGGAGATCGAGGCCCTCCGCTGGATTCTCAAGAACGGCAGCGGCGCCGACCGGCAGCTGCGCGCGTTCCATGAGAACGACGGAGACTTGCGGAAGGTCGTGGACTTCATCTGCGCGGAGACGAGCCACGGAATCGATTTTTCGCCGCCGGCGCGAGCGGCGGCGGCCTCCTCCGCGGCCGTGGGGGAAACACCTTGAGAGACAACCTGATCGCCTACGCCGAAGATCTGATCCCCGGCGCGCGCAACGCCGTCCGCACCTGCCTGCGGCTTTCCGCGCACGAGCGCACGACGATCATCACCGACCGCGAGACGGAGGAGATCGGCGCAAGCCTCGCCGATCAGGTGCGCGAGATCGGATCACCCCTCGAATTTCACGTCCTGGAAGACTATGGCCCGCGCCCGATGATCTCGATGCCGGCGCCCATCCTCGAGTCGCTCGAGAGGTCCTCGGTGTCGATCTACGCGGCACAGCCGCAGACCGGCGAGCTCCCTCAGAGAATCCAGATGACGGACGTCGTCAACCGCCGTTACATCCGCCACGCGCACATGGTCTACATCAGCCATCGCATCATGCTCGAGGGGATGCGCGCCGACTTCAACCTGGTGGATGAGATTTCGTCGCGGGTCCTGGAACGCGCCCGAAAGGCCACGCGAATCCGCGCGAAGTCCGCGGGCGGCTCGGACCTCGAGGCGACGTTCGACCCCGCGATTCGCTGGCTGAAGACGAGCGGGCTCATCTCGGCGGAAAAATGGGCCAACCTTCCGGCCGGCGAGGTGCTGACGTCTCCCGCCCGCGTCGATGGAATCTACGTCGTCGATGGTGTTCTCGGGGACTACCTGTGCGCGCGCTACGGCGACCTCGAGGAGAGCCCGCTACGCGTCACCATCGAGAACAGCCGGCTGGTAGACGCGCACTGCGACCGTCCCGAAGTGCTCGAGGGGTTTCTCGCGTACACCAGCCAGGAAGAGAACTCGAACCGCGTCGGCGAGTTCGCGCTCGGCACGAACATCGCCGTGCGCTCGATCATTGGAAACATCCTGCAGGACGAGAAGCTGCCCGGTCTGCACATCGCGTTCGGGCATCCCTACTCGGAGCACACGGGAGCGACCTGGAGCTGCCGGACGCACCTCGACATCGTGGGCCGCCACTTCGACGTCTGGATGGACGACGACCAGATCATGGCGGATTCGAAGTTCCTGATTTGAGGGAAGTTGACAGTTCACAGTTGAGAGTTCAGGGTTAGAGCCGCGAAACGACGCTCAACGCTGAACGCTCGACGCACAACAGCCTTCCCCATGATCCCCTCCCTCCGCCAGCGCTACAACCAGGCGTTCTCGCGCGATCTCTACGAGTCCTATCAGGAGCGCCTGGAAGGGGAGTGCGGCCTTCCGATCGTCTTCCGGCTCGCCGAGACGCCGGTCTTTCTGCCCCCGGCTCTACGCGACGAGATGGTGCGCTCGGCCGAGGAGATCTGGGCTCAGCTTTCCACGCCGGAGAACCTGGCGCGCTCGCGCGAGGCGGTCCCTCCGGAATGGGACGTCCCCGGCGATGATCGGCTGCCGCTCTTCGCCCAGGCGGATTTCGCCGTCGTGCGCGAAGGCGGAAGGCTGGCGCCCCGGCTGATCGAGCTACAGGCGTTTCCGTCCCTCTACGGTTTTCAGTTCATGCAGTCGCGCCTCCTGCGGGACCTCGTCCCCGGCGACGAGCCGCTCGGCTACCTCCTCTCGGGGCTCGACGACGCCGGCTACATCCGGGAGGTCGGAAACGCGATCCTCGCGGGCGTGCCGCCGGAGAACGTCGTGCTGCTCGATCTCGATCCGCCGGCGCAGAAGACGGCGGTCGACTTCGCGTGCACCGAGAAGCTCTGGCGCGTTCGGGCGATCGACCCGCGTCGGGTGGTCAAAGTCGGTCGCGAGCTCTGGTACGACCGGGACGGCGTCTCGACCCGGATTTTCCGGATCTACAACCGGGTCATCTTCGACGAGCTCGCAGGACAGAAGCTGACGCTCCCGTTCGACTTCCGGGAGCCATTGGACGTGGCGTGGGCGGGGCATCCGAACTGGTATTTCCGGTGGAGCAAGCACGCGCTTCCCGCGATTTCCCATCCCGTCGTGCCGGAGGCCAGGTTTCTATCGGACCTTCCCGAGCCCCCTGCGGATCTTGAGAACTGGGTCTTGAAGCCGCTCTTTTCCTTCGCGGGCGCCGGAGTGAAGGTCGACGTGACGCCGGAGGATCTCGCCGCGGTCCCGCCCGAGCACCGTCGGCACACCCTCCTGATGCGCAAGGTCGAGTACGCGCCCGTGATCGAGACCACGGAAGGAGGCGCCTCGAAGGTCGAAGTGCGCGTGATGTTCGTCTGGAAGGACGGACAGCCGTTTCCGGTGACCACGCTCGCGCGTCTCTCGCAGGGAAAGATGATGGGCGTCGCCTTCAATAAGGACCGGACCTGGGTCGGGGCGTCCGGGTGCCTGTGGCCGGAAGAAGCGGGAAAGCCAGCCGTTAGTGTATAATAAAGACCTGACCCTATAGATATCTCAGGATCTGCTCTTTCCACCATGGCCAGTCGTGGCCGTAAGGGGCCGGCCAGATGTCGCCGCGGTGCGGGATGCCCTTCTCGAGCAGGATGCGGATCATCTGCCGGGAGCCTTCCAGGATGTTGTCGGTTTCGCCGGTGACGATTGCGATGTCCATCGAGGAGAGCTTTCCGACCCACGCGGCGTCCATGTTGGGAACGTTTGCCGTCGGGCAGTGAAAATACGCCGTGTCGTTCCAGAAACCGTCCAAGAACGAGTGGATGTCGTACTTGCCCGAGAACCCGACCGTCTGATCGACGAGGTCCGGGTGCCGCAGAGCGAAGTTGACCGCGTGGTACGCGCCGAAAGAGGCTCCGAGGGTTCCGACGCGCTTCGCGTGCCCCGCCTCGCTCCAGATCCAGGGCACGACTTCTTCCGCAATGTATCTGTCGTACTGGTCGTGCCGCGCGATGCGCTCGGCCGGGTGCCGGCCCTTCGCATAGAAGCTCTCGCCGTCCACACTGTCCACGCACACCACCTGGAGCCGCCCCCCCCTGATGCGGTCTGCGACCGCGGCGACGAGCCCAAAATCCTCGTTCTGGTAGAAGCGGCCCATGGAGGTGGGGAACCAGATCATCGGCCGCCCGGCGTGCCCGAACCAGAGGGCCTCCATCGGCCGGCCGAGGATCGGGGAATCTCGCTTCACGTACTCGCGTCGCATTCTGGCCGCGCAGTGTAGCGGACGGACACGCCTGTCGGCGGGCTCTCATTCCAGTGGTCCAGAAAGTCACGCTTGATTGTTTCCCGCCATTTGCATTTGGCAGTCGATGGAACGCGCGCCGGGAGTACGCTTCGCCCACAACGTCCGGCCATCTCAATCAGGAGGAGTCAATGCTTACCTCGCGGTCTGCCCGCATCCGACTCGGACTGGCCATTCTTGTGTCCACCCTGGGAATCGCGCATGCGCAAACCTGGAGCCCTCTCGCGAATCAGCCTCCCTTCTCCGCCGGAAACCCTCTTCTCATGACGGACGGCACCGTCATCGCGCACGACACCTGCACTCCAAACTGGTGGCGCCTCACACCGGACAACCGCGGCAGTTACGTCAACGGGACCTGGAGCCCGATCGCCTCGATGGCGGCGGGATACGGGCCTCTCTATTTCGCGTCGGCCGTGCTCGCGGACGGCCGGGTGATCGTCGAGGGCGGCGAGTACAACTTCTGCAGCGCCGTCTGGTCCAACCAGGGAGCGATCTACGACCCGATTGCGAACGCATGGACCCCGGTGGCCCCGCCCGCCGGCTGGAGGACGATCGGCGATGCCCAGAGCGTTGTCCTCGCCAACGGGACGTTCATGCTCGCCAACTGCTGCACAACAGAGTCGGCTCTCTTCGACGCGAAAAAGCTGACGTGGTCGCCCACGGGCGCGGGAAAATTCGACATCCACGACGAGGAAGGTTGGACCCTGCTTCCGAATGGAAACGTCCTCACCGTGGACGCGTACGTCCGCAAATATCAGGCGAACGGTATGGACTCGGAGATCTACAACGTGTCGACGGGAACGTGGAGCAGCGCCGGCAGCACGGGCGTTCAACTCTGGGATTCGTATCCGAGCGCGTCGCAGGCCTCGTACGAGGTCGGTCCGGCGATCCTGCGGCCCGACGGAACCGTGTTCGCGACCGGGGCGAACGGCGGTCCGCACGGTGCGGGTCATACGTCGATTTACGACACGCGGACCGGGCTGTGGACACCCGGACCGGATTTCCCGGGCGGGCTGGACGTCGCGGACGGTCCCGCGTCTCTCCTTCCCAACGGCAACGTCCTCGTGGAGACGAGCCCGGGCATTTTCAAGAAGCATGCGGAATTCTTCGAGTGGAACGGCAGCAGTCTGAACCCCGTGCCGGCTCCGCCCCCCGCCGACAACGAGCCGTCCTACATCGGGAACATGATGATCCTGCCGACCGGCGAGATCCTCTGGACGGACTTGAGCGGGAATGCGTGGGTGTACGCCTCGAGCGGGGCGCCGAATCCCGCCTGGGCTCCGACGATCAATGCGGGACTGGTCGTGACGAACGTCGCGCGCGGCAAGACGTACCGGCTGTTTGGAGGCAACCTGAACGGCTTCTCCCAGGGCGCCGCGTACGGTGACGATGCCCAGGCCGCCACGAACTATCCCCTGGTCCGGATCACGAATCGCGCGACGGGGCACGTCTTCTACGCGCGAACACACGACCACAGCACGATGGGCGTGGCGTACAGCGGAACCGCTTCGACGCAATACGACGTTCCGTCCGGGATGGAGACCGGTCCGAGCGATCTCGTCGTTGTCGCCAACGGAATCCCTTCGGCGCCCCTGGCGGTGACGATCCGCTGACGGGCCGCGGCCGCAAGAGCGGAAGGAGCCCCGGCGCCCGTCGCGCCGGGGCATTTCTTAACGCCCTTCGAAGCCAGCAGGGAGGCCCACGAGTGCCGTAGCCCGTGTCTTCGAAGCCCGTGACTCATGTCACCCATCAGCTTCGCCTTTTTGGGAAATCCCGAACAATCGTCAACGCAAACTGTATGTAGTGCGGCGGCGACTCTCGACCAATTCTTTCGTCGCACGTTTTCGATAAAGGGTTCGTGCCCCGTCGAGCTAACCTCGACGTCATCCGCGACTTCCTGGCGGAGCTCGGGTCGCCCGATCCCGCTCTCGATGCGCTTCTCCTCCGATCGACTCTTTTTGGACTTTGTCTCCGCATGGTGAGGCCGATTGAACCGCTCCCCGGAAAAGATGTGAGGCGCCGCGTTTCCGACCGAACCCGCGGAGTCGCGCCCTCGTAGGATAATCAGCCCTCCGGGGCGTAGCGCAGCGGTAGCGTACCTGCTTTGGGAGCAGGTGGTCGCCGGTTCGATCCCGGCCGCCCCGACCATACCGTCGCCTGCGAGGCTCCTCTCCCCCTTCGGTCGGAGACTTCTCGCGAAGCGGCGCGATGAACGGGGTCGGCGACTCGAGGGTCGGCCGCGAATAGGGTACGCTGGCTGAGAACCGTTC
>JBDUBP010000086.1:0-9124 GCA_040004075.1 Acidobacteriota bacterium | reverse complement strand
CGGCGAGCGCTGCCTGATCCCGAGCGCCTCCTGGTGGTACTACCGCTCGATCGCCGACGAGGTGAGCGGCGTCACGGTCGAGTACCCGATCATCGAGGGGCCGGCCGGATACGCCTATGACATCGAGGCGCTGAAGCGGATCCAGAGGGTGACGCCCGCGAGGATCCTCCTCATCTCCTCTCCCAACAATCCCACCGGAAACCGGTTCCCGAGCTCCCGGCTGCCGGAGGTCCTCGAAGCGTTCCGCGATTCCGTCGTGGTGTATGACGAGGCTTACTTCGGCTTCTCGGACGAGCCCGCCGACGACGCGGCGGCCATGACCGATCGTTACCCCAACCTGCTCGTCCTCCGCACGTTCTCCAAGCTGTACGGACTGGCCGGCGCCCGCATCGGATACGGGATCGCGGGAAAGGACCTCGGAAGCTTCCTGAGGTTCTCCTCCCGCAACCTCGGGTACAGCCGCATCTCGGAGCGGCTGGCCCTCGCGGCGCTCTCGAACCCGTCCTACTACGCGCGCGTCCGCGCCAGCGTGATCGCGGACCGGCGCCGCGTGCTCGCCGCCCTTCGCGCGTTTCCCGGGGTGCGGGCCTACGACTCCGAGGCGAATTTCGTGCTGGCGCGCTTTCCGTCGTCCGCCGTCGCCGACATCCAGGCGGAGCTCGACCGCCGCGGCCTGGTCCTGAAGTTCTTCTCCGAGGACGCCTTCCGGGACTGCGCGCGAATCACCCTGGGAACGCCGGAAGAGACATCCACCCTCGTGGCCGCGTTTCACGAGGTCCTCGCGTCCGCCCTCGCGTACCCCTAGGGTTCTGTCAGAGCCATGGCCGCCGCGAGCGCGGAGGGTCCTCCGCCGCCGGGCCGGTCCGCCGCGTATCGCGCGTCTCTCAAGGCTCCCGAGCTCGAGGAGCGCCTCGACCTGATCCTCTACCGCCCTCTCGCGTTTTGGATCGCGTGGCCGCTCAGGAAGAGCCGGGTGAGCCCCAACCAGGTCAGCATCGCGAGCATGCTCTTCGGCGTCGCCGCGGGCGTCTTCTTCTGGCGGGCCACCCCGGCCTGGGCGCTGGCCGCGGCGCTCGCCTGCGTCGCGGCCAATGTCCTCGACTGCGCCGACGGCCAGCTGGCGAGGCTGCAGGGGACCTCATCGCCGATCGGGTATCTCGTGGACGGCGCCGCCGATTACGTCGGCACGACTTCCGTTTTCCTCGGCATGGCGCACGCTCTCCAGGCGACGCGGCCGGCGCGCTTCAACTGGTGGTGGCTCGCGGTCGCCGCCGGCGCGTCCATGGCGTGGCAATGCGCCTTCCTCGACGAGAAGCGCGGCGCGTGGCTCGACCGCGTTTACCGGCGGCGCCGCGACCGAGCCGACGAGCTTCGCGCGATGGAACGGCAGGCCGAGGCCTGGCGCGCGGGGGGCGGACATCGCGCCGGACGCGCCCTGATCGCGGTCTACCGGCTCTACCGGACCGCGTGGCAGCCGATCACGCGCCCGGAGAAGGCATGGGAGGAGTCGGAGTCGGAGACCGCGCGCTGGGCCGAGTGCCACCGGCCGGTGCTTCGGAAGAGCGTCTGGGTCGGGCCCACGATGCACGTCACGGCGATCGTCGTCCTCGCCGCGGCGCTCGACAGGCCCGACCTCTACTTCTGGGCGGCCCTCGTTCCGGGAAATCTCTGGATGCTGCTGACTCTGGCGGCGGAGCGCCGCGCGGTCCGCTGCGCGGCGGCATGACGCTCCCCCGCGTCATTCTGCTGGCGGCCGGCTCCGCGCAGCGCCTGCGGCCCCTGACCGACGCCCTCCCGAAGTGCCTCCTCGAAGTCGGAGGCCGCTCGATCGTTTCCCGCGCCGTTTCGATTCTGGCGGCGGAGGGAATCCAGAGGATCACCGTCGTCGACGGATTCGAGGGGGACCGGCTCCGCGGCGCGCTGACGTCCGAATTTCCGCCGGACTGGTTCGATTTCCGTCGCAACGAGGAGTACGCCGCCACGAACAACGCGTTCTCGCTCCGGCTGGCGCTCTCCGGCGTCGACGAGCCCATCCTCCTCCTCGACGCCGACGTGCTCTTCGACGCCGCCGTCGTCCGCCTCCTTCTGGACGGGCCGCACGCCAACCGCATGGCCGTGCGCACTCGCGGCGCCCTGGGAGAGGAGGAGATGAAGGTGTCCGTGGACGGCGGCGGCCGCATCGAGGACGTCGGGAAAGAACTCTCCGGGCCCGCCGCGGGAGAATCGGTCGGGCTCGCGATCTTCTCCGCGCCCTTCGTCCGGCGTCTCGTCCCCGTGCTGGAACGGCGGCTCATCACCGAACGCCGCGTCGACGAGTGGTACGAGTCCGCCTTTCTCGAGCTGATCGCCGGCGGAGAGGCCGTGTTCGCAGTCGACGTCGGGGACCTTCGCGCGATCGAGGTCGATACGCCGGAGGATCTCGAGGAGGCGCGCCGGCTGTTCCCCTAGACCGAAAACGCGCTTTCTTCTGCTCCGTCCGAGGGACCCTGTCGTTTCGCGTTTTCCATTTCTCGTTTCCCGTCCCCGGAGAGCCGCCCGGCGATACCGGCGGTCGCCAGGGGCACCAGCGCCGCGGCGGTGCGAAACAGGGTCGTCTCCGCCAGCCACTCGGGACCGAGCACCGCGAACGCGGGAAGCGCCAGATAGACCGCGAGAGCCGCGCCCGCAAGCCAGAGCAGCCGTCCCGCCCACGGAGTGCTCTTGCCCGCGACGAGGAGGACCGCGATCGAGACGGGAAGAATCCAGGAGCGGGCGGCGATGTGAGCGTCCGCGGAGACCGCTTCCCCCGCGCGCGCGAGAAGCTCCCCGAACCGGGAGGGCGCCAGCAGGCCGAAGTCGAAGTCGCGGAGGGGGGCCGCGCCGCGGATCGCACGGACCACGGCGGTCAGCGAGGCGGCCGGGAGAATTGCAGCCGCCGCGACCTTCAGGCGCCGGCTGCGGTCCCCGGCGCCGCGGGAGACAACGATGGCCACCCCGGCCGCCGCGGCGGCCAGAAAGAGACCCTCGTTCTTGATGGTGCTGGCCAGCAGCGACGCGGCCGCCAGGCGGGCCAGCGCCCGAGAGTCGGTGCCGTCCATCGCATCCGACAGAGCGGTTCCGAGCAGCAGCATCGCGAGCGACAGCGGGACGTCGGCCATCCCGGTCAGGAAGCCGGAGTAGAGCGGCTCGAACAGCGCGAGGAGCGCGGTCGCGGTCAGAGTGACGCCGGGACCGGCGCCGCGGCGCCGCAGCCATCCCGCGAGAACGGCGAGCGTCGCGATCTGAAACGCGGGGAAGAGCAGCGCCATCGCGTGGTCGTCCCATTTCCCGATGACCGCCGAGACGCCTGCGTAGAGGAGGGGCAGGCCGAGCGGATACTCGGGATGGGAAAAGCCCGCCAGGGCGGGATCCGAAAGCCAGGCGGGGATCGCGCCCGAGGCGAAGATGGTGCGGCCCTTGAGCCCCCAGATCGCGAGGAAGTCGATCGACCCCATCGGCCGGACGAGCGCGCGCACGACATAGAGAAGGACGCCGGCGGCGGCGGCGGCCCGGAGCATCGCGTGCGACAGGCGGAGTTTCCCGGCGGCAGGGAGCGCGGGCCCGGGATCGCGAGGCGCGAAGAGCCGGCCGGCCGCCACTCCGGCCGCGGCGAGGATCGCGAAACTGACGCGGGGGTCGAGGCCGCCGAGCGACGCCATCAGGGCCGAGCCGGAAAGAAAGCTGAGCCCGAGACAGACGCCCCAACCCATTCGTTCCGAACGGTGCGCGGGGCCGGCCGCATGAAGGGCACGGGCCGCGGCGAAGCCGGCCGCCCCGGCCGCGAGAAGCAGCACCGCCATCTTCGCCAGCGACGCGGCGAGCGCCGTCAACGAGGCGGCTCTCCGGGCCCGGCAGGCGGCGCCTGCATCAGGACTCCTCCGGGAAGCTCCCGGAGCACCCTCCAGCCGGCAGGCCGCGCCGCTCCGTAGACGGCCGCCAGCCACCCCGGAGACACCGACGGCGGATTCAGCCGCACCGGCAGCGGCGCGAATTGATAAACGGAAAGGTAGAACGCCGATTCGTCGGCTCCGGGCGCGAAAAGCGCCACCCCCCGCGCCCCGTCGGGGAGGGCCCGGCGCGCGGACTCAAGAAACACGAAGTAGCTCCGGTCGAAGCGCGCGGAAGCCGTCGCGACGCGCCGAACGGCGGGGTCGAGGTCCGCGGCGTCTGAAAGCGCCCGCAGCTGGCCTCCGATGCCGGGCGGCACCGCGCGGGAGAGAAGACGCGCCGCGAGGCAGACGGCGGCGACCGCGGCGAGCGCGCGCCGCGGGGTCGCGAAGGCCGGCCAGGCGGTCGAAATCCCGGGGCTCCTGCCGTTATCTCAGGGGAAAGGCGGCGCACAGCTCCGAGACAGTGCCGAGGACGGAGGCGGCGACCGCTTCATCCGCGGGCGCCTCGAGGATGCGGACGATCGATTCTCCGATGATCTCCATCTCGGCGATTCCCATCCCGCGCGTGGTCACCGCCGGCGTGCCGATCCGGATCCCGGACGCGACGGCCGGCGGCCGCGTGTCGAACGGGATCGTGTTCTTGTTCACCGTCAGGCGGACCTTCTCGAGCATCTTCTCCGCCTCTTTTCCGGAGAGCCCGCGCGAACCGACGTCGACCAGGACGAGGTGATTGTCGGTGCCGCCCGAGACCAGCCGGAAACCGCGCCGGGAGATCGTCCCCGCGAGGGCCCTGGCGTTCTCGACGATCGCGCGCTGGTAGTCCACGAAGTCGGGAGTCGCCGCCTCGTGGAACGCGACCGCCTTGGCCGCGATGACGTGCTCGAGGGGGCCGCCCTGCACTCCGGGAAAAACGTTCCGGTCGAGGTCCTTCGCCCGCGCGGCGCGGCAGAGAATCAACCCGCCGCGAGGGCCGCGCAGCGTCTTGTGTGTCGTGCTCGTCACGAAGGCGGCATGCGGCACCGGCGACGGATGGATCCCCGCGAGCACGAGGCCGGCGATGTGCGCAATGTCGACCATGAGGTCCGCGCCGATCTCATCCGCGATCTCCCCGAACCGCCGGAAGTCGATCTCCCGCGCATACGCGGACGCTCCCGCGATGATCATCTTGGGCCGGTGCTCGCGCGCGAGCTCCGCCAGAGCGTCGTAGTCGATGCGCTCGTCTTCCCGCCGGACTCCGTAGGCCACCACCTTGTACTCGCGTCCCGAGAACGAAAGCGGATGGCCGTGCGTGAGGTGTCCTCCGTGGGAGAGGTTCATCCCGAGGATCGTGTCGCCCGGCTTCAACGACGTCAGGTACACGGCCATGTTCGCCTGCGACCCCGAGTGGGGCTGCACATTGGCGTGCTCCGCCTGGAAGAGCGCCTTAGCGCGGTCGATGGCCAGCGTTTCGATCCGGTCGATGAACTCGCAGCCGCCGTAGTAGCGTTTTCCGGGATACCCCTCGGCGTATTTGTTCGTCAGCACCGAGCCCTGCGCCTCCCGAACGGCGCGCGAGACCCAGTTCTCCGAGGCGATCAGCTCGATCCCCTCGTTCTGGCGCCGCTCTTCCTCTCCGATCCAGCGGGCGACCTCGGGGTCCGCCTCCGCCAGGTCGCGGGTCAGGAGCGCGGTCGAGGCGGGAATCGTCTTGCTCATCGTCGGCCCTTTCGAAAAAACAATCCCTTCACGACCCCGTCGCGAGCTCCTTGTACTCCCCATTGCAGTAGCTGTCCGTCATGCCGGCGATGTGGTCGGCGATCGCGCGGAAGAACTCGGGCCGCACGCGGTAACGCTCCTCGATCTCGGCATCGACGTCTTTGAGCGACACCTCGCGGAGGAACCGCACTCCGAGCTCCTCGCTCACGGAGAAGAGGACGGAATCCGGCAGCAGGCGCGGGTTCTCGCGGTAGGCGAGAAAGACGCCCGAGACGACGCGCCGCGCGTGTCCGTCGTGCCGGGACACGGGGAACGAATGGATCACGTGGCGATACACGAACAATTTCAGCTCGCGATAGAGGCGCTTGCCCCTCTCGCTGAAGGAGACGAGGTCGCCCGGCAGGCGCTCGCGGCGCGAAAGGAAATGGTCCGGGGTGGCGATCCCTTCGGTCTCCGTCCAGCGCTCGATCCGCTGGCGCGAGGCTTCGACGAGGTCGGAGGTCAGAACCGCGATCATGCCCCGGATGAGCCCCGCGCGTCGGGCCGCCGGGTCCCCCGCCCGGGGACGCTGGCCGCGGACCGCGCGCGAGATTTCGAGGGCCTCGATCTCCTCCTCCTCGGCGAGCGGCAGCCCGTCCTCGAGGTCGTGCGTCTGCTGAGCGATCTCGTCGCTCCAGTTGACGAGTTGCGCTTCGAGGGTCCCTCCCGACTGAAACCGCAGGCCCTCCCTGAAGTCGAGGGGAAACGGGAAGTCGACCTTCCAGGCCGTGTGCTTCAGGATCCCTTCCCGCACGTCGTGCGTGAGGTTCAATCCGGGCTCGTCGTAGCGCTTCTCGAGCCGGTCGACGACTCGCACCCCCTGGTAGTTGTGCTTGAACCCGCCCGCCTGAGGGTGGCTGTCGCGCAGGAGACGGTCGAGAATCCGCTCTCCCGAGTGCCCGAACGGGGTGTGCCCGAGATCGTGCCCGAGCGCGATCGCCTCCGTCAGATCCTCGTTCAGGCCGAGCGACCTCGCGGCGCTGCGGGCGATCTGCGAGACCTCGATCGTATGAGTCAACCGCGTTCGAAAGTGATCGCCCTCGTAGGGAATGAAGACCTGCGTCTTGTGCTTCAGGCGGCGAAACGCGCGGGAGTGGACGATGCGGTCCCGGTCGCGCGCGTATTCGGTCCGATGGTCGCCCGGCATCGCCGCGGCGGGCCCGCGCGGTCTCTCGGCGCGGCCGCTCCTCGAGGCGTAGACGGGCAACCGCTCCTCTTCGAGCCGCTCGAAGGCTTCCTTCGTGAAGGGGGCCGTGGTCGTCGTCAAGAGCGTCCTTCTCCCCGACCCCCCGGGTCCGCGCCGCCGCTCTCAGCCGAGACGAGGTGAGCGCGGGCCTCTCCGACGAGGTAGAGGGAACCGGCCACGATTATAGGGGGGGATGGCGACCCTCGCGGCGGCCGTCCGGCGCCGCCGGCGGAAAGCGCGGCGATCCCGGCGCGGACGTCCGGCGCGGTCCGCACGCCGCGGGCGAGAGGCCCGACGCGCGCGAGCAGCTCTTCGGGAGACGCTCCGCGCGGCGGCGCCGCCCGCACGAGAACCACTTCCGAGACCGCCGGGAAGATCTCGCGCGCGATCCCTTCGAGGTCCTTGTCCGCCATCCCTCCGAAGACCAGCGGGCACAGACCGGAAAGTCCGGAGTCCCGCAGAAACCCGGCGAGCGAGCGCGCGCCCTCCGGGTTGTGACAGCCATCGAGCAGCACCCCGCGGCCTCCCGGCGCCGCCAGCAGCTCCAGCCGTCCGGGCCAGCGCACGTTCGCGACGCCGCGCGCGACGGCCTCCGCCCCCGCGTGTCGGAAGACCTCGGAGAAGAGCTCTGAGGCGCGCACGGCGAGCGCCGCGTTCCAGGCCTGGTGCGTCCCCGGCAGGGGCGTGCGGAGGAAGAGCCGCTTCTCGGGGGTCTCGAGATCGAAGGCCGTGCCGAGTGAGGAAACCGACCGCGCAGCCACCGCGAGCTCCGACGCCGCCTCGTGGAGAACGGCGCCGGCGCGCGCCGCCGCGTCCCGCAGAGCCGTCAGCGCCTCGTCGTCCTCCGCGCGGATCAAGGCGGGACGGCCCGAGCGAAAAATTCCGGCCTTCTCCCGGGCGATCGAGGGCAGCGTCCCGCCGAGCTCCGCCATGTGATCGAACGCGATCGACGTGATTACGGAGAGTCCCGCCGGAGCGACGTTCGTGGCGTCGAACCGGCCGCCGAGCCCCACCTCCAGAATCCCGACGTCGACGCGCGCACCGGCAAAGAGCACGAAGGCAGCCGCGGTGGCCGCCTCGAAGTAGGTGAACGGGATCGCCGGCGCGGCGTCTACCGCCTCAAAGACGCGCCCGAGCGCCTGGTCGAGCGCCTCGGCCGCGACGTCGTCGGGGCCGATGCGGATCCGCTCCGTGACAGAGACGAGATGAGGCGAGGTGTAGAGGCCGGGTCGCAACCCGGCTTCCACGGCGATCGAGGAGAGGGTCGCGGCGGTCGAGCCCTTCCCGTTGGTCCCCCCGATGAGCACGGAGGGGAAATCCCGCTCGGGCCTCCCGAGCCGTTCGCACGCGGCGTCGATCGCCTCGAGCCCGAGACGCATTCCCCGCAGGCCCAGGGACTCGAGTCGGGTGAGGTTGTTCACGGGAAGATGGTTGAGCGTTCAGCGTCGAGCGTTCGGAGTCGAGAACGGAGACAGCGAAACGGGCGGCGACGCCAAGTCGTTTCCCGTTTTCAGTTTCCCCTTTCCCGGCTGAATTCCCCGCCCGACCACATCAGATGCAGGCACCGCACCAGGGTTTCCTTCATCTCGGATCGATCGACCAGGAAGTCGAGCATTCCGTGCTCTAGGAGAAACTCGGAGCGCTGAAACCCCTCCGGCAACGTCTGCCGGATCGTCTGCTCGATGACGCGGGGACCGGCAAAACCGATGAGCGCGTTAGGCTCCGCCACGTTCAGGTCGCCCAGCATCGCGTAGGAGGCCGTGACGCCTCCCGTCGTCGGGTCGGACATGATGGAGACGTAGGGAACCCCGGCGTCCGACAGCCGGGCGAGCGCGCCCGCGATCTTCGCCATCTGCATGAGAGAGAGAATCCCCTCCTGCATCCGGGCGCCCCCCGAAGTCGAAACGATCAGGAGCGGTCTGCGCTCGGACAGCGCCCGCTCGGCCGCTCGCGTTACCTTCTCTCCGACGACCGATCCCATCGAGCCGCCGAGGAAGAAGAACTCCATCGCGCCGATGATGACGGGGATCCCGCCCATCGTTCCGGAGCCGATCACGATGGCGTCGGAGGTCCCGACGCTCTCCTCGTACTGCTTCAGCCGGTCCCGATAGCGCTTCGTGTCGCGGAATTTTAGAGGGTCCTGCGAGCGCAGGTTGCCCTCGAGCTCGACGTATTCCTCGCCGTCGAAGAGCATCCGCAACCGTTCCGGCGCGGTCAGTCGGAAGTGATACCCGCACTTCGGGCAGATCTTGAAGTTGCGGGCGAGCTCCTTGTTGTAGAGGATCTCGCGGCAGTT
>JBDUBP010000049.1:0-9155 GCA_040004075.1 Acidobacteriota bacterium | reverse complement strand
TGGTCCGAATTGCCGCTGCTCGAAATGCCGCTGGTGCTCCTCTACGGCGTCGGCGTCTTCACCCTCTGGCACGCGCCCATCTACGGGTGGCTCCTGCTGGTTTCGGGCTGGGCGCGGCGCACGCCGGTGCTCTGGGCCGCGCTTCCGCTCTTCGCGATCTCCGTCGCCGAGAGGATCGCCTTCAACACGTCGCATTTCGCCTCGTGGATGACGTACCGATTCGCGGGCGCTTTGCCCGCAGCCTTCCACGTCGTGCCGGCGAAGCGCGGCCACATCGGGATCATCGACCGCTTCGCGCAACTCGATCCGGCCAGGTTCCTGAGCACCCCCGGTCTGTGGACCGGGCTGCTCCTGGCGGCGGTGTTTTTCGCCGTGGCGGTGCGCCTGCGGCGGTATCGGGAACCGATGTGATCGGAAGAAGACCGGAGGAAAGGTGAAGACGATGCAGGCGACCAGCGGCAGACAGATGCGAATTCCGCTCACCTTTTTCGCGGCGCTCGCCGCCGTCTTTCTCTACGCGCAGACGACGCTCATCGAGCAGGGGCATGCGGCGATGGGCCGCGGCGAGACCGACGCCGCGATCGAGGTTCTGGAGAGGGCCGTCGCGCAGTCCCCGCAGAGCGCCGAGGCGCATTTCGCTCTGGGCAACGCGTACGGCAACAAGGTTCAGGCGAGCGGCCTGATTGCCGCCGCAAAATACGGGTCGAAGATCAAAGACGAGTTCTCGAGAGCGGTCGCTCTCGACCCGAGATACGTCGAGGCCCGGTTCGGCCTCGTCCAGGTCTATGCGGGCGCGCCTCCCATCTTCGGGGGCTCGTACGAGAAGGCGTTCGAGCAGGCGAAGGAGATCCGGGCGATCGATCCGATCGACGGCCACCGCGCCTACGCCTTCATCTTTTCCCTGCAGAAGAAGCTCGACCTGGCGGAAAAGGAGTACGCCGATGCCATCCGCGAGCAGCCCTCCTCAGCGAAGGCGCACGCTGACTTCGGCCGGTATCTCGCCAACACCGCGAAGAGCTACGCCGCCGCGTTTGCGGAGCTCGAAGCGGCCCTGAAGCTCGATCCCCGCTACATGCCCGCGTTTTATTACCTCGGGCGCACCGCCTCGCTCGCGAGCACGAACCTGGATCGCGGTGAGGAGGCGCTGAAGCAGTACGTCGCCTACACGCCGAAAGCAAACGAGCCGACGCTTGCCAGCGCGCACTACTACCTCGGCACCCTTTACGAGAAGCAGGGGAAAAAGGAGGCTGCGAAGCAGGTCTACCTGACGGCCCTGAAGCTGAACCCCTCCCTGAAACAGGCGAAGGAAGCCTTGAAGCGCGTGTCATGAGGAACGAGGGAGGGGGCATGGAGTCACTCAGGAAGACCGCACGAATCGCCGGCGTCCTGTACCTCGTCGCGTGCCTACCCGCGCCCTTCAGCCTCATCTATGTCCCGAACGCGCTGATCCTGCGCGGAAACGCGGCGGAGACGGCCAGCAGAATCCTGGCTTCCCAGTGGATGCTGCTCGCCGGGATTACGGGCGAGCTGATCAACCCGATCGCCTTTCTCTTTGCGACTCTCGCCCTGTACCGTTTGCTCCATGGAGTGAACAAGCCGCTCGCGTCGCTCATGGTGACTCTGTTTGCGATCTCCATCCCGATCTCTTGTCTGAACGTGCACAACGAGATCGCCGCACTGATCCTCGTGCGCGGCGCCGACTTCCTGTCCGTGTTCACGAAGCCCCAGCTGGATGCCCTCGCGATGGTCTTTCTCCGCCTGCATGGCAGCGGAGTGCTCGTTGCCCAGATCTTCTGGGGTCTCTGGCTCTTCCCCTTCGGGATGCTCGTCTACAGATCGGGCTTCATTCCCCGCATCCTTGGCGTCCTGCTGATCGTTAACGGCTTCGCCTATCCGATCCAGAGCTTCACCGCCCTCTTTCTGCCGCGGTACCACGGCGTCGTCTCGCAGGTCACGTTTCCCCTTCTCTTTGGCGAAGCCGCGATCATTCTGTGGCTCCTGATCCGGGGCGTCCGGGATCGGCCGCTCGTCGAAGCCGCCGCCTGACCGAAGGATCAACACAGGCCTTTTCGACTTCACCCTCAACGCATCACAGAGACCGGGTTCCGGTCAAAAGGAGAAGAAAGTGCAAGTCCCAGTCGATGTCACCAGACCGAGTCGGAAGCCTCTGCCGGCGCTTCTGATCGGCCTCCTCGCGCCCGCAGCGACCGCCTTTGCGCAGGCGGCTCCGCCCGCGTCCGCGCCTGCTCCGCCGCGCGTGGCCTTCGCGTTGCCCAAAGAGAACGCGGTTCCTGCCTGGCACGGATACATGTACACGCAGTTGCAGAGCATCGTGCTCCGCTCCGCCGAAAGAATGCCCGAGGAGAGTTACGGCTTCAAGCCGACGGACGCCGTCCGCAGTTACGGCCAGATTCTCGGACACATCGCCGACGCGCAGTACGGGTTTTGCTCGATCGCCCTGGGCGAGAAGAATCCCGCCCCGAAGATCGAGCAGAGCAAGACGTCGAAAGCGGACCTCACGGCCGCGCTCAAAGACGCCTTCGCTTACTGCGACAAGGCGTACAGCAGCATGACCGATGCGTCCGGCGCTCAGACCGTAAAGATGTTCGGAACCGACGCCCCGAGACTCGGCGTGCTGATGGTCAACACGACGCACACGACGGAGCATTACGGCAACCTGGTCACGTACATGCGGATGAAGAACATTGTCCCGCCGACCAGCGAGGCGGGGTCGATGGCGCGCCCAAAACAATAGTCCGGCGGGGCCGGCTTCGGGCCGGCCCCCGTCGTCTCATTCCCGCGATGGATAGGAGGAAACGTGGAAGCGACCAGAAGCGACGTGATTGAAATGGGCGGAGAGGCTCACCGGGTCTGGGGCAGCATCCTGTCGCAGTCGGCCACCGGGGAGCTGATCGGGATGATGAACTTCGCGAGCCTGGTCGAGCTCTACGACGACGCGGACGACAAGATCGAAGCGCTCGAGCACGCGGCGAGGGAGAAAGCGCATGCCCGGTCCTTCCAGCGCCTCGGGAAGGAGATGGGCATCGATGTCACCATGAACGTGAACGCGCCCTACTGGAAGAGAATCCGGGCTGCCTTCGTCAAGAGCGCCGGGCGCGGGGATTTCACGGCGTGCCTGATCATCCAGGAGTTGATGCTGGAGTCGTTCGCGGTCTCCATGTATTCCTCCGTGGCGCGCGTGGCGCCCGGCAGGCTCGGCAGGGCATACAAGGCGATCGCAGCCGAGGAGACCGATCACCTCGAGCACGCCATCGCGCTTCTCCAGGAGATCTTCCAGCGCGATCCGGACGGGCTCCAGGAGAAGGTGGCGGGCGTCCACGAAGACGTCATGTCCGTGCTCGCGGAGATGGTGGCCCGGGAGGACATCCGCGGGGATTGCCTCCTCTGCGGGGACACCTGCATCAAGCCGTCCTTGCCGGAGGTGAGCCTCGACATCGTCCAGCTCCGCGGCGGGGCGCTCAACCTGTACCTGAAGTCCCTCGATCGCGTCGGCCTGCCCGGAGAGGAGACGCTCCAATGGATCGCGCGCCTGCCTATGTGAGCTGTCCCGCCGCTCTCGTGGAACGCTCCCCGGCGGCGGCGCGATTCGCGCTCATCGGACACCTCGACAGCTGGGAGAAGACGGCCGCCGTGGTCAACTCCCTGAGAGGAGGGCTCGGGCGCCCCGTCTCGGTCCGGGACGTCCGTGAGATCGTCCCGTTCCTTCCTCCGCGCACCGTCTGCCGCGTCACGGTGTTCTCGACGGACGGATCGTGCGCCCACGGCGTCTATGTCGACGCATTTCTCTCGCCCGACCGGCTCTGCGACGGGTCCGTGCGCGAGAAGATCCAGCGGATCGGAGAGGCGGCGATCTGCGCCGATCGCGAGGGAGCGTCCGTCGCCGCGCTCGGAGGCTTTAGCTCGATCGTGCTGGAAGGAAGGGTCGACCTCCTGCCGTCTCACGACGAGGTGGCGTTCACGACGGGGAATACCCTGACGGTCGCTTACATCGTGAAGGCGGTCGAGCGAGCGTCGGCCCTCGCGCGGCGGCCATTGAGCTCACAGACCGTTCTCATCCTCGGCGCGACGGGGGACGTGGGCTCCGGCTGCGCGCGCTATCTTCTCGGGCGCGCCGCCCGTCTCCTCCTCTGTGCCCGCAACCCTCACCGCCTCCGGAGGCTGCAGCGCTCGCTCGCGTCGGACGCGACCACGGTCGCGATCTCGACCGAGCCGGAGGAGTTTCTGTCGGAAGCCGATTTCGTCGTCGCGGCGGCGAGCCTGACCGCACCTGGCTTTTCCCTGCGCTCGGTTCGGGGGGACGCGATCGTTTGCGATGCGGGGTATCCGAAGAACGTCCTCTCCAATGGGGTGCCCGGTCCCGTCGTCTTCTTCGGAGGAATGGGGCAGGTGCTCGGGGGACTGCAGCTCGTTCCGGACCTGATCGCCGTTCTGGCCCCTCATCCCGCGCCGAACATCGTGCAAGGGTGTCTCCTCGAGGGGATGCTCCTGGCGCTCGAAGGACGGTCCGAGTCTTACTCCAGCGGGCGCGGGAACATCCAGCCCGGCCGGGTCGACGAGATCTGGAGCCTCGCCGGGAAACACGGATTCGCTCTCGCGCCCTTCTTCAACGAGGGGGGACTCTGCGGCGACCAGATCGCCGCGCTCGGCCGCGAGACGGTGGCGTGAGCTCGTTCTTCCGCGCGATAGATTCGCCGCAATGCCTTACCGCTCGTTCTAACTGGACGGACTCTGTGGCTCGGTGCGATGGAGGGGATTAGAGAAATGGTGGAGCGGATCGGGATCGAACCGACCCGCTCTGCGGGTTCCCTCCGCGCTCCATGAGCGGGGGGGCGCCGACGGTCGCCCCCCGAGCCCCCCCGAGGTCGTCGGTTCGGAGGAGGCTTCGACGGACTCTGTGGCTCGGCGCGATCGAGGGGATTAGAGAATGGTGGAGCTGATCGGGATCGAACCGACGACCTCCTGAGTGCGATTCAGGCGCTCTCCCAAACTGAGCTACAGCCCCACACTGTTGGAGAGGGCGCGGAGGATAGCACGAAGGGACGGCCCGCCGGAAGCGATCGGCCGGCCTGCCGGCTCGCTTTGCCCGATAGGATCGCGACGTGGAGCACGCCGCCGACGATTCCTCCGAGCTGCCGCCCTCGTGACGGCCGACGACGTTCGCGCGGGCGCCTCCCTCCCTCCGCGGGCGTCGCGTCTCGCGGCGCTCGAGTCGCGGACCTTCGACGCCCTGGTGGTCGGAGGGGGGATCACCGGCGCGGCGACCGCGCGGGACCTCGCTTCGCGCGGGCTCGCGGTCGCGCTCGTCGAGCGGGAAGACTGGGCGTCCGGGACCTCATGGCGCTCCTCGAAGCTCGTGCACGGAGGCCTGCGGTACCTGGCGAAGGGGGACCTGGTCCTGGTCTTTCAGTCGCTGGCCGAGCGCGCGCGCCTCCTGCGACTGGCGCCGCACCTCGTGTCGCCGCTCGAGTTCGTCTTCGCCATTCTCCGAGGCCGATGGGTCTCTCCGCGGAGCCTCGCGGCCGGACTGACCCTCTACGACCTTCTCGCGCTCGGACGCGGACGCCGGCATCGCGGCCTCTCCGCCCGGGCGGCCGTCGACGCCGAGCCGTTGCTCGCGGGATCGGATCTCGCAGGAGGCGCGCTCTACTCGGACGCCTCGACAGACGACGCCCGCCTCACTCTCGAGAACGTGCTCGACGCCACGGCCCTCGGAGCGGTCGCGGTCTCGCGCGTGTCGGTCCTCTCTTTTCTGCGGTCCGGGGCCGGCCGCCGCGTCGAGGGCGCGGCCGCTCGAGATCTCGAGACGGGCCGCGAGATCCGCATCCAGTCGCGGGTGACGGTAGAGGCCGCCGGACCCTGGACCGACGCTCTCCGCCGCGGCGAAGATCCGGGAGCCGCTCCGACCGTGCGGCTCTCCAAGGGATCGCACATCACCGTGCCGTTCGAAGTCCTCCCGGTCCGCCGCGCCGTCGCCATCCCGGCGGAGCGGGGGAGGCTCGTCTTCGTGATCCCCAGCGGTGCTGTCACGCTCATCGGCACGACGGACGCGGACTACCGCGGCCCGGTCGACGGCGTCGGGCCCGAGCCCGCCGAGGTGAACTACCTGCTCTCGCGCGCCCGGGAGGCCTTTCCGTCCCGCGCGCCGCGCCGGGCGGACATCATCGCCTCCTTCGCCGGGCTGCGGCCGCTGCGCTTCGAGGCGGGCAAGGACGTCGCATCCATGAGCCGCGAGGAGTCCCTGGACGTCTCTCCCGGGCGCATCGTCGTCACCGGGGGGAAGCTGACGACGCACCGGAGAATGGGCCGGCGCGCGGGCGACGCGGTTGCGTCGCAGCTGCGAAGGCTCGGGGTTCGAGGCGGAAAGAGCGCGACCGCGGACCGGAAGTTTCCGGGCGCTCCGGAGGGCGCGATGGAGGCGTTCGTCGAGCGATTCGCGCGGGACGGGCAGGGCGCCTCCATTCCCGCAGAAACGGCGCGGCACCTCGCGCGACGCTATGGGACGCGGGCCGCCGGCGTGCTGGCCGTCGCGTCGGAAACCGGGATGTCCCGACCGCTCGCCGCCGGGCTTCCCGACATCGAGGCGGAAGTCTTGTTTGCCGCGCGCTCCGAGGACGCCCGCAGCGCCGCGGACGTCCTCATCCGGCGCACCCACCTCTTCTGGCAGGCGCGGGACCAGGGCGTCGCCGCGCTCCCGCGTATCCAGGAGCTTCTCGGAAGCGAGCTGAGATGGTCAACTGAAGCCGCGGGCCGCTCGCGCGATGAATACTTGCGAGAAGTGGAAAAATCGCGCCGCGCCTTCGCCGGGTGAAGGGACCCTTCGATTCCCGATTCCCGATTCCCGATTCCCGATTCCCGATTCCCGATTCCCGATTCCGGCTTCTCACCCTGCCTTCAGGTCGGCGAGCGTCGCGGAAAGCAGCGATCGCCTCTCCGCGTCGAGGCGCTCGAATATCGGTTCTAAGATCGTCACGACCCGGTCCTGCTCCTCCGGCGAGATGGCGTAGAGGTTCGGCGAGACGGCGTCGACGATCTGCGCCACGGTGAGCTTCTCAGGATCGACGGCCAGGCTGAAGGCGCGCGAGCCCTGCGACCGGACGAGCCCGTTCTCCTTGAGGCATTCCAGGATCTGTTCGGCCTCGTGCGAGGTGGCCTCCTGTTCGCGGTAGAGCGCGTCGATGCCGTGGACCCCGCCGGCCGAGAGCCTCAGGAGCATGCGGATGGCGTTCTCGGCCCGGCCGGCGCGGATCCCGCCGATCGAACGCTTCTTTGCCGAGTGCGTCTGCAGGACGTGCGTCAGCTCGACGCCGATCAGGATCACCACCCAGACCAGGAAGACCGAGATGAGGGACAGCAGGATAAACGTGAGGGAGCCGGTGATGAGGTTGACCCGCGAGAGGGCCCGGACGTAGACCCCGAAGATCGCCCGCAGGAGCTCGAGAAGGACGCCGCCGGTGATTCCCGCGATCGTGGCGGAGGACCAGCGCACGAGCGCGTTGGGAAGAAAGCGATAGAGCAGCGTCAGCCCGGCGACCTCGATCGCGAACGGGAAGAACGACACGGCGACGCTGCCGGCGAGAGACGTGCCGGCGCGCGCCGTGCGGAGCATCTGGATCCCGAGGCCGAACCCTCCGAACAGGAGCGTCAAGGCGAACAGGATGACGAGATACAGCGCAATGCGGGAGAGAAAGTCCCGGCGGCTGGGAGCTCCCCAGACGGCATTCACGATGCGCTCGATCGTCGAGATGAGCCGCAGGGAGGCCAGCACGAGGATGACGAGGCCGATCCCCGAGATCGTCGTGGATTCCGAGACGAACTCGCGCAGGCTCGCCGTCACGCGGGCCGTGTGGTACGGCAGGATCGCGTTGACCGCGTCCAGGATCCCGGTCACGTTTTCGCTGAAGAAGGTCGCGAGCATGAGAGAGAACGTCGCGAGCAGCGGGACCGCAGTCAGCAGGGTTGCAAACGAAAGAGAGCTCGCCAGGTCGGCCCCCCGGTCGGCGCGGAATCCCCGGACCGTCTCGCCGGCGGTCTCCTTCAGCAGCACGGCAGTGCTCACGAGGCGGTCGGAGAGCCGCGGCCAACGTTCCCGCGCGCGCTCGAGGGCGGTCAGGTTGCGGGGCACGCAGTCGTCAGGCGGCCCGCGGGCGCGGACTCGGTCCCCCTCTCCGCGACGGCCCCCGGCTGCGGAAAACGGCGGGGGATTTGCAGGAGAGGCTCACTGCCCCTAGGGTATATGATCGAAAATCGCTTTTTGGAGGTGAAGAATGGCAAAAGACACACCGTTTGACCGCGCCCGCGACTTCGTCGAAGAGAAGATCGACCAGACGAAAGAGGTTCTCGGCGACTCGTACAGCCGCGCGCGCGGCCAGTTCGGCGACGCGGGGGATGATCTCCGCAAGAACCTGAAGTCGACCAGCAAGCGTCTCGAAAAGGACTACGGCTACCTCTGGACGGATGCCCGCAAGTACATCCGCGAGAACCCGGGCACGTCCATCGCCGTCTCACTCGGCGTCGGACTCCTTTTTGGTTTCCTCCTCCGCGGCGACGACTGATTTACGAAACGACTGGCGGGGTGAGGCGGGGTAACGCCGCGCGCCCCCGCCTCTTTCCATTTTTTCGGGTGCTTTCATGACGCGCGTCGAACCGATCGAACGAGCGCTTCCGTCGGACTGGAAGCGCGTGATCCGGGACCAGCCTCTGCTCTCGGTGTGCGCCGCTCTGGCGGCCGGAATCTACCTGGGGCGCCATCACGCCCGCCAGCTTCTCTCGGCCGCGGTCAGCCTCGGAGTCGCCACGGCCGTGGACGAGGCCAAGCGCCGATTCGGGTAACCAGCGGCGGCCCGCTCGCATCGCGGAAAGATTCCCCAGCGGCCTGAAGAAAGCGACGTCGTGACCGAGCGGTAACGGTGCCCGGCTCTGACGCACGTCGAAATACGACGCCACCCCCGGTTCCACAGTTCCACAGCCCGCCCGCGTATCGCCCTGCCTAGGCGCAAACGCCCTGTGCGGCCCCGTACCGCCGCAAGCCCATCCATATAATCGGACCGTGACACATCGCCCGGCGGTTCATCCGGCGCTCTCGACGTTCGCGTCGAGCGCCGGTTGAGCCTGCAAGATCGGTCAGTTCGACCTTT
>JBDUBP010000016.1:0-9185 GCA_040004075.1 Acidobacteriota bacterium | reverse complement strand
AGCCCAACGAGCTACCAGGCTGCTCCACCCCGCGTCAGGGAGGCGAACCTTATCGAAGCGGGGCGTAGAGGTCAAGCCGGGTATTCTGCTCCTCCGCTGATAAAATGATCTTCTCCATCTCAAAACTCATCTCATGAGCGAAGCTCTTCCGATCCTCGGTTGCCTCGCGCTCTTTCTGCTGGTGCTCCCGGTACTGGCCTTCGTCCTGGCCCGGAGGACCCGGAAGGAAACGCGGCAGGTCCAGGCGCAAATCGCAGAGCTGACCGGGCGGATCGCGCGGCTCGAACAGGAACGGCCCGGCTTTTCCCCCTCGGCCGGAGCCTCGTACGATCCGGAAGCTTCGCTCGGCGCGACGGCTGCCTCCTCCGATACGCTTCGGAGCCCGGAGATCGTATCGACGCCCCCTGTCCGCGAGCCCGCGACCGCGGCGCCGCCGATGGAACCGCCGCCGTCCGTCCCTCCCTCGCGGGCGCCGCTGGCCCCGCCGCGCGCGGCCCGCCCGGCCTTCGACTGGGAGGGGCTGATCAGCGTCTTTCAGCATTGAGCGTCCAGACAATCCCGGACCCACACCCCGAGAGCGCCCTGCGCCCAACGCCCAGCGCCCAGCGCTCTCCACCGTGAGAAGATCCGCCCGCAAAGGACCGCATCCACTCATGAAGAAGGCTCTTTTGACCGGTATCACCGGCCAGGACGGTTCGTATCTCGTCGAGCTGCTCCTGTCCAAAGGGTACGAGGTCCACGGGATCATCCGCCGCTCCTCCTCATTCAACACGGCGCGGATCGACCATCTCTACCAGGACCCCCACGAGCCCGATCGCCGGCTGATCCTGCACCACGGCGATCTGAACGATGGGTCTTCTCTCCACCGGGTACTGCGCGGCGTGCAGCCCGACGAAATCTACAATCTCGGCGCCCAGAGCCACGTCAAGGTCTCGTTCGACACGCCCGAGTACACAGGCGATGTGACTGGGCTCGGCGCGACGCGGCTTCTGGAGGCGGTCCGCGCGCTCGAGATGCGCCCGAAGATCTACCAGGCTTCCTCCTCCGAGATGTTCGGGAAGGCGACGGAGGTGCCCCAGAGCGAGCGCACGCCGTTCTACCCCGCCAATCCTTACGCGGTCGCCAAGGCCTACGCCTTCTGGATCACCATCAACTACCGGGAAGCCTACGGACTCTTCGCCCTGAACGGGATCCTCTTCAATCACGAATCGCCCCGGCGCGGGGAGACCTTCGTCTCGCGCAAGATCACCCGCGCGGTGGGAAAGATCGCGCACGGGTCCCAGGACCGTCTCTATCTGGGGAATCTCGAGGCGCGCCGCGACTGGGGCTACGCCAGGGATTACGTCGAGGCGATGTGGCGGATGCTTCAGCGCGACGCGCCTGACGACTACGTGATCGCCACCGGCAAAAGCCACTCGGTGCGGGATTTCTGTCAGATCGCGTTCCGGCGCGGCGGGATGGATCTCGAATGGAAGGGAAGCGGTCTTTCGGAAAAGGGGATCGACCGCCGGACGGGCACGGTTCTCGTGGAGCTCGACCCGCGGTATCTCCGCCCCACCGAAGTCCAGAATCTCGAGGGCGACGCATCGAAGGCGCGGAGAGAGCTCGGGTGGGAGCCGCGCACGGACTTTGAATCGCTGGTGGAGCTGATGGTAGATGCGGACATGACCCTGGCGGAGGCCGAAAGCCGCGGCGACGGGGAGAGCCTCGAACTCGGCTCGCAACGGGAGCCCGGAGTCTCTCCCCGCTGACCCGGAGCGCCGCGCCGACGGAGCCGGGCTCCCGGATTGACGCGCTCGGATCTGGCCCGGAGGTCGGCCTGGAAGGCGGGTGGGGCGGCTTCAGCTAGTCTACGATTTCGCTCCCGAATCAATCTCTTCGCCGATTCACCGTGGAGGATTCGCCACGAACGAGCCAGGCCGCGTTTCGCCGCAGCGGACTTCCGCGACGACCCGCGTCGTCGTGATCGGCGCCGGGCCTTCCGGGCTCACGGCGGCCTACGAGCTGACGAAGTCGGGCGTGCCCGTCACGGTCCTAGAGCGGGATCCCGAGCGGGTCGGCGGGCTCGCCCGGACGGAGCGCTACAAGAACTTCCTCTTCGACATCGGCGGGCACCGCTTCTTCTCGAAGAGCCGTGAGATCGAGGACTTGTGGACGGAGATCCTCGGCGAGGACATGCTCGTTCGGGACCGGCTCTCCCGGATCTTCTACAAGGGGAAGTTCTTCGACTACCCGCTCCGCGCCTGGAACGTCTTCGTCAATCTCGGGCCGATCAACGTCGCGCGCGCGCTCGCGAGCTACGCGCAGGCGCGGCTGCATCCGATTCCCGACGCCCGCTCGTTCGAGGACTGGACCATCAACGCGTTCGGCCGGCGCCTCTACGAGACCTTCTTCAAAAGCTACACGGAAAAGGTGTGGGGCATCCCCTGCTCCGAGATCTCGGCGGACTGGGCGGCTCAGAGGATCAAGGGGCTCTCGATGGTCTCCCTCCTGAAGGCGACCCTCCTGCCGAAGAGAAGAGGCCCTCGCGAAAAGATCATCAAGACCCTCCTCGACCAATTCCGGTATCCCGTGCGGGGCCCGGGCCAGATGTGGGAAGCCGTCACCGCCCGGGTGCGGGAACGCGGCGGCGAGATCGTGCTCGACGCCACGGTCGAGCGGGCCGAGCGCGGACCGGCGGGCCTCGAGCGGATCGTGGCGAAGACCGCGTCCGGCACGCGCTCGGAGTCGGGCACGCACTTTCTTTCCTCGATGCCGATTCGCGACCTGGTCGCGGCGCTCGCGCCTCCGGCGCCCCCCGATGTCCTGCGCGCCGCGAACGGGTTGAAGTACCGGGATTTCCTGACGGTCGCCCTGATCGTGGAGCAGGAAAACGTTTTTCCGGACAACTGGATCTACATCCACGATCCTTCGGTCTCCTTCGGCCGCATCCAGAACTTCAAGAACTGGAGCCTCGGCATGGTGCCGGACCCATCGCTGACGTGCCTGGGTCTCGAGTATTTCTGCTCCGACGGCGACGAGCTGTGGCAGCGGAGCGATGCCGAGCTGCGCGAGCTCGCTCGAACCGAGCTCGGCCAGATCGGGCTCGTCGATCCGGCGAAGGTCCGCGACGGCTGCGTCGTGCGCATGCGCAAGGCGTATCCCGTCTATGACGACTCGTATCGGGAGAACGTGGAGACGGTGCGCCGTTTTCTCGAGGCGGAGCTCCCGAACCTGCAATTGATCGGGCGCAACGGAATGCACAAGTACAACAACCAGGACCACGCGATGATGACCGGCCTCCTGGCGAGCCGGAACATCCTCGGAGGGACCTTCGACGTCTGGAAAGTGAACTCGGACGCCGAGTACCAGGAGAATGGCGACGTCCAGGACTCCGCCCGCGCCATCCCGAAGCTGTTGACGCTCCGACCGGGCGGGCCCGTCATCCCGGAGAAGGGGCGCCGGCGGCGGACGCGGCGATCGCGGCCGGATCAGGGCGAAGGCGGAACGGACGCCGGGGACCCCCGCGGCCTCAGTCGATAGAGGGCGGCCGGTCCGCGGCGCGCCACGAGATCGAACTCCGACTCGGGCAGAGGCAGCGATCCCGAGAGGTCGCTCCGCACGATGCAGTGCGTGACGCCGAGCTGGCGCAGCCGCTCTTCGAAACCAGGGGCGCCGGGACGCATTTCGCTGATCGGCCACCAGCCGGTCCGCCACGCTCTCTCCGCCGGGCAGTGATACCGGTCAAACTCCCCCGCGAGCAGCACCCGATCAACCGGCTTCACGAGGCTCCACAGCGGATACGCGGGCAGATACGACGCGAGCGCCGTCTCGCGCGAGACTCTTCCGGCCGCGACGCGAGCGTCGAACGGAAGGGACAGGAATTGCGCGGGGAAGGCCAGCGTGACCGCCGCCATCGCGAAGCCCGCGAGCCGCCCCGCCCCGCCCGCGAAGCGGCCCGTGAGGCGATCGAGTCCCTCCGCCGCGAAGACCGCGTAGAGGGGATAGACGGGGAAGAGATAGCGAAGCGCGGGAGCCCGCAGGAGATACCAGGGGAGAACGGCGGCGAGCGCAACCGCCATAAAGAGTCCCAGCCGCCGCGGCCCCCATCCGACCGCGCCGATCAGGAGGAGCAGGGGAAGCATGCCGTTGTACCCGTCGGGGATCCGTTCCCAGAACACGCCGTGGAACGTCACGTCGAACGGGAGGCGGAGAAACGCCCCGGGCGAAGGGGAATCCTGCCGCTCGGGCGCCGCGGTCGAAGTCAGGACGAGCCCGTGCCGGATGTGCCCGCCCGGCGCCGACCTGGAGACGAGAGCCGAAAAAGACGGCGCATAGGGCGCCAGCCAGAACCCGGCCCGGGACTGGCTCCACGCCAGCCACGGGAGAAGCGCGATCAGCGCGCAGGCCGCGGAAAGAAGGAGGCGGCGCACCCGGCCGCGCCCGACCCGGATCCAGAAGAGAACCAGCAGCGCCGGAAGCGCGAGTGCCGCGAAGATCTTCGTCGCCACCGCCGCGCCGATCAGGAATCCCGCGAGATGGGCGCGAGACGGTCGCTCGCTCGCGGCGGCAATCTCCGACGCGGCGGCAGTCACGAGAAACGCGGTCGCCCAGTCCGCCGAAACGGAATGGAACTGCATGCAGATGACGGGAACGGCGACGAGCGCCAGAGCCACGAGGGCCCCGGCGTTTCTTCCGCCAAGACGCCGAAGGAGAGACAGCGCCGCGCCGAACGCGCCCAGCGCGACGCCGAAATGGAGGAAGCGCACCACGCGCTCGCCGCCGAAGAGAAATCCAGCCGACAGGAACGTCTGGTGGTTCCGCCAGAACAACGACTGGGGAAGAACGTCGGGCAGCGGCTGGACGATCCCGTTCCGCGCGGTGTCGCGGGCCTCGGGGAGGTGGTACGCCAGCGCGTCGAACGACACCTCGGGGCCGAGCACGCTGATGAAGGACGCAAAGAGAACGGCCCCCGCGATCGCGATCCAGAGGGCCTCGTGCGCCCGAAGGCGTTTCGTAAACGACATCGCCCCGGCGGCCCGCAGAATCCGGGCGAGGGGGACCGCTCGCCGCCTCCTCGCCGCGAGAAGAACGGCGAACGCGCCGGCGACGAACCCGGGATGCAGGAGTCCGGCTTCTCCCATGCCCAGGAGCAGAATGCCCGACGCCGCCACGCCGGCCGCGAAAACCGACCACGCGTCGTCTTCCTCCGCCGCGACGCCCGTGAAGAGACGGAAGACCAGATCTCCGAGGACGAGGACTCCGACCGCGATGAGAGCCGCCGCCGCTGCCGCGCCGGCATTTCCGGACGTGATCAGGAGGAGCGCGGCGATCCCGACTACGACGGCGAGAAGCGTCTTCGGACGCCATCGCAGGAGAACCGCAGAGGCCGCGAGGGCGAGAAATCCGGCGGCCGCAGAGGCCGCCAGCACGTTTCCGCCGTGGGACGCCGCAAAGCGACTCGCGTAGTCCCGGGTCAGCGGCACGCACCGCGCGAACACCAGAACCGAGGCCACCGCGAGGAAAACCGAAACCGCCGCCTGAGGGATCGGCGAGGCGTGTCCTGGTCTGGCGATGTTCGGCCGCAATTCATCGAAAGATACAGGGTTTGCCGCCTTGCGCCAATTTCCCGCTGCGACTACGATCGAAACGAGGGCCCCCGCCATTTCCTCGCGACTCGCCCGCCATGTTCGCCTCTCCCGCATGGCGCTCCATCACCGGAAGCGTCAGGCCCCGCCGTTCCTGATCGTCTTCATGAACTCGATCTGCAACCTGACGTGCGAGCACTGTTTCTACTGGCGAAGCCTGAACAAGCGGGACGACCTGAGCTACGAGGAATTCGAACGGCTCTCCCTCGAGCTCGGGCCCTTCGAGAACCTCAACCTGTCGGGCGGCGAGCCCTTCATCCGCCCGGACTTCGCGCGAGTCTGCAGCCTGTTTGTGGCGAACAACGGCGTGCGGCAGATCTACGTTCCGACGAGCGGTTTTTTCACGCAAAAGACCGAGCGTCAGATCCGGGAAGTTCTGGAATTGAAAACCCTCGACCTCTTCGTCTGCGAGATCTCGCTCGACGGGATGCCCGAGTACCACAATCGCTTTCGAGGCAGCGCGGAGTCCTTCGACCGCGCGATGGCCACCTACGAGCGGCTCGCCGTCCTTCAGAAGGAAGATCCGCGCCTGCGGATCCATTCGATCGGCACGGCGACGAACGAGAACATCGACGAGCTGCGGCAGCTGACCAAGTTCCTCCATGACCGGTGTCCCGCGATGGACCACCACAACCTCGCGGTGATCCGGGGAGATCGCAAGAACCCGGGCCTCCGCGGTCCGGCGCTCGAGCGGTACCAGGAGCTCTACCGGTATTCCGCCTCCGTGTGGAAGGACCGCGAGGAGGGCCGGTTCGGAGGGATCGTCGAACCGATGCTCCAGTGGGCCAAGGTGAAGACGATCGAGGCCGACCGGCAGTTCGTGCCGTGCACCGCGGGGAACCTGACCGGGGTCGTCTACGCCAACGGCGACGTGAGCGTCTGCGAAAACCACCCGCCTCTCGGCAACCTCAGGCAGAAATCCTTTTTCGAGATCTGGGACTCGCCGGAAGCCGAGGCTCTGCGCGCCAGCATCCGCGCGCGGATGTGCCACTGCACGAACGAGGTTTTCCTGTGGCCGAGCGTCGTCTTTCAGCCGCTCGAGCTCGCCAGGGCTGCCGCCGGCGCGCGAATCTGGGAAAAGGCGGATTCGGAAGACGAATACAACCGGAAGCGGCAGACGCCGACCACCCTCTCGTCGTGACCCGGGGGGCGCCCGCCTCCCTGCTTCCGTCCCTCGGGACCGTCGATTTCGTCTGTCCGCGATGCCGCGGCGAGCTGGCGACCGACGGCGACGCCTTTCGGTGCCTTCCCTGCGGCCGCTCCTATCCCCTCGCCGGCGGGATCCCGGATTTCCGCGTGCTGCGCGATCCTTATCTCTCGGTCGACGAGGACCTGGCGCGCACTTACAAGGTCCTCGACGTCCTCGACCGGCTCCCGTTTCGCGACCTTCTCGAGCACTACTGGAGCCTGAGCGAGGAGACGCCGCCTGCGCTGAGAGAACGCTTCGTTGCCACGGCGATGCGGGGGGAGGAGAGGGCCCGGCGGACGCTCTCGGCGTTGTCGCCGGAAGAACGCCCGCAGATTCGAAGCGTTTTGGAGGTCGGGACGGGGACCGGAAACCTGCTCGCCGCGGCGTCCGAAATGTTTCCCCGAGTCATCGGCACCGACGTCGCGATGCGCTGGCTGCACATCGCCCGGCGCCGCCTCCGGGACGCGGCGCAACCCGAACCGGCGCTCGCGTGCTGCGGGGGGGAATTCCTGCCCTTTCGCGACGGATCCTTCGACGCGGTCGTGTCGATCGGAACGCTCGAATTCGTGCCGGACGCGCGGGCCTTTCTCTTCGAGTGCTCACGCGTCCTCGCGCCGGGAGGCATTCTCCTTCTGAGCGCCGTGAACCGGTTCTCGGTCGCGCGAGAGCCCCACGTCGCGCTCTGGGGCGTCGGGTTTCTTCCTCGCGCCTGGCAGGCGGCTTATGTGCGAAGGCGGCGGGGCGCCAAGTTCGAGAACGTCCACCTGCGCTCGCAACGGGAGCTTCGGCGGATCGCGGCCGCCTGCGCGTTTGCGACGGAGTTCTTCCTGCCGGACGTCGGCGACGAGGAGGCGCGCGGGCTCCCGTCATTCGCGAGGCTCGCCGCGCGGGCGTACCGAATCGCGAAACGCTTTGCGGCCGGGCGCGTCTTACTTCGTCTGCTCGGTCCCGAGTGGGTCGTCGTTCTCAGGAAAGCGGGCCCGCAGAGCCCCGATCCGTGATGTCGGCTCCGCGGATCCGATCCCGATCGACCGGTTCCGCCCGCACCCGGTCGGCGAGCCCGGCCGCGTCGAGGATCTCTTCCGCCGGGACGGGCGGCGCGGCGCGCCCCGCGATGGCCAGGTAGAAGACGCGAATCAGCTCCCGCAGACCCGGGTAAGCAGGCTCGCGTGCCAGGGCTCGCCGCGACAGGTTGGCGGCGGCGGTCCCCAGCAGGTCGATCCCGAACCGGAAGGGCGCCCCGGCCTTCGAGAGACGCGAGGGCTGCCGCCGCTCGATCAAGGAGAAACCGTGGAACAGGTCGAGGTGCGCCGTCGCCTCCGTGCCTGTCGCTTCGAGACGGCAGCGCGTCGGCCGGCCGCGAAGGGAGAGAAAGATTCCGAGGTGCAGGCCTGCCGAAGCGCACGAGAGCGAGATCTCTTCCGGACCCGCCGGGAGGATCGTCCAGGCGGAGGCTTGTGGCATCTCGCCCGCGAGGAGCCGGAAGAGCGAGACGGGATGCGGGAGCATCGCGAGAAGCGTCTCGCGGGATTCGGAAGGCGAGAGGCCCTGACCGCCCGCCGAGCAGAGCAGAAAGTCGAGGTGGACGATCTCTCCGAGCCGAGCCCTCTGTCCGGCGACGAGCCTCGCCCCGCGTTGAAAGGGAAACTGGTGCACCGCCGAGAGCGTCAGAGTTCTCCGGGAGGCCAGGTCGAGCAGTCTCTTCGCTTCTTCGGCGGACGCCGCCAGCGGTTTCTCCACGAGAACGTGACGCCCGCTTTCGAGCGCGGTCAGGACCGACGTTTCGTGAGAGGCGGAGGGCGTGCAGACGTGCACGGCGGCGGAGGGAGCGCTTCGAAGAGACTCCTCGAGATCGGAGAACACGGCGGCGCCGCGAAACCGTCCCGCCAGCGCGCGAGCCGCGGCGCGATCGGGATCGACGATCGCGGCGATCCGGGCTCCCATCCGGGCGGCGTACCGCGCGTGCCACCGGCCCATGAGCCCCGCTCCGGCGATCGTCACGGCGAGCGGCTCTCCGCGACTCATGCGCACGGGATCGTAACTTGACAGAGCCGGTGCGCGCTCTCTAGTCTTCAGGAACAGTGCCTAACGCTCCGCGCGGACTCCCCCTTTCCGCCGGGCGTCCGCAGATCGGAATCGGCGGCTGCCAGATCAGCGATCGCGCCAAGGAGCTCGTTCTCGAAGTCCTCGACAGCAACCGCCTCTCGGCCGGCCCGATGATGGACCGATTCGAGAGGATGATCGCGGCGGCGCATGACAGGCGGTACGGCCTGATGTGCAACAGCGGAACGAGTGCGCTCCAGATCGCCCTGCAGGCGCTGAAGGAGATGGGCGGCTGGGCGGACGGCGACGAGGTGCTCGTCCCGGCC
>JBDUBP010000109.1:0-9191 GCA_040004075.1 Acidobacteriota bacterium | reverse complement strand
TCTGGAGGTACCGCGCCGCCACTGCGTTGCCGGTGATGTACGCGAGGATGGCGTAAGTGCCAGCCGCGATGCCGACGGAGCCGATCGCGAGGCCGTCGAGTCCGTCCGTCAGGTTGACCGCGTTTGACGCGCCGACCAGGACGGTGGCGACGAAGGGGAGATACAGGATCCCCAGGTCGAGCACCAGGCGCTTCGCGAAAGGAAAGGTGACCACCGTCGAGATGCTCCCGTGGCCCGCCCACTGGCGGATCATCCAGGCGATCGCGAGAGCGACCAGGATCTGGGGGAACAGTTTGCCCCGGCCGGTCAGGCCGAGATTGCGGCGGCGCGTGAACTTCACGAAATCGTCGGCGAAACCGACGGCGCCGAGCGCGACCATCGTCCCGAGGGCGATCCAGACGAAGCGGTTCGACAGGTCCATCCACAGGAGCGTCGCCACGACGACGGCCAGAAGAATCAGCAACCCTCCCATCGTCGGCGTCCCCGCCTTGGAGAGGTGGCTCTTGGGCCCCGCCTCGCGGATCGACTGGCCGATCTGGCGGCGCTTCAAGAGCTGGATCATCGGCGGGCCGAGAGCGAGGGCGAGAAGAAGCGCCGTCACGGCGGCCATCGCCGACCGGAACGTGATGTACCGGAACACGTTGAGCGCCGGGATCGATCGGGCAAACGGGTGCAGGAGGGAGTAGAGCATCAGAAGATCGGGAAACGGGAAACGGGAAACGGGAAACGACCGTTCCCGCACCCTTCCAACGGTGTCGCGTTCACGATCACCCTCTCCTTCGATTCCCGATTCCCGATTCCCGATTCCCGGCCCCGGGCCCCGTCAGCCGAGCCACGGCTCGATCGAGTCCCACGCCGCGCGATGCCTTGAAGAGCACCGCGTCGCCCGGCGCCAGCAGGGACTCGAGAAGCGCGGCCGCCTCGTCCGGGTCCCGCGCGGAGGTCACGTCGCCGGTCGGGAATCCCGCTTCGATCGCGCCTTCTCCGATCGCCGCGGCGCGCGACCCGACGCAGACGAGCCGATCGGCCCGGCCGACCGCGTATTTGCCGGTCTCGCGGTGCCACCAGCGCTCCTCCGGCCCGAGCTCCAGCATGTCGCCGAGCACGGCGATCTTCCGCGTTCCCGCGAGAAGCTTCAACGTGTCGAGGGCCGCGCGCATGGAGGGCGGGCTCGCGTTGTAGGCGTCGTCGTAGAGAAGCGCGCCCGAATTGTGCCGCCGAAACTCCCCGCGGTGAGGCGCCGCGGCGAGCGCCGCGGCGGCGGCGGCGCAGTCGTCGGGAGAGGCGCCGGCCGCGAGCGCGACGGCGGACGCCGCCAGGTAGTTCGCCACCTGATGCAGCCCCGGGACCGGCAGGCGCGTATTCGCGCTGCCCGACGGGGTCCGCAGCCGGAGCGACGATCCGCTCTCGTCGAGAACCACGTCCTCGACGGTGACGTCGGCGTGGGAAGCGCGTCCGAAGCGGAGCGTCCGCCCCGACCACGCGGTCGCGAGGCCCTCGATGCGCTCGTCGTCCGCGTTGATCACGAAGACGCCGTTCGGCTTCAGCCCGTCGAGGATCTCGCCGTTCGCCCGCGCCACTCCGTCGAGAGACCCGAGAAACTCCAGGTGCTCGGCGGCGATCACGGTGATCGCGGCGATGTCCGGCTCGAAGGTCCGCGACAGGCGCGACACTTCTCCGATGGCGCTCATTCCCATTTCGCCCACCATCCATTCGGGCGTCTTCGGGAAGTTCAGAACGGACATCGGAAATCCGATCGCGCTGTTCTGATTTCCGGGAGTCTTTTCGACCGCGTGGCGCCGACCCAGGATCGCGGAGGCAAACTCCTTCGTGGTGGTCTTGCCCATGGACCCGGCGACGGCGGCAAGCCGGAATCCCGACTCCCGCTTCATCTCCCCGGCGAAGCGGAGGAGGCCCTTGCCCGGGTCCGGCACCACCAGCACGGGAAACGCGCCCGGAAGGCCCGCAGGCACCCGCGCGCCGAGAACGGCCGCGGCGCCGGCGGCGACCGCCTGCATCGCGAAATCATGACCGTCCACGCGCTCACCGGGGAGGGCGACGAAGAGGTCGCCCGGCCGGACCTTCCGCGAATCGACCGCGACTCCCGAGAGAGCGGCGTCCGCGACGGGAGGAACCTTCAGAGCCGCGGCCATCCTGGAGAGCGAGAAGTTCATCTCACCGCCGCTCGCCCGCCAGCTCGGCGGCGACCTTGCGGTCGTCGAAGGGCACCTCCTCGGAGCCGATCACCTGGGTGGATTCGTGGCCCTTTCCGGCAAGGACGACGACCGTGCTCGAGTTGGCGAGGTCGATGGCGGCGCGGATGGCTTCGCGGCGGTCGGCGATGCGAAGCGCCTTCGTCGCGCCGGAGGCGGCGAGGCCCGCGGCGATGTCCGCGAGAATGGCATTCGGATCCTCGGACCGGGGGTTGTCCGACGTGGCGATAGGAATGTCGGCGAGGCGGCCGGCGATCTCTCCCATGGGAAATCGCTTCCCGCGGTCGCGATCGCCGCCGCACCCGAAGACGAGGACGATCTTGCGATCCGTAAGCTCGCGGACGGCGAGCAGCAGGCGCTCGAGCGCGTCCGGAGTGTGCGCGTAATCCACCAGGATGCGATAAGGCTGGCCCGCGTCGACCGGCTCGAGCCGGCCCGGGACGCGCGCCACCGACGCGCATCCCGCCGCGACATCCTCTTCGGAGAGCCCCAGGGCGAGCCCGGCGGCCGCGGCGGAAAGCAGGTTATCGGCGTTGAAGCGGCCGAGCAGCGGGGAGCTCAACCGGAAGGGCGCGGCGCCCCGGCGAACGAGGTCGAAAGCGGTCCCGGACAGGTCGCAATGGATCTCGTCCGCCCGGACGTCCGCCGCCGCGCCGCGCGAGGAGGTCGTGACGACCGGAAGAGCCGTCGAGGCCGCCAGCCGGAAGCCCCAGGGATCGTCCACGTTGATGACGGCGGCGGCGCCCGGCTTACGCAGGGAGAAGAGCGCGGTCTTGGCCGCGAAGTACTCCTCCATGTCCGCGTGGAAGTCGAGATGGTCGCGGGTCAGGTTCGTGAACACCGCGACGTCGAACCGGCATCCCGCCACGCGGTCGAGGGCGAGCGCGTGCGAGCTCACCTCGATCGCGGCCGCCGGGACTCCCTCCGCGACCATTTCCGCGAGCAGCCGCTGAAGCATCGCGGCGTCCGGAGTCGTGCGGGAGGCATCGGTCTCCCGCCGTCCGGTCCGATAACCGACGGTCCCCAGGAAGCCCGCCCGGCCGAAGCGGCGCTCGAGCAGCGCCGAGAGGAGCGTCGCGGTCGTGGTCTTTCCGTTCGTGCCCGTGACGCCTGCCAGCACGAGCTTTTCGCTCGGATTTCCGGCGAGCTCCGCGGCCGCGAGCGCCAGGGCGCGCCGCGCGTTCGCGACGCGGGCCCACGGAACGGTGGAGCTCCGCGGCGCAGGATTCTCCGACGCGATTGCGACGGCGCCGCGGGCGATCGCTTCGGGGATGTGAGCCGTGCCGTCGGACTTCGCGCCGCGGATGGCCACGAAGAGATCACCGGGACTCACCGTCCGCGAATCGTGCGAGACGCCGGAGACTTCCGCTTCCGGCGCCGTCCGGTCGATCTCGGCATCCGGAAGAACCGCGAGGAGATCCATCAGCTTCAAGGACGAAAAGGACTCGAGCTCGTCTCCTCGCGGCCGCCGGCGGCGCGCGCGACCGACGGGACCGATTCCGAAAGGTTCAAGGTAGCCACGTCGCCGGGCCTGAAGGGCGCTCCCGGCGAAGGGCTCTGAGAAGTCACGAATCCGGCGCCGCGCAGTCGGACGGCCACGCCCATTCTCGCAAACAAAGCGAGCGCCTGCCGCGCGGAGAGTCCCGACACGTCGGGGATCTCGCCGGCGACCACGCGCGGGTCCGCGGCCGGCGCGGAGACGGGCACCGGCGTCGATCGCCGGCTGGACGCGGGCACGAGCCCGGCGGGATAGGGCGGCGGCATCGAGGCGAGCACCGTCGACGGGAAGCGCTGCTCCTCCGGGGCCACGCGCAGAATCCCGAGAGCCTGCGAAACGATCCGGGAAAAAAGCGGCGCCGCGACGGCGGCCGCGTAGTACTTGCCCTGCGGCTCCTCGACGACGACGACGCCGACGATCCTCGGATTCTCCGCCGGGGCGAAGCCGACGAAGTTCGGGACGTGGCGCCCCCGCTGGTAGCCGCCGGGGCCCGCCTTCTGCGCCGTCCCCGTCTTTCCCGCCACCGAGAACCCGGGAATCGCGGCCTCGGCTCCCGTTCCGTTCTCGACCACTCCGACGAGCATTTCGCGCATCTTCTTCGCCGTGGCTTCCGAAATCACGCGGACGGGCGGAGGGATCGCGATCCGTTCTTCGCGGCCGTCGGGCCGGGCGAGACGCGTCACGATCCTCGGCTGGACGAGAAGTCCTCCGTTGGCGATGACCGCGGCGACGCGCGCCAGCTGCAGCGCGGTCAACGAGACCTCCTGCCCCATCGAGATCGAGGCATTGGAGAGCGAGGACCACCGCGACAGCGGCCGGAAGGTGCCGCAGGCCTCTCCAGGCAGGTCGATCCCCGAAGCCTTGCCGATCCCGAACCGGCGGGCGCCCTCGTAGAGGCGCTGCGCGCCGAGGCGCAGACCCACCCGGATGATTCCGACGTTCGACGAATGGGCGAGCACGCCAGCCAGCGTCAGCGCGCCGTAGTCGTGGTGTTTGTCCTCGTTGATCGTCACGTTGCCGATGCGCACGGAGCCGTGACCCGTATCGATGACCTCGTCCATTCCGATGACGCCGTCTTCGAGCGCGACGGAGCCCGTGACCACCTTGAACGTCGACCCGGGCTCGTACGCGTCCGCGACGGCGTGGTTCCGGCGGGTCTCGGCGGGATACCTCCCGTACTGATTGAGGTCGAAGCCCGGGGCGCTCGCCATCGCGAGAATCTCGCCGTTCGAGGGATCCATGAGGACGACGCTCCCGGAGCGGGCGTGCAGCTCGGAGAGCGTGGCGGAGAGCTCCCGCTCCGCGGCGAACTGGATACCGGAGTCGAGCGAGAGCGTCAGGGTCGCTCCCTCCTGCTCCGCCCGCGCGCCCGGCGCTTCCCATTCTGCGTACGTCGAACGCCGCGCGTCCTTGAAGGCGACGATGCGACCCGGCTTGCCGCGGACGGAGGAGTCGTACTCGTACTCGAGGCCGGCGAGACCCGTATCGTCCGTTCCGACGTAGCCGAGGACCGATGCGCCGAGCGAGCCCTTCGGATAGAAGCGCTTGGTCTCCGGGACCAGGCGGACTCCGGCGAGCTTCAACGCCCGCACGCGGTCGGCGGCGGCCGGATCGATCTTGCGGGCGATCCAGACGAACCCCTTTTCCGACGAGAGGCGGGCGAGGATCGGACCCGCGGGAAGCCCCAGGGCGGTCCCGAGGCTGCGCGCCGCCGCCGCCGGTTGGACGACCTGGTCGGGCGCGGCATACACGGACGACACTTCGACCGAGACCGCGAGCTCGCGTCCTTCCCGGTCGAGGATCGCCCCGCGGCGCGGCGAAATCTCGATCGGGCGTTCCTGCTGGCGTTGCGCTTTGGCGCGATATTTTTCACCCTGCGCGAGCTGCACCTGCGCCAGCCGTCCGACGACGATGACGCCCCAGACGATCAGGAAGAGAGAAAAGAGATTCCGGCGGCGGCGCGGAAAAGTGTTCACCGGCCCGCTCCCTCCACGTACTCGATCTGTCCGGGACGGGGGGGCTTCAATCCCTTTCGCGCCGCGGCGGCCGCGACGCGATCGGGCGCCGAGGCCAGCGCCAGCTGCGCTTTGAGCCGCCGGCTCTCCTCGGTCATCTCTCCCAGGGTCCGGGTCCGCGCTTCGCGGGCGTACCCGACGCGCACGGTCTCCACGTGCAGGGCCGCATACACGAGAAAAGCGCAGGCGATCGGAAGAAGCGCGAGGACGAACGCTGCGAGCTCCTGCCCGCGGCGGCGGTCACGCTCTCGCGTCAGATGCAGGTTCTGGACGCGCTTCGACTGGGAGTAGGCGACCGAGCTCACGTCAGACCTCCGCGATCTTCTCCGCCACGCGCATGCGGGCGCTGCGAGAGCGCGGGTTTTCCCGCGTCTCGGCTTCCGAGGGAACAACAGGCTTGCGCGTCAGGACTCGAAGCGCGGTGCGCGCTCCGCAGACGCAGGTCGGCAGGCGGGTCGGGCAGGCGCATACGCCCGAGTCGCGCTTCAACGCTTCCTTGACCATGCGGTCTTCGAGGGAGTGGTACGAGAGGATGGCGAGGCGGCCGCGCGCGTTCAAATGTTCGACCGCCGCCGCGAGGAAACGCGAGAGCGCGACGAGCTCCTGGTTGACCTCGATGCGCAGTGCCTGAAACACCTTCGTCGCGGGGTCGATCTTTTCGCGCGAACCTTTCACGTTCGCCACGATGCGGGCGAGCTGCCGGGTGGACGTGATCGGGGCTTTCGTCCGCTCCGAAACGATCCCTCGCGCGATCTTGACCGCCATCCATTCCTCCCCGTAATCGCGGAAAATCCGCGTCAGTTCTTCGACCGAAGCTGCCGACACGATGCCGGCAGCGGTTCGGCCTTCCCGCCCCATCCGCATATCGAGTGGCCCGTCCAGGCGGAACGAAAACCCGCGCTCCGCGCGGTCGATCTGCATCGAAGAGACTCCGAGATCCGCGAGGATTCCGGCCGGCCGGCCGCGTCCCTCGAGGACCTCCCCGATGTCGCCGAAATCGCTCTGAAGGAGCTCGCAGCGGTCTCCGAACCGTTCGAGCCGCGCCCGCGCGAGCTCGAGGGCCTCCGGGTCGCGATCGAGCCCGAGCAGCCGGATTGACGGTCCGTGTTCGAGCAGCGCTTCGGCGTGCCCGCCCGCGCCCACCGTCGCGTCCACGAAAAAGCCGCCTCGTTCCGGCGCAAGCCACGCGACGACTTCCGCGGCAAGGACGGGCGTGTGCGGGCGCTGCGGGCGCTGCGGGCGCTGCGGGCGATGTCCAGCGTCTTGCGTCTCCTGTCTCCCGTTCTCAATCGCTTCGAACTCAGGTCAGCAGTTTTGAGATCGCGTCGTAGTCCTCGTCGGAAAAGTCCTCGCTCGCCAGGCGCGAAGCGAGGGCATTCCGGTCGGAGACGACCAGGTGATCGATATTCCCCGTCACGACGACGTCGGAAGGCAGCTTCGCCGTGTCGCGGAGGATCTGCGGGACGAGCAGGCGCCCCTGCCCGTCCAGGGACGCGTCCTGCCCGAAGAAGTTGACCCGCTCTAAGAACTTGTTCTTCGCGCGGTGAATCGCGGGCAGGGCCGCGAGCTTCTCTTCGAGCGCGCGCCACATCGCCAGCGGATAGAGGAGAACCTCTTTTCCGTGCAGAGACGTGACGAAAAACTCCGGTCCAAAGGCCTCCTCGATCTGTTGACGAAAGAGGTTGGGCACCTTGAGACGGCCCTTCTCGTCGAGCCGGGCTGGCGCGCTCCCGCGAAAGCGGTCCATTGTTCAATTTGCAGTCCCGACGACCGGTCGGAGCCACTTTCTCCCACTTTTTTCCAGATTAGTCCACTTCCGCGCATGTTAGGAGCGAGCGTGTTCCACGTCAAGGGAAAGCACTTGAGGGGACCGAGTTGGGGGCGCGAAGAGGGCGTAACCCCCACACGGGGGGCGAGAGGCGGAAGGCCGGAGGCGCGAGGCGGACCGGGGCCGGGAATCGGGAATCGGGAATCGGGAATCGAAACTCTGAACGCTCAACCCTCAACCGTCTTCCTCAATCCAGTCGCGCGTCAGCTCGAGCCACATCGCGAGGCCCCGGTAGCGTCCGAATCGCGCGTAGCGGCGGGCGACCGAGGCGTCGGTTTTCCTTGCCGGCCCGGGATGGAGCTGGCGATATTTCTGGCGGACCCAGGAGTCGAGCGCGAGGAAGTCGTGACGTCCGAGGATACGGAGAAGCCCCTCGGCCGCGTACGGGCCGAAACCGCGCTCTTCCAGAATCTCCTCCCGGATCTCCGCCGCCGGCCGGTTGGGATCTTCCCAGCGGGCGAGGTCCAGGCGTCCGGACGCGGCGCGCCGCGCGAACCGCGCGAGAGCGGGGGCGCGATACCCGCAGCGCACCTCGCGCTCGAGGCGTCCCGAGGTGAAGCGCGCGAGCTCGGGCGCCGTCGGAAAGGAAGAGCCGCCGGAACCCGCCAGCGCGATCAATCGCGCCACCATTCCGCGGGTCGCCGCCCAGGAGCAGTTGGTCGTCAGGAGCATCTTGACGGCGTCCTCGAAGAGCGAGGGCGCGCGCAGCATGCGGCCTCCCCCTCTCTCGAGGCTGCGAAGAAGCTCGGGTTCCGCCGACAGGGAGGCGACGAAGAGGGACAGGTCGAGGTCGAGCGAAAAGACCCGCGCCGACATCGCGGCGAGCTCCCGGCGCGCCATCGCGCGGGAGGAACAGATGAGGATGCCGTCACCCGCTTCGAAGCGGACCGGCACGGCTCGCCCGCCTTTGGAGACCACGGTCGAGAGAACTCCGGAACCGGGGGCGTACTGGAATGGCGGAAGGTCGTACCAGCCGTGCGAACGCACGACGCCGTCGAACGAAAAGAAGCTCGGAAGGGGAATCTCGACTCGGACGGTCAGCCCTTCTTTTCTTCCGCCTTCGCGAGCGAGGGGTCATAGATCTTGATGAAGGCCTCGCGACGCAGATGCTGGATGAACTCCGAAAAGCGCTTGTCGTAGAGGTTCTCGCCGATCCGCTTCTTCAGGTCTTCGCTCACCTCGACAAACGGCTTATAGCCCGCGGGCTTCCGGTCGGTGACGCGAAAGAGGTGGATCGACGCCGGCAGGAGCACGGGAGCGGGAAACTCGGACGGGGTCTCCGTGAACACCGCCGCGTCGAGCGCGGGCAGCAGCTCCCCCTGGGACACCGGTCCGAGGTCTCCTCCGCGATTCTTCGCGTTTCCCTCGGAGTACTCCTTCGCGAGGTCCTCGAACTTTCCTCCGGAGGCGAGGCGCGCGCGGACCTCCTCCATGCGGGCGACCGCTCGCTCCCGCCCCGCCGGATCCGAGGCCGTGAAACGGATCACGATCTCGTAGACCCGGGCCTGCGGCGGCACCCGGTAGACCTTATCCTTCTGACGCTCGTACTCGGTGCGCAGCATGTCGTCGCTGACGTCCATCTTGCCGGTGACGTCGCGGCCGATGACCTTCTGAAGCGTGATCGTCTCGCGCATCTG
>JBDUBP010000160.1:0-9249 GCA_040004075.1 Acidobacteriota bacterium | reverse complement strand
GATGTGCTGGACGACGCCCCTCTCCTGGTTGTAGGCCTCCTCGATCAGAAAGCTGTTGTCCTGAATCTGCGGAGGCTCGGAGGGAAGCGCGCGGGATGGCGGGGGCGCCGCGACCATCCACGAGGCGATCACCGCGGCCGCGGCCACGAACCGGTAGTGAGCGCCGCCAGTCATTTCAGGCCGCTAGAATACGTCCAGATGCCCCACTCGCCGCGGAAGGCTCTCGCCGAGAGGTCCGCAGGGGCGCGCGAAGGATTTCGCTGGCGAGGCGGCGAGGTCTCGAGGCTTGGTCCGCAACGCCGACGGTCCCGCGCTCTTCCTCATCTTCGGCGCCGGCTACGTCGCCGTGTCTCTGGTGTTCGCCTGCTCGATCTCCATGCGTACCGCAAGCGCCGCGAGCTTCAACTGACCGCGATCGAAACATTCGACCCGGGTGGGGATCGTCTCGGCGGTCGCGACGGGCGCCGTGGGTGTGGCGTCGATCATCCTGACTCTCGCTCCCGGCTCCCGAAGGAACGGCTGGAACGGTTGGATCTATTTCGCCAGCGGGCCCGTGCAGACCGCTCTCGGCTTCTGGGCAGGCTCGAACGCGTCGGCGTCTCGAGCACGCCCGTCCGGGGAGCCGGCCGGGACTCTCTGTGAGGGATTCTTCCCCGTGAAAAGAGCCCGGCCGTCGCGCGCGATCCGGGAGGACGGTCGCCTAGCGATTCTCGTCCGTCACGTCCGTCCGATCCCCCGTCCGGTGGTCCTCGATCTGAAAGCGCAGGAAGCGATGCAGCGCCTCGAGAGCTTCCCGGTCGGCCGCGCGCGCCTCGAGCGTCGCTCCACGGTCGGTCTCCCGGAACTTCCACGCCACCGTGGAGGGCCGCTTCTTCATCACTTCGACGCCGGGTGGAGCCTTGTCGTGGACCAGCATCGGCGCCTGGAAGTCCCCCTTCGCGAACATCTTCGCGATGTGGGAGAGATGGCCGCGAATCGCATCGCGGCTCGAGGTGTCCTCGGCCTGGTTGGCGGTGACCTCGATCGCGCCTCCGTTCTTGTAGAGCCGGAAATGGTGGGTCGTCTTCTCGTGGTCGAACCCCATCACGTGGTCGCCGCGCGAGTCGACCATGGAGTGATGGTCCTCGGCCGGGGAGGCGGGAGCGCTCGTCTGGGCCAAAACGGCCGCGGGGAGGAAAAAGAGAGCAGCGAGGCGGGCGCGAGAAAAGCGGGTGAGGGTCATGACGTCTCCTTGGAGCGGCGGCGGCGGTTGAAGGCCAGCGCGGAAAGCGCGGCCCCGGACGTGTTTCGGGTTTGTCGGAGCGATTCCAGCAGACGGGCGGGCTGCCCTTCGCCGGCGGCGGCGAGCCGCGCGTCGAATTCCGCCACCGTCTCGGCGAGCGTCCTCTGGAACGCGCGCATCTCCTCGATGCGGGTCTGGATCTCTTCGAGCTTGCGCGCGGCGAGGGCGCGCACCTCGCGGCACGGCGGAGATCCACGGCCCCGCGCCTTCAAGAACTTCGCGAGCTCTTCGAGGGTGAACCCGACCGAGAGCGCGCGTTGAATCAGGAAAACGCGGTCGAGGGCCTCGGCAGTGTAGGCCCGGTAGCCGTTGGCCAGCCGCCTCGGGCGCGGAAGCAGTCCCCGCCGCTCGTAGAATCGAAGCGTGTCGGTGCTGACTCCGCCCGCCCGGGCGAGCTCGCCCGAGCGCATCTCTCTGGCTGACATGGACCGACTCTAAACCCCGGAATCGATTCCAGGGTCAAGGGGTAAAGAGTACTCAGTTGTCAGTAATCAGTAGTTCGTTGGAGACTCTGAGAACTGAACTGAGAACCGATAACCGACAACTCATTCAGCTCGTCCACGGCTCGATCGAGAGGATCTCCGCCGGGGTGCCGGAGAGCCCGACGCGTTCGCCGGGGCGGCGGCCCAGCAGGCCCTGCGCGAACTCCGACTGGTACGAGTAGACGTTTTCTTCCGGCTTCGAGTCCCACGGCCCGAGAATGACGGCGACGCGCTCCGCCCCTCCCTCGAGCTCACGAAGGCGCACGCGCGTTCCGACGCGCACCTCCGAGACGTCGATGCGGGCGGGGTCGAGCGCTCGCGTTCGCGAAAGCTCGTCGGAAAGCGCGGCGATGCGGGCGGACAGGTACTCGTGTTTCTGGCGGGCGGACTGGTACTCGAAGTTCTCGCGCAGGTCTCCATGCTCTTTTGCGGTCCGCATCGCCTCCGCATTGGCCGGAAGCTCGACGTGCTTCAAGTGCTTGAGCTCGAGGCGCCGCCCTTCGATCGCCTGAGCCGTTCCGTAGAGGTAATCGACCGCCGGAGCGCGCAGCTCCGGATACGCCATCAGCAGAGCGTCGCGAACGACGGACCGGCGATGTTCTTCGAGCCCGCTCGCGCGCGTCAGCGCGGCGAGAAAGTCCCGGGCCTCGGACTCGCCGGCGCCGCGGACGAGCCGGACGGCCAGTCCACCGGGCTCGAAGAATTCCTTTAGCCGGGAACGGAGGCCGGAAAACTCATCCTGCCTGAGAGCGTCCACGAGGACGAGGAACAGCCCTGGCGGAGAAGGAAGCTCCTCGTCCTGGATCCGGTCGCACAGCCACACGAAGGCGCGAGGCGCCAGGCGCGGGGAACGGAGGATGCGCCGCACGATCTCGTCCCGCTTTTCGGGCGCCGCCGCGAGCTCGCGATACAGAAACGTGAGCACGCGCGAATCGTCCTCGCGGTGGAATTGGTCGGCGAAAATTTCGGACCACCGGGGGAGACCGCGCAACGCCTCGAGAGCGCGCTCGCGCGCCCCCGAATCGTGGATCTTCAGAAGGAGGGGCCCCGGATCTCCCGCGGCCGCAAGCGCCTCTCCGTTGAAGGCCTCCGTCTCGCCTGGCACGAGGCGGGCCGCGGCCTGCGAGAGCTCCCACGCGAGGGCCGGATCGTCCTCCGTCGCCGCCGAGGCTCGCGCGAAGAGGACCCCGGCGAACTCTCGAGCGAGGTCCTTCGACCGCTTCCCGTTCTTGCGCGCGATGTCGATCTGCCGGCGGGCATCCGCCGCGTGGAAGGCGGCGCGAATCGAATCGTCGGCCGATGCGGCGCTGTCCGACCAGCTGACACGGGCCGACCGCGCGGCGCCCGCGACGAGCAGTTGCGGGTGCTTCTTCGCCGCGGTCCAGAACGACGTCCAGCGCGACTCGTCCACGAGGCCGCTCAGATGTTCCTTGATCTCACTGACGGTCAGGGCGCGTCCGAAGCTCGCGAGGAGGCGCCGTACGCTCTCGGACGGATCGGAGGCGGCCAGAGCGCGCATCTCGTCCGGACGCTCGAGCTTGTCGCGCAGAAAGTGACCCTCGGGCAGCCTCGTCAGGGTCCGCTCCGCGGAGACGAGCGAGAGCGGAAGGCGGGTGCCCGCGATTTCGAGGCGCAGGACGTCGAGCCCCGGATTCATTTCGACGATGCGTCCGGGCCCGCGCCCCGGGAGGAAGTGGATCTGCCCCGGCGCGAATTGCAGCCAGCGCTCGACCTTGCCCGCCGCTCCGGCAGGATCCGGAGGCACGACCGGATGCTTTGCGAGGACGGCCGCCAGAGAGGGGTGTCCGGCGAAACGCTCCTTCAGGGCCGACTCGAGCTCGGGCCGGACGGCCGGATCCGTCGGCGCGATCCGGGCGATCTCCAGCAGCACCTTGAGCTTGCGCTCTTTCTCGCCCTCGCCCCCGAGCTCATCGGCGAGAAGGCGCAGCCAGCCGATGGCTCCGGTGACGTTCCCCTTCTTCTTGACCGCCGAGGCGACGGAGAAGAAGAGCGGGAGGTCGGTCGAGTCCGCCTCCATGAGCCGGATCCAGCGGTCCTCGAGCTCGGCAAACTTTTTGTGCTCGATGAGGCTGGCGATGTCTTCGGGGAGATTGGGGTCGGATGTCGGCACGAACGCCCATCTTAGCCGAGAACGAAAAAGGGGCCGGTCGGCCTCGAGTGGCCGCTCCACGCGGCGTCTCACGGGCCAGCGGACGAACGCGACGCGACTCCCCCTCACGCCAACCCTCTCCCCGAGCGCGGGGAGAGGGAGGAGAGGCCGGGACGGTTCTAGTTTCTTGCCGAGCGCTTTTCGGCCAGCGAGCGCAGGACGCTCGACGGGAGAGTCCCGCTTACTGTGACGGCGTCGCCGTCGCTGTCGATCTTGAACCGTCGAATAACGGAGACGAGCTCGGGAGACTTCTCCTGAACGGCCAGCCGCCACATGGCGACGACGCCCTTCAGCGAATCTTCGAGAAGCTGCCGCGTCTCGGCGTCGGCGGAGACCCCGCTCGCGGTCACCGAAAGGTCGTCGGAGTGGACGGCGGCCTGGAAGGAAAAGAGGGTGACGGATTTCATCGCCCCCATGAGCGCCATCGCCGCCTCGCTGCCGCCCTGCTCGCCGCCCGAACGCCCGAGACCCTTCTGGATCGCCGGGTAGCGCGTCACGTCGACGAGCGCCCACATCGACGAGCCCCGGTCGATCCTGGAGAGCTGCCGCCCGAGCCCGATGCCGGAGGAGAACGTCGTCCCGCCCCCGGCGCGCGCCGCGAGGGCGGCCTGGACGGCGGGCTCGCTCCCGGCGACGAGAAGCTTGGGCGAAACGAACGCGACCGCGCCCCGCCCGTTGTGCCGCCCGGAGGTCTGGTTCTCGGGAGTGAGCCAGTAGTCGCCCGAGGAGCCGGAGACGCGGCTCGCGCCCCGGCTCTGCGCCGCCGAGGCGAGGCGGTCCGGATCGAACCGCCCTTCGAACAGCGCGAGCACGTTCGTGGACGTGGCGCCCAGAGGCGAGAGACCGACGATCACCACGGTGTCGACGTCCTCGCGGGGCTTCAGGTTTGCCTCGCTCATGAAGCGCGCGGCCTCTCCGTTGGCGTTCATGTGATCGGCGTCCGAAAACAACTTGCTCGCCAGAGGCGTCGAGCGCAGCTCGTTGAACCGGACGACGGCGACGGACGCCGCGTCGGAAGGCACGAGCGACAGCGCGTCATCGGAGGCACGCGTCGCGGCGGGAGCGGCGGCGGCCCCGGCCAGGAGAAAAGCGAGGACCGCGAAAGCGCGGTGCGTCTTCATGTCAGAAATCCTTTCTGGAAAACAGCAAGCAGGCGAGCGAGAGCGTAGCAATTCCAAAGAGCGCGGTCGACCCGTAAACGGCGAGAAGGTTCATGTCTCCGATTCCCCGGAACGCGTCGTTTCCCGCGACGTGCGCAACCGTCGCGCGGCCGAGCTGGGCCGTCTTCGGGAAGATCCAGTAGAGCGCTTCGACGAGCTTCGCGGCCCAGTCCTTCGACATGGCGGCGGAAATCTTGGCATGCGCCGCCAGAATCGCCGAGAAGAAGAAGATCGCGTAGGTCGCCATCAGCGAGACGCCGGTGGACGACGTGACCACTCCGACCAGAAACGCGAAGGCGAGCAGGGTCGCGATGGTGAAGAGAATCGACAGGCCGGCGAGAAAGAATCGTCCGTGGACGACGTGCGTCTTCCACACGATGATGAGCCAGAGCGAGCCGATCAGGTACAGAAGGTTCGCCGCCGCCAGCAGCAGGCCGGCCGTATAGCGCGACAGCAGCAGCGGGACCCGTCCGACGGGCCGCGAGAGATACAGGTCGATGGTGCCCTTCTCCTGCAGCCGGGGAACGAGGTGCGCCGTGGCGAAGAGCGCCAGAAAGGTCCCCACGAGATACAGGAACCCGGAGAAGCCCGACTCGAATCCGAGCACCAGGCGGTCGATGTCGACCGAGCTCCGGCCGATCTCGACCGACTGCCCGAAAAGCTTGGCGCCCGCGAGAGCGCCGTTGACGATGTCCAGGTTGACCGCCGTCGCAAACAGGAGGATGAAGAGCGTCGACAGCGTGAAGTACGCCACGAGCGTCCACCGCGCGGCCGCCTCGCGGAAGACCTCTTCGACGCTGGCGGCCAGCGCTCTCATGACGGCTCCTTCGGGCCCGCTCCGGCAGAGGCCGGGGCGATCAAATCGACGAACACGTCTTCCAGGCTCGCGCGCAGCGGCGAAAGCTCCTCGAGAAGGGCGCCGCGCGCGCGGACCCGGTCGACCGCGGCATTCAGCTGGACGAGGTCGCGCGCGGAAAGCTCCAGGTGCCCGTTCACCCGCGTCACCTCGGAGCCCGTCTCCCGCAAGGAGGCCAGGAGAGCGTCATCGATCGGCGAGACGGCCATCCGATAGCGGGCGGTCTGCGCCGTCAGCTCCGCGATCGTCCCCTGCGCGGCGATGCGCCCCGCGCGCAGCACCGCCACGCGGTCGCACGTCCGTTCGATCTCGGAAAGCAGGTGGGAGTTGACGAGAATCGCCCGGCCGCGGTCCGCCTCTTCCCGCAGGAGATCGCGGATCTCCCGGCGGCCAACGGGATCGACGCCGTCCGTCGGCTCGTCGAGCAGGAGGACCTGCGGATCGTGCACGAGTGCCGCGGCGAGCCCGAGGCGCTGCGTCATCCCCTTCGAGAACTTCTTCACGCGCACATCGCGCCAACTCGCGAGCCCCACGCGGTCGAGAAGCGGCTCGATGCGGCTCCGAAGCGTCGCCCCGTCGACGCCCGACATCCGCCCGAAAATCGTGAGCGTCTCCCGCGCGGTCAGATACCCCGGGAAGCGGTGACCCTCCGGCAGATAACCGACGCGCCGGCGGCTCTCCGGATCCCCGACGGGAATCCCGAAAAGGCGGGCCTCGCCCGAGGTGGCTCGCGTCAACCCCAGCAGGATCTTGACCGTCGTCGTCTTGCCGGCGCCGTTCGGGCCCAGAAGACCGAACATCTCGCCCGGCCGCACGTCGAGGTCGAGCCCATCCAGAGCGAGCACCGTCCGCCCCTTCAGGCCGGATCGATAGGCCTTACGCAGACCTCTCGCTTCGATGGGCAGAGCGCTCATGCCTCCCTATAACGAAAAAAACCGCTCAAAGTTCCCAGGGGGCCTGCCGGCCTTCGAAGAGCCCGGAAAGGCGAAACAACGCGTCCTGAAGGGCGGAGTCGGGCTCCGCGCCACTTGGCCCGAGGCTTGCGGAGACGCCTGCGGACAGAATGGCGAAGACTTCCAGAAAGAAGCCCGCGGCCGGGCGTCGCGGGCGAGTCCCGCGCCGCGCGCTCTGGCTCTGGATCTGGATCGGAGGGGGCGTGCTCCTCCTGCTGCTCCTCCTGGCGTGCGGCGCGTCCGTGGCCCTTCACCGCATTCTCACGACCGGAAAGATCAAGCAGTGGGCCAACCAGGATCCCGAGAAGCTGCGTATCGAGTACGCGTCGGCGTCCGGGTGGGTCCCCTGGGACATTCACGTGACCGGCCTCGAGCTGCGCAATCGCGACCCGAACGTCGAGTTCTACTTCCGCCTGGACGACGCGAGGCTTTCTTTCTCCGTCTTCGCGCTGCTGTCCCACGAGCTGCGCTTTACTCACGTCCGGGGCTCAGGCCTCGACTACCGGCTCCGAATCCGCCCCGATCCGACCCTCAAAGCGGAAGACCACTTCGCGGCCCTGCCGCCCATCCCCGGATTTCCGGAGCGTCCGCTGGTCGCGCACGAGAACCCGCCTTCCCGAGAATCGGAGGGGGGGCGGAAAGCGAACCCCCCGGCGCCCGCTTCCCCCTCCACGCCGGCCTCCCCGGTAGCCTCCGCTTCTCAGGAGGACCGCTCCTCGCGGCCGTTCCGGATGAAGTTCGACGACCTGCATATCGAGGAAGTACGCCAGGTCTGGATCGACATCTACCGCTACCGGGGCGGAGGACTTCTCGACGGATCCTTCGATCTCCTCCCCCGCCGCCATGCGCAGGTCGGACCGGCGCACCTGGCGCTCTCCGGCGGCGACCTCACGCTCGGAACGCACACGATCGCGCGCCGGGCGGAGTTCGACGTCAACGCGGTCATCGCGCAGTTCGATCCTCGCTCGGTTCGCGGCAACGCCGTCTGGCCGTTCATCACCGGCAAGATCCGGCTCGACGGGCCACTCGCGGGTCTCGAGTTCCTGAATTACTTCATCGACGGCGAGCCGCGGCTTTCCGGTGGCGCCGGCACGGTGCGCCTCGCCGTCCAGGTCGAGAAGGGAATCGGAAAGGGCTCGCTCGCTCTGACGAGCAAGGGCGTCCACGCGCGTTACGCAAAGTCGGAACTTCGGTCCGATGCGGCCTTTCGAATCAAGATCGATCCCTGGACGTTCGAGAAGGATCACATCGATTTCTCCGGCTCCCACATCGAGCTGACCCATGCGGCCGAGGGCGGGACGGGACCGGATTCCCGCGACTGGTGGGGAAAGTTCGACCTCCCCGCCGCGGACATCCAGTCGCACCGGGCGGCCGCCCTCCAGACCCGAGTGGCCCTGAACTGCCGCGACGCGCGGCCCCTCTTCACGCTCTTCGACACGGACCTTCCCGGGTGGGCCCGCGGCATTTTGAAGCTCGGAGGGATCGAGGCGACCGCGCGATTTGCCGCCGGCCAATCCCTCCTCGAGATCGAAAAGCTCGATGCGAAGGGCGGATCCTTCCGCATCCGGGGTCACTACCGCGTGAAGAAGCCGGCGAAGACGGGGGCGTTTCTCGTCGAGACCGGCGTCCTCGCAATGGGCCTGGAGATCGAGGGGCCCTCGTCGAAGCTGAAGCTGCTCGGGGCGAAGAGCTGGTACGAAGGACGGGAAGCGGAAGGCGGGAGGCGGTAGGCGGTAGGCGGTAGAGGGGGACGGGGGATCGGGAAACGGGCGACGGGATGCGAAGAGGATCGGGCGATTCCCCTCACCCCAACTCTCTCCTCGAGCAGAGGGAGAGGGAGGAAGAGCTGCCGTCACCTCGCGTCTTCCGTGCCTTCGATTCCCGATTCCCGGTTCATCTCCGGTCCGCCTTCCGCCTCCCCCTTCCGCCTCCCGTCTTACCGCGCCGCTTCCACCACGACGGCGGTCCCGTACGCGAGGACTTCGGCGACTCCCTGCGCGATCTCGTTGGCGTCGTATCGCATCGCGATCACCGCGTTTGCCCCCAGCTGATCGGCATGCTGGGCGAGCAGCTCGAACGCCTCCTCCCGCGTGTGCTCGCAGAGCTGCGTCCAGATCGTGATGTTTCCACCGATCAGGCTCTGAAGCCCCGCCCCGATGGTGCCGATCACGCTTCGGGATCGCACCGTGATGCCCCGGACGACGCCGAGACTCCGGACGACGCGGTATCCCGGCAGGTCCATCGCCGTCGTGATGAAGGCCCGGTTGAGCATGAGTCCTCCTTCTTGAAAGCTGTTCGCCACCGCCCGGCGAGACGTGGATCCGGCTGCGCTACGGCGCTACGGCG
>JBDUBP010000126.1:0-29704 GCA_040004075.1 Acidobacteriota bacterium | reverse complement strand
GCCAGGGGCAGACGACACAGTCGCCGTCGAGCTTGCCTTCCGACAGAGGGCCGCCGAGGTGCGCGCACGTCTCGGCGAGGGCGTGGAGCCGTCCGCCGAGCCGGACTAAGAGGAGCGGCGTGCCCTTGTATCGAACGCGCTTCAGCTCGCCTTCCGAAAGCTCGCCGTCGGAAAGGACCGCAACGAAGTCCTCGGGCATCTCGCGCCCCGCGGTGTGATCGACGCCGATCTGCTCGTGCGAGACGAGCTCGCCGCCCAGGAACCCGGCGGCGGCCACGAGGAAAAGGCCGCCGAGCGCGAGCCCGCGGCCAGTCCCCCGGCGCCCGCGGGACCGCGAGACGAGAGACGCCGCAAACAGGAGGGTCGCAGTGGAATTGAGCAAGGCGTGGGCGGCGCCGATCCGGCGTGGCCGTCCGTCCGTCTCCGACCAGTCCGTCAGGCCCGTGACCGCGGAGCCGATGGCGCCGGCGAGTCCCAGAACGGCCGTGGCGTCCGCCGCGCGGTGGAGCCCACGGCGGTCTCGTCCGTCGTCGAGGGCGTCGAGCAGCACGGTCGCGGTCCACGCACCGATCGGGATGTCGGTCAGCACCGGATGCAGGGGATGGCCGAGCCACGTGCCGTGCAGCGCGTTCTTTACGACCCGCCGGGCGGGCCCGAGGCCGTCAAAAAATCCGCGGACAGCGGGCTGAAGCGCGTCTGAAACGCCGTCGAGCCAGGTCTGATCACCGACCGCGCGGTAGAGATCTCGAAGAATCATGGTCACCCCCCTGTCCGTAAACTGTGTCCGTAAACTGTGTCCGTAAACTGTGTCCGTAAACTTGAGTCCGGAAATCCATGCAACGTTACTGCCGGCCGGCGCAGCGCCGCGGCGCTGCCGCTCACGGCCTGACGAGAACGACGGCGCGGTTTTCTCTCACGATGTAGCGGCGCGCCACCCGCCTCACGTCTTCGGCGGTGACCGCGAGAAGGCGCGGAAGCTCTTCGTCGAGGCGCTTCGCGTCGTCGAAGCAGGTGACGAACCGGGAGAGGGTGTTCGCGACCTCGAGGGGCGTCTTCCGGCTCTGGGCCGCGGCGCGGCGCTCGGCGTCGCGAGCCGATCGAAGCTCGGTGGTGGTAATCGGCTCCTCCCGGAGGCGGGCGAGCTCCCGGTCGAGCGCCTCTTCGACGGGGGCGGGATCCGCGGTGGGCCCGGGAAGGTCGACCCGCATCCGCAGGAGAGACGGTGCCCGGTTCTCCGTCATGCCTTCGAGAAACCGCGCCGCCAGGCCCGTTGCGACGAGCGCGCGCGGCATCCGCGAGTCCTCGCCGTTGCCGAGAGCATCCGCGAGGATGTTCAAGGCATACCAGTCCGGATGGTTCGCCGGAACCGTGACGTAGTTCATGTGGATCCGCGGCGCCGGCAGATTCGCGTCCCGCAACTCCAACCGGCGCTCGCCCGACGGCGGCCGGGCGGTGGTGGCGACCGGCGGGGGCGAAGCCCGCCGGCGAAGGCTCGAGAAGAGCGTCTTCGTCAACCGCAGGGCCGGTTCCGGCTCGAACTTTCCCGCAATCGAGAGGACGAGCGTGTTCGGCGCGTAATGCCGGCAGAGAAAGGGTCCGATGGCGCCACGGTCGGGCCCCGCGCCGGCCGCCGGGTGCGCATAGGAGAAAGAGGCGTACGACAGACGCAACAGCGCCTCGTCCGCTTCCGAAGAGGCCGGTCCAGGATCCTCCGGAGGCACCGCGAGCTCCTTTGCCGCTCCACGGCACGCCAGGCGCATCACCGCGGCCAGGGCCTCGAGAGCGCGGGGCAGATCCGGCGGAGCCACGCTGCCGGACAGCACGGCTCTCTCCTGGTTGACGGACGCTTCGAACCCCGGAATTCGCGCCGCCACGGCTTTCGCGGTCCTGCCCGAGACTCCGACCGCCGCCGGCGTCTCCTGGCGCGACCCGGCGTCGAAGGAGGCGCTGACCGCGACGAGGGACGCGGCGGGATCCGGCGCGAGCGCGATCCGGAGGCCGTTTCCGAGCCGCTCCTCGTGCAGGACCGTCGCGGCGGCCCCCGTCGGGCCGGGTGTGAACGACACCCAGGAGAGAACGGCGAGAGCCCGTGCGGCCGCACAGCGTGCCATCGGGAGAGAGGATCGCACGGGAAAAACCCCGTCGTCGCGCGGCGGGGGGATCTCTTCGGGTGGAAAGACGGCGAGACGGCGAGACATGAGACACGAGACGAGGGCTACGGGGCTAGGTGGTCCTCACGCGCGGCCGCTCGCGCGCGCGCCCGGCTCGGCCGACTCGATGGAACGCGGCTCGGCGGCCCACCGGCCCTCCTTGTTCTTCCAGGCCCACACCGCGTGGCCGTGCCCGCAATAGGCGGCCTGTTTCTTCGCGGAGAACTTCGCCGAAAGAATGACGTGGCTGGCGCATCCCGAGTAACAGCATCCGAGCGATGTCATAGGACCTCCGTCTGACCGCGCGATACCCGAGCGCGAGAGTGTCACGCGGAGACGTCCGGATGATGTGCGGAGCCGTACAAGGAGGTATTCTGGCGGCACCGATTGAAGCCGCACTTCGCCCGCGCGTTGAGAGGTTCGGACCGACCCGTCCAGCGCGACGGGAGCGGAAACGCGCTCTGCAGGGAATGCGGCGGCCCCGTGCGCCGGCCGCGCCGGACCTTCTGCTCTCAGATCTGCGTCGACGCCCTGCTCGTCCGCACGTCGCCGTCCGCCGCCCGGGATCGCGTCTTCGAGCGCGACCGGGGCGTCTGCGCGCGATGCGGGCTCGACACGCAAGCTCTGAAGAGGAAGCTCGCCGGGATGCGGCGCAGGAATCCCGTTCCCGAATCGCTCGACGCGGCGCGCCGGCTCTCGTCGGGATTCGAGCGCGCCGTGACTCTCCGCGCGCGCCGTCCGTGGATCGCCATCCGCCGCGCGCTGTGGGAGGCCGATCACGTCGTGCCCGTCGTCGAGGGCGGCGGCGGGTGCGGCCTGGAAAATCTGCGAACGCTGTGCATTCCGTGTCACCGCGCCCAGACGCGCGATCTCGCGCGCCGGCGCGCTGCGGCCCGCCGGACGGCGGGGAGAACCGAGCCGGGAGCCGAGCGACCAACGGGAGCGAGACGGCCGCGGCCCTCCGCGGTCAACTAGGTCGGGAATCGAAGGGACCTGATTCCTCTTCGCTCTTCGCTTTTCGCTCTTCGCCCGCCTGGCGCCCCTGCCTCGCGCCTTCGTGCCCTGATACCCTTGCGCGGCCGCCCCGGCCCGCATGAGCATTTCGGAACGCCTCTCGCGCCGTCCCCAGGCACTCTTCCTTCTTCTGCTCGTGCTGTGCGCGGCGGGTGTCTGGTACGCGACCCGTCTTCCCTCCGCGATCTTTCCGACGGTCACCTTCCCGCGCGTCAAGGTGATCGCGGAGGGGGCGGAAGAGCCCGCCGCCCAGATGATCCCCGCCGTGACGCGGCCGCTCGAGGAGGGGATCCTGAGGGTGCCCGGAATCGAGCGCGTCGTGTCCACGACGACACGCGGTTCCGTCGAGATCAGCGCCGAGTTCGCCTGGGGCACCGACATGCAGCTCGCCCTTCAAAGGGTTCAGGCGGAGATCGCGCGCGCGAGGTCCGACCTCCCGCCGGAGACGCGCATCGACGCCGAATGGATGAACACCGCGGTCTTTCCGATCCTCGGGTATGCCTTGACGTCCGACACGCTGTCTCCCGCCGCCCTTCGAGAGCTGGCGGATTTTCAGCTCCGTCCCGTTCTCATCCAGATCCCGGGCGTTTCCCAGGTCCAGGTGCAGGGAGGCGCCGTCCGGGAGTTCCAGGTCCGCCTCGACCCGGAGCGCCTGGTCGCGCGCAGGCTTTCCGCCAGCGACGTCGTCGACGCGATCCGCAAGAACAACGTGCTGAACTCGGCGGGGCTCGTCGAATCTAATCACGAGCTCTATCTCTCGCTCGTCACGGGAAAGCCGGCCGGAATCGAAGAGCTCGGCCGCATCGCGGTCGCCTCTCCGAAAGGCGGGGTCGCCGCGCCGCTCTCCCAGCTCGGAGAGGTCGTCGCCGCCGACGCGGTGTCGTACGTCCGTACGACGGCGGAGAGCCGGCCGGCAGTGCTCGTGAATATCGTCCGCCAGCCCGACGCGAGCACGCTCTCGATCGCCGCCGCCGTCGAGTCTCTTCTCAAGCAGCGCCCGGAGCTTCTTCCGAAGGGAGTGCGCTGGACGACCTTCTACGACCAGGCGGAATTCATCCGGCACTCGGTCCGCGGCGTCCGGGACGCGATCCTGATCGGAGTCGCTCTCGCGGCGATCGTCCTCTTCCTCTACCTTCGTAACTTCCGGATCACCGCCATCGCCGTCGCGACCATTCCCGTGACGGTCGCGATCGTTCTCCTCGCGCTCGGGGTCTCCGGCCAGACCGTCAACCTGATGACCCTCGGCGGCATCGCCGCGGCGATCGGGCTGGTGGTGGACGACGCGATCGTCGTGGTCGAGAACATCGCGCGGCATGCGGAGGAGCGGGTCTCGGAGAACCCCGTGCGGTCCGGGCTCGCGGAGGTCCTCCCGCCGCTGACGGGCTCGAGCCTCTCGACGGTGATCATTTTCTTCCCCTTCGCGTTGCTCTCCGGAGTCGCCGGCGCGTTCTTCAAGCCGCTCGCCTTCACGATGGCGGTCGCGCTCGCTGTGTCCTACTTTCTTTCCGCCCTCGCGGTGCCGGCTGCCGCGGAGAAGTGGCGCGTCGCCTCCCGGGTCAAGGCGAAGAAGGAGAAGAAGCCTCCGCGGATCGCGCGCTTCTTCATCCGCCATCCGTCGCTCGCGATCGGGGTGACCGTGGTGCTGCTCGGAGGCGGGTGGCTTCTGTACGGAGTCATCGGCTCCGATTTCCTGCCGGGGATGGACGAGGGTTCGATCATCCTCGATTACTGGACCCCGCCGGGGACGGCGCTCACCGACACTGACCAGATGCTCAGCCAGGTGGAAAAGATCATCGTGTCCCTCCCCGACGTCGCCAGCTATTCCCGCCGAACCGGTGAGCAGCTCGGATTTTTCCTCACGGAGCCGAACCGGGGCGACTATGTGATCCGTCTGAAGCCGAGGGGACAGCGGCGTGGCGTCGAAGAGGTGATCGACGATCTGCGCGGGAAAATCTCGGCGGCACAGCCCGCCGTCCACATCGATTTCGGGCAGCTGCTCGAGGACAACATCGGCGACCTCGCGGGCGGCGTTCCCCAGCCGATCGACATCAAGCTCTATGGAGAGGACCAGGCCGTCCTCCAGGATCGAGCCAGAGCCGCCGCCGCGATTCTGCGGACCGTGACGGGCGTCGAGGACGTGTTCGACGGCGTGACCGTCGCGGGACCGAAGGTGACGGTGCGTGTGATCCCGGAAGCTCTTCCGCGATTCGGCGTCACCGCGGAGACCCTGCATAACGAGGTCGAACCCGCCCTCGGAGGCACGGTGGCGGGAACCCTGCGGATCCGCGAGCGCCTCTACGGCGTCCGCGTGTTTTCCCGGCGGACCTCGGACATCTCCTCGCTTTCCCTCCTGCCGATCCAGACGCCGTCCGGCGCTCTGGTGCCGCTCTCGCAGCTCGCGACGGTTTTGACGGGGACCCCCGAGGTCGAGATTCAGCGCGAAAACCTCCGCACGTATCTGGGCGTCACGGCGCGGCTCTCGGGTCGCAGCCTCGGAAACGCCATGAGCGAGATCCAGGGGAAGCTGTCGCGGAACCTGAACCTGCCGGCGGGCATGTCCCTCGGTTTCGGGGGACTGTACGAGCAGCAGCAGAACTCCTTCAAGGGTCTGCTCGGCGTGCTCTTCGGCGGTTTGCTTCTCGTCGCCGTCGTCCTTCTGTTCGAGTTCGGCGACTGGCGCGCGCCGCTCCTGACGGTCATCATGGCGCTGACTGTGCTGACGAGCGTTCTCGGGTCGCTGATCGTGACGGGGATGACTCTCAACATCTCGAGCTTCGTGGGCGCAATCATGATGGTCGGCATCGTTGGGGAAAAGGCCGTGTTCCTGATTCACGACGCGCGCGAAGAGCTGCGCAACGGAGTGCCCGTCGCCGACGCGTGGGCGGAGGCGTCGCGCAAGCGCGTTCGGGCGGTCATGATGACCATCTTCTCGACCGCGTTCGCCCTCGCGCCGCTCGCCGTCGCGCTGGGGGAGGGCTCCCAGCTCCAGCAGCCGCTCGCGATCGCCGTGATCGGCGGGTTCATCCTGTCGAGCCCTCTCGTCCTCCTGATCCTTCCGTCCCTCTATTGCTTGCTCGATCCTCATGGCCGGCTCGCGGGGCGCGATCCCGCGGTGCGCTCCGCCGTCCTCCCGGAAGCGCGTCCGTGAGACCGGTTGTGATCCTGAAGCTGGCGGCGGCGGCGGCCGTCCTGTCGAGCCGGACGGTGACGGTCAAGGCGCAGGAGGTCCTGACCCTGGACCAGGTGCTCGCTCTGAGCCGCGCCGCCAACGTCCGGCTTCCGATTCCGGCCCTCGACGTCTCGGTCGCTCGCGAGAGGGTGAGCGAGGCTCGCGCGGAGAGATGGCTCAAGGTGGCCGTGGAAGGGGACTTCCTGTACGCGCCGCCGAACGGCTACGACCCCGCGATCACGAACGCCGGGGAGTTTCGGCTCCAGGCCGTCGGCCGCCAGACGCTCTTCGACGGGGGAGCGCGCCGCGCCGCGATCGAGAAGAGCGAGGCCGACCTCGCGGCGGCCGCGGCGCGCTACCGGATCGCGGAGAAGGACCTGGATCTCGAGGTCCGCAGCCGGTTCAGCGAGTTCCTCCAGGCGGAGAGGGAGGCCGCGGCGCGGCGCGACGGACTGGACCGCCTCGCGCGATACCGGACCTCCCTCGAGAGCCGACGCGCCTCCGGCCAGGGCGTCGCGGCAGACCTGCTGAAGATCGACGTCAGGCTCGCGACCGAGCGCTCCAGCTTCGTGGACGCGGAAGCGCGGCGCGCCGCGGCGCGGCTGATCCTGAACGACCTCATGGGCCGCGAGCCCGCCGCACCGCTCGCGCTGGCGCCGCTGCCGCCCCCGTCCCCGCCGGCCCGCTTCGAGCCCGGCGCGCCGGCCGACCGCGCCCCCGAGGTCGTCGCCGCCGTCTCGGAGGCGCGAGCCGCCGGCGCCGACGTCGACACCGCGCGCGCCGAGCACCGCCCGCACCTGAACCTGAGCGGCGACGTCGGTTTTCTCGGCTCCGACACATCGCGCCTCGTGCCGGCGGATCTGCTCGCGGCCAACCGGAACGCGACCTTCGGCGACCGGGTGCGCCGCGACGCCGGCTACTCGTTCACTCTGTCTCTCGCGTGGCCCGTGTGGGACTTCGGGGCGATCCGGTCGCGGATCCGCCAGGCCGAGCTGCGCCTCGAGAGCGCCCGGCGGAACATTCAGCGGCAGCAGCGGGAAGTCGGGCGTCAGAGGGCGCAGGCGCAGGCCACGCTCCAGAGCACCTATGAGCAGATCCGGATCCTCTCGGAGGCGGCGCCCTCCGCGCGCGATTCCTACCTCGAGGCGGAGAGCCGGTATCGCGGTGGCGCGGCGACCGCGTTCGAGGTCCTGGACGCGTACACCGCCTCGGTCGACGCCGCGGTCCGCCTCTCGGACGCCATCTCGCGCTATCGGATCGCGGAAGCCGTCGCGGCGCGCTGGAGCGAGCCCTGAGGAGGATCGCCGTCCTCGCGCTGGCGCTGACTCTCTTTCCGGCGTGCGGAGCGCGCAAGGACGCGGAGGAGGCGAAGCCCGGCGCGCCGGCTGCCGACGCGCCGACCCCCGTGCATGTGGCGTCCGTCGCGTCGATGACGATCTCCGAAACCGTGTCCGGGCCGGGCCACACCGCCGCTCTCTTCCAGCAGAAGGTCCGCGCCCCCTTTGCGGGGACCCTCCTCGACCTCCGCGTCTCCGACGGGGACGTCGTTCGCCGGGGCCAGGCGATCGGGAGCATCGTCGCCCGCGAGAGCGAGGCGGCGCTGTCCGGCGCGCGGGAAATGCTGCGCGAGGCTCAATCCGAGGGGCAGCGGGCGGACGCGCAGCGGGCCGTCGGTCTTGCCGAGCGAAACCTGGTGAGGAAATCGATCGCGGCTTCGGCCGACGGGCCGGTCCTCTCCCACGCCGCCGCGAGCGGCGACAAGCTCGCGGAAGACCAGGAAATCCTGACCATCGCGGAGACCGGGTCCGTCGTATTTCTCGCCGACGTGCCGCAGAACGATCTTCCACGCATCCGACCGGGCCAGACGGCTTCTGTCGAGATCACCGGCCGTCCGGCGGCGATCCCGGGACGCGTCCACTCGATCCTCCCCGGCGCGAACGCCGCGGATTTTTCGGGCTCAGTGCGCGTCGACCTGCCGGGCTCGGCGGAACGCCTGACTTTGAACCTCTTCGGAACCGCCCGGATCACGGTGGGCGAGCGGCGCGCCGCGTCGATCGTGCCCGCGGCGGCCCTCCTGCGCGACGACGTCAGCGGCACGGCGCGGGTGGCCGCGGTCGTGAACGGCCACCTTCACTGGATCGATGTGAGGGCCGGCCTCACGTCGAAGGGTTCGACGGAGATCGCGGGAGAAGGAATCGCGCCCGGCCTCCCCGTGGTCGTGTCGGGCATGGTGGGACTGCCGGAAGGCAAATCGGTGACCGTCGAGAAGTAGGCCTCATTCATTTTCGGTGAACGGCTCCCCGGGGCTGTTCGAGATCGCCATATTGTGGCGCCAATGTCCGCACTCCGGTTTCGGCAGGTCGTCGGAACCTATCTCGTCTTGTTTCTTCTGGCCGCCGCGGGTGCGCCCCACCAGCATGTCAACGGCCTGCAGGATCTGCTCCTCGACGAACCGAGCGACTCGGGCACTCTTTTCGAAAACGACGGGCCCTGGGATGCCGACGAGCCGGCCGGCCTGACGGCATTCGACATCGTCCAGGACCATCCGTGTCTCGCCTGCTTCAACGCGGATTTCGTTTCGGCTCCCGCGTCGGCGATGGGCTTCCAGGTCGCACTCACTCCGATGGTCGCGCCTCCGGAGCTTCCCCTCCGGTCCGCCGAATCCGCGCCCCCCCGGGACCGCTCGTCCCGCGCCCCTCCCTCGCACGCGTAGACCCGGTTCGTACCGGCCTCGACGGCCGGTCGCCGCGCGTCTTCAACGCGGTGCACCACGGCGCGACACTGTGGAGGAAGAGATCTACGCCCTCTTCCCGCGCCGGAAACACCACCGATTCGAGGGAGTCACCCTGGGCGCCGTCGCTCTTCCTGCGAGATCCTCGAAATGGCTGATCCGGAGCGCTCTGGTCCTCGGGGCGGGGATGTATCTGGCCGGTCTCTCGGCGACCCCGATGCAGCCTGGCAACGAAGCAATGTATGCGTACCCGGCGATCGAAATGCTCCGGACCGGCGACTATCTGGTTCCACAGTACGAACACGGAGCCTTCCTCGAGAAGCCGCCGCTCTCCTGGTGGGTTCTTGCGGCGAGCTACCGCCTGTTTGGAGAATCCCTCCGAGCCGAGAGGATCCCGGGCGCTCTGGCCGCTTTGCTGACGGCGGCGCTGATCGGGCTCTGGGTGCGTCGGAGGTCGGGGGATACCGCCGGAGCGATCGCCGCGCTCGTGCTGCTGTTCAGTTTCAAGTTCGCCGCGTTCGCCCGAACGTCGCCGGCGGACACGCTTCTCACGCTCTTCGTGACGTCGAGCGTCCTTTTGCTCGACCGATGCGCGCGAACCGACGGCGCGCATGACTTCGGAAGCGGCCTCGCCGCCGGGTTGTCTCTGGCCCTCGCGTTCGGGGTCAAGGGGCCGATCGGGGTGATTTTGCCCGTCGGGGCGGTTTTGACCGGTCTGGCAATCGATCGGAAGCGGCCCGTGCGGCCGCTCGCGCGTGGAATGCCCGCCCTGGTCGCCTTCGTCCTCCTGCTCACGCCGTGGCATTGGGCGATGACGGAGCGCTTCGGAGCCGCTTTCTGGCAGTCGTTCTATTGGAAGCACCAGGTCCTGCGCGCGTCGAGCCGCGCCTTCTGCGCCCGTATCCGGCCTCCGACGTATTACATCGGAGTGCTCGCGGCCGCGACGTTTCCCTGGTTCTCTTTTCTACCCGGCTCCTGGAAGAGCAGGAAGAGCGCCGCGGCGTACGGCTGGCTTTTTTTCGGCTTTCTCTTTCTCTCCTGCCTCGCGTTGAAGCGCGAGGTGTACCTGATGCCGATCCTTCCTGCACTGGCGGCGATCGTCGGGGAGCATCTCGGGAGCGATGCCGCTCCGCGCGCGAGCACGCGGTGGATCTGGCGGGGAGCGGCGCTCGTGGCGGGCTGCCTCTTTCTCCTCTCGCTCCGGGCGGGCCCCGCGCTCACGCGGCTCGCGGGCGCCACGCCGGCTCTCGTTTTTGAAGCGGCGTTCGCTGTCGTCGCGGCGGCCTTTCTGGTCGCCGGGTCGAGTCCCGGCAACGCCGTTTCGGCGGGCGTTGCGTCTCTCGGTCTCGCCGTCGTCTTCGGGTCCTTCTTGATTCTGGAGTCGAGGCTCGGACGCTTGGATCCGATGCCGCGCTGGGGCGAGCTCGTCAAGGGAAGATGCAGAGCCGACTGCGCGGGAGTGCGAGTGGCGGTCACGTACACGAGCCTCGACTTCTACTCGCGATTCGAATGGCACGACTCCAAAACGATCCAGGATGTCCCGCGCGCGATGCCGCGAGCCGGTTGGGTGATCGCGGACTCGGCGGATGAGACCGCCCTCGGGCGCCTCGGGCGCGTGCGAGTCGTCGATCGCCAGCCGGTGGTGGACGAGAACTGGGGGAGGATCCTCCTACGGCCGGACACCGTGTCGCCGAGATCGCTTTCTCTCATGACTTTCGAAGGGGGAGCGGGAGAGCGGGCACTCCTTCTCGACGCTTCCCGCCCCCACGCGTCATTCCGGACGCGTCGCCCGGGACTCATGGGCGCGCCGGGGGGCGCCTCCCGGTGAGGCCGTCCCCCGCGCACGGGATCTCCCTCGTCAGCCTCGTTGTTTCGCCTGGAGCTCCCTTTTCAGTTCGCGCATGCGGCCGGCGATCTCCCGCAGCCGTTCGCCGCCCAGAAGCTTCTTCGCCTCCGGAAAGAGGTCGTCTTCCTCTTCGTCGACGTGATGCTCGACGGACTCCTTGAGGACCGTGACCTTGGCATCGAACTGCTCGTCGGATGGCTGCATGGCGGACAGCTCCGTGAGGAGCGTCTTGACGATCTTGTGCTCCTCGAAGGACTCGCGGACGAGCTTTTTCGGGTCCTCGGAACGGACGCTCTTGAACGCCTGGTAGAAGATGCGCTCCTCGAGCTGAGCATGGATCTCGAGCTCGCTTGCGATCTGATCCACGATCTCCTTGCGGGTCGCCTGCGCGCCTTCGCCGGCCTTCTCGTACGCCTCGAACAGCGCCTCGACCTTGCGGTGGTCCTGCTCGAGCATCCTGACCGGGTCGTCCTCGGCAGCCTTTTCCTCGGTTCCCGAGGCGCGGCCCGTGACGACCTCGACGATCCGGGAGAGGAGCCCCTCGCCCTCGACCGGGGAGACCGCCCTGCTCGACTTCGCCCGAACGTTTCCCGCGCGGGATTTTCTGCGGGCGGTTTCTACCGGGCTCCGATTCCTGTCCCTGACGGGGTCTTCCTGTTCCACGTGTCCTCCTCCTGTTTCGGTCGCTCTTCCCAACCGTTGCAAGTGGCGCAAGAAACGGGCCGAACGTCGTGGCCGGCGGGAACGGGCGGTACACTGGCACGTGGATTGCCAATGAATGCTCTTTTATGGACGAAGCCGGGGCCGTTCTCGACCGCCGCGTCGTGCAAACGCTTTTCGACGCGTGGCCGGGCGAAATCCCGGAGTTTTCGACCCGCGAGTCGGCGGCGGACTACCTCGTGCGCTTCTTGAAGAGACGGTCGGTGGCGGTGCGCATCCGGCTCGCAGACGGGGCCTGGGAGTGCGAGCTCTCCACCCGGTCGGAGAAGGTTTCTTCGGCCATAGCAGAGACCCGGGCCCTCGCCATCGCGCGAGCGGTCGTTCACGCGGACGTGGTCCCCGGCCGCCGGCGGGCCGAGGTCTCGCCGGTTCAGCCGGCGAAGAGCCGGAAAGGCAGGGTCGCGATCCGGGATTGTGCGGGGTGCGGGATCGCGTTGAAGACCGCGCGCAGCGCCCCGAGCGGCGTCCGCTACTGCAACCTCTGCGGCTGGCGGCAGATTCGCGTCTTCGCGGAACAGCGCGCAAGCTAGCCCGACGTTGCCGTTTGACCGCGACGGCCGGCGCTCCCCGGCCGACGGGCCTCAGAGCGCTGCGGAACGACCCCTCATCCTGGTGGTGGAGGACGACGACGATCTGCGGCGGGAGATCTGCCGGATCCTGGAGGACGAGGGCTTCCAGGCGATGGAGGCCATCAACGGGCTGCACGCGCTGGCGCAGCTCGAGACTCTGGCGGAGCCCGACCTCATCATCCTCGACCTCATGATGCCGGTCATGAACGGCTGGGACTTTCACGCGAGGCTGAAGGCGAACCCGCGGCTCGCCCGCGTCCCGGTCCTGCTCCTGAGCGCCTACGTTCACAACGAAACGCACACGGGCCCGAAGGACGTCGAAGTCGCGCTCCAGAAGCCGATCCGTGTCGACGAGTTCCTGGGCTGGGTGCGCCGGCTCGCGCGGCGCCTGAACCGTTGATCTCGCCTCAGGCGCCCGCTTCTTGAGACCCGGCCCGAAGTCGGAAGACGAGCACGGTTCGATCATCCGCTGCCGCGAGCCTCGCCGAAGTCCCGAAGTCCCGTCTTTCTCAGCGCCGGCAGAACCGGCGGACGCAGTCGAGGAGCTTGTCCGGCCTGATCGGCTTGGCGAGGAAGTCGGCGACGCCCGGCGCGTCCCGAATGAACGCCATTCCAGACAGAAGGACGACGGGCGTCTTCCTTCCGGCCCCATCGCGCCGTGCGAGAAACTCCCACCCGTCCATCCGGGGCATCCGGAGGTCGAGCAGGATCAGACAGGGGGGCTCCATCGTCCCGAGGCGATCGAGGGCGTCCTGCCCGTCGTCGGCGGTGACCACGGTGTAGCCCTCCCCGGAAAGGAGCTCCCGGAGCGCCTCCCGGACGCTGGCATCGTCGTCGACGACGAGGATGCGAGGCTCGCCTCCGCTCACGTCCGCCGCTCCGATCCCGTGATTCCGGAAGCCTCCCGGACGAGGGCCTCCCCGGAGCGTCCGCGGTCGAAGCGGACCCGGCGGCGCAGCTCCAGAAGGGAGACCGCCTGTCGTGCGAGCGCGCGCAGTGCTTCGACCTGGGCCTCCGAGAGCTCGCGGGGGACTCTGTCGAGAACGCAGATCGTCCCGATCGCATGTCCGTCGGGCGTGACGAGGGGCGCGCCGGCATAGAACCTCAGCCTCATCGGCCCGGTGACCATCGGGTTACGGGCGAAGCGCTCGTCGCCGGAAAGATCCGGCAGCACGAGCGGGTTCCGGCCCAGGATCGCGTGCGCGCACAGCGCGTGGTCGCGTGGAGTTTCGGTCGCCTCGACGCCGATGCGGGCCTTGAACCACTGCCGGTCGCGGTCGACGAACGTGACCAGCGCGATCGGAGTGCCGCAGATCTGCGCGGCCAGACGCGCGAGGTCGTCGAACTCGGGCTCGGGCTCTGAATCGAGGATCTCGAAGCGGCCGAGCGCGGCGAGCCGCGTCGTTTCGTCCGGCGGCATGAGGGGATGAACCCCGGAGAGAGGCGTCGACGGAATCTGCTCGTGTACCTCGAGAAGGGCGTCGCGCAGCTCGCGCGCCGTCTGGAAGCGGTCCGGCGGCTCCTTTCGCATGCACCGGCGGACGATCTCCGCCAGGGGCTGCGGCGTGTCGGGAGCCAGATCTTCAATCGGCGGCGGCTCCTCTTTGACGATCGTCTCCAGCAGCTTGAACAGGTTCTCGCTGCGAAAGGCCTTTTGCCGCGTCAGGAGCTCGTACGCTAGCAGCCCGAAGGAGAAGATGTCCGTGCGATGGTCCACGGGATCGCCGCAGATCTGTTCGGGCGACATGTAGCCGGCGGAACCGACGGCCACCCCCGCCTTGGTGATCTCGGTCTCCTGGTTCTTCGCCTTCGCGATCCCGAAATCCATGATCTTGATCGCGGAGCCCTCGAGCACGCGGATGTTCGCCGGCTTGATGTCGCGGTGGATCACGCCGGCCTTGTGCGCGTACTCGAGGCCGATCGCGACCCCGACCAGGATCTTGAGCTTGTCCGTCAGGAGAAGGGGCTCGCCCCGGGCGATCAGCCGGTCGAGGTCCTCCCCCGGAAGGAACTCCTGCACGATGTACGGCACGTCGTCTTCGACGCCGAACTCGTAGACGGTCGTGATGTTGGGATGCTGAAGCCGTCCAGCGAGCTGCGCCTCCTGAAAGGTCCTCGCCCGGATCTCGGGGGAGCCGACCTCGCACGTCTTGATCGCGACCTTTCGCTGGATGAGCGGGTCGAAGGCCTCGTAGACCGTCCCGAACCCTCCCGCGCCGATCTTGGAGACGACGTCATACTTGCCGATCTTCCGCCCGATGGCGCTCTCGGACCCCGCGGCCGTAACGGGGGAGGGGTCGAGGGCGCCGGTGTTCCGCTCGCCCGTGTGCGAGTCGCTCTTTCTTCCCGCGATGTTGGCGAGCCAGCCCATCAGAGGGCCGTCCGCTCGGGGAACGCGGCCGATTCGTTCCCGGAGAGAGGGAAATTCGGGATCACTGGCGTCCGAAAGGAGCAGGATCCATGCCCGGGCGGCGGAAGCGGCAAAGCGGCACGGAGGCTACCGCCGGAGGGCGAAAATCGCGCCGAACGCGAGCGCCATGAGGGCGATGCCGAATGCGACCGACAGCCACTCGCCGAGGCGCTGTCCCCGCGGGCCGGTGAAGATCCCCCAGGTGATCCCGGCGAGCCAGAGCCCGTTGGCGAGGTGGAAGGTGACTCCCAGCATCCCGAGCGCATAGACCGCGAACGTGATCGGCTCGCGCATCCCCTCCTGCATGTGGGCGAAGTCGATGTCAAACCCCGAGCGCCAGGGCTCGATCTTCGTCTTGTACACGTGCGCGGGGACGAACAGGAGAACGCCGATGGCCGAAATTCTCTGAAGCACGTACTTCCAGTTTCGGAACCGGGGCATGGCCAGCGCGTTCGGGCGGGACTTGAACGTGATCACGAGCCCCACGATCGCGTGGATGACGAAGGGAAGATAGACGAACAGCCAGATGGCCGGCGCGTAGAGCGGCGAGCCGGTCGCCTGCTTCAACCGCGCGTCGAAGGCAGCGCGGCCGTTGACGGCGTAGATGTTGTTGAAGAGGTGCCAGACGACGTAGACGGCGAGGGGGACGATGCCGCAGAACGAAAAGATCCTTCGAGCCCAGAACGAGCGGGCGCCGGAGGCCCGTACGACGCCTTCCACGACGGTAGCGCTCACGGGGCGACGATAAACCACCGATGAGGCGGTGTCGAGTTGCAGGGGCCGTGCGTTGGGCGCTGCGCCGGAAGGCGAATGGCGAACGGGCGAAGCTCGAAGCGGAGAGCGGCGCCGTCGCGGGCGAGGAGGGAAGGTTGAATTGCGAAGGGTGAGTCGCGAACGTGCAGCCTCGAAGCCTGCGTCAAGCAGAAGTCACGGCGAGCGACTCGACGGCGTGCTAGCGGAGGGCTCCAAGCGAAAGCATTCGGGTGTGCGCCGTCGTCACGTGGCCGCCCTCGAATTCGCCGGCGCGACTCTTGCTTAAACTCTTCCAACCAGAGGAATGAGGCGCGGGCTTCTCGATTAGAATGAAAGGTCCCATGCAGGAACGAAGGAGCAAGATCGTACGAGGCCCCCGGGGAATCCGGATCGCCCCTCCTGACCTCGAAAAGCTGCCGGAGCTGTCCAACAAGGGCTTCGCGGAGCAGCTCGCCCCCCCGAGCCCCCGGCGCGAGGTCATCCGTTATTCCTCTCACGCGCGATTCCTCGCGCGCTGGAGTGCGCCCTAGGGCCGTCGGTTCTCCGTGGGGGCAGCCTCCCTCACCCGATTGACTCTCAACTCTCAACTCTCAACTTCCTCAGTCCTCGCTAAACCGCCCTTCGGGCTCCGGCAGGATCCGCAGCGTCGTCTTCTGCGAGGCGTTTCCCGAGCGGAGCTGAACGGAGTACGTTCCGGGCGGCAGGTACCGCTTTCGGGTCGCGCGGAGCGGATCCTCCAGGAGCCGGTAAAGATCCGGATCGAGCGGTTTTTTCGGGCCGGAAGCGGGCTTTTCGTCGTCGGCTTTCGCGGGCTCCGCGTCGTCATCGGCGTCGGCGGCGACCGCCGCGGGAAGGGGAGCGGCGGGCGCCGCGGCGTCTCTGGGCTTCGCGGCCGCGAGCGCTTTTTCGCGGGCCTTCGCTTCCGCGGCGTCGGCGAGCTTCGGGTCCGCGGAGAGGTCGTACTCGATCACGTTGAAACCCGACGCGGCCGGACCGGTGAGCTCCTTCCAGGGACTCCCGTTCTCGTCCTGGATCGACAGCGAGACGGGCTGGCCCGTCTTCGACCACCACGCGATCCGGACGGCCGGGTCCTCCCGGCCCCACGTGAAGTACGGATGGTCGCCGTAGCCCTTCCTGGCGGACAGCTTGAGCGACTTGATCGGGAAGGCGACGAGCGGCTCGGCCGGCGGTCCATCTTTCATGCGGCGCAGCGGCCCGGCCTCGGCGACATAGACGCTGCGTCCGTGGGTCGCGACCACGAGATCGCCCTCCCGAGGCTGCACCGCGACGTCGTGCACGGCCACCCGCGGCAGTCCGCCCGCCAGTGCCGTCCATGTCGCGCCGCGGTCGAGCGAGGCGAAGACGCCCGAGTCGGTCCCGACGTAGAGGAGGTGCCTCGCCTTGGGATCCTCCCGGACCGTGTTGATCGTCTCGGCGGGAAGCCCCGCCGAGAGAGACTGCCAGGTCCTCCCGAAATCGGTCGACCGGAAGAGGTACGCGCTGAAGTCGTCGTCGCGGTAGCCGTTCTGCGAGACGTAGACCGTCCCCTCGTCGAAGGCGGAGGCGATGACGCGCGTCACCCACTTGTCGCGCGCCAGACCTTTCGAGAGATCCGCCCACGTGTTGCCCCCGTCGCGCGAGCCCCGGACCCGGCCTTCGTCCGTCCCCACGAAGAGGACCCCGAAGCGCTTCGGTGATTCCGCGATGGAAGTGATGGTCCCGAACGGGACGTCTCCCTGCTCGCGGTTCGAGGTCAACTCCTCCGAGATCGCCGTCCACGTGTCGCCCCGGTCGAAGGAGCGATAGAGGCGGTTGGTTCCGTAATAGAGGATTTCGCGGGAGTGCGGAGAGAGCAGAAATGGCGTGATCCAGTTGTAGCGGAGCGGCTTTTCCTTCTTCGCCGCCGACAGCTCGGGCCGCGGGCGCAGCCGCTGCCGCTCGCCGGTCTTCAGGTTGATCCGCCCGGACGCGCCGAACTGTCCCGCGGCGTAGATGATGTTGCTGTCCTTCGGGTCGATGACGACGCAGCTTCCGTCGCCTCCCCAGATCGATTTCCATGCCTGCGGATCGGTCTTGCCGGGGCGGTACGTCGACGGCCCGCGCATGACGCCGTTGTCCTGCAGACCGCCCACGATGTTGTACGGCTCCGCGTCGTCCACCGCGAGCGTCGTGAACTGGCCGACGGGGATGTTGTTCAGCTTCGTCCACGTCTCGCCTCCGTCGGCCGACATGTTGATCCCGCCGTCGTTGCCGATGACCACGCGCGACGGCGTCTTCGGATCGATGAAGATCGCGTGGTGATCGCCGTGGACCCCGCGCTGGTCGATCCCCTTGAACGTCTTTCCGCCGTCGGTCGACGCGATCATCGGGACCCCGCCAATGTAGAAGTGTTCGGGATTGGAAGGGTCCGCCGCGATGCGCGCGAAGTAGTAGCCGTAGGAGTAGAAGACTTTCTCGATCCGCCCCGCGTGCGTCTTCTTCCAGCTCGCGCCGCCGTCATCCGTGCGATAGACCTCTAGCCCTACGACCTCGTTCTCGAAGAGGTCCCGGTTGCTGTCCTTGAGATACGCCAGCAGGTCCGCGACCGTGACCTTCCCGGCGGCCACGTCCTTCTTGAGCCTCGCGGCTTTCACGGTCTTCGGGAAATCGTTGCGCTGGAGAAACCGCGAGACGGTCGCGTCGTCCAGCCGCGAGAAGGCTTCGGGAGTGAGCGCCTTGAGCCGCCGGGGAGTGAGGTCACCGGGGGGCGCCTCCTCGTCGAACGGCTCCGTTTCGGGGCGGACGGCCTGATTGTCGAGCACGGCGTACACCGTGTCGGGTCTCGACGCGGCGAGGGCGAGACCGATGCGGCCGAGAGTCGCCCCGGAGGGAAGCGATCCTGTGAGGCGTTTCCATGTCTTTCCGCCGTCGGTCGATTTCCAGACGCCGCTTCCCGGGCCGCTCTCGAGGAAATTAGCCGCCGTTCTCGCGCGCTCCCACGTCGCGGCGTACACCACGTCCGGGTTTCGGGGGTCCGCCACGATGTCGATCGCGCCCGTCCGATCATCGACGAAGAGCGTCCGCGACCAGGTGCGTCCGCCGTCGGCGCTCCGATACACCCCGCGCTCCGGGTTGTCCGTGTAGAGGTGGCCCATCGCGGCCACGAGCACCGTGTCCGGACTCCGCGGGTCGACCACGATGCGCGCGATGTGGTGCGTGTCCGGAAGTCCGAGGCTCTCCCACGACCGGCCGGCGTCCGTCGTCTTGTACATCCCCGTACCCGCGTAGGACGTGCGGCTCGAGTTCGCTTCGCCCGTGCCCACGTAGATCGTGCGGGCGTCTCCGTCGGCGAGGGCGAACGCGCCGATCGTCAGCGTGGGCTGCGAGTCGAAGAGCGCCGTCCAGGTGCCTCCGCGATTGTCGGTGCGCCAGAGCCCTCCTGAGGCGAAGGCGACCACGAGCGAGTCGGGGTGGTTGGCGGGCGCGGCCAGATCCACCACCCGTCCTCCCTGGATCTCGGGCCCGACGTTTCGGAACTTGAGCGCTCCGAAGAGCGACGCCTTCTCCATCGATTCGCGCTGCGCGGCGGCCTTCGCGCGGGCGGCGGGGTCTGTCCCCGTCCGATGCGGATGGAAGCGTCGGCGCTCCTCATCCTTGGAGAGCGGGGCGTTCTTGGAGAGCCGGGCGCTGTCCGCCGCGCTCGCAAAGGCCGGCGCCAGAGCGGCCGAGATCAACAGCGGCATCGAAATCCACACCGTCTTGCGCACGCGGCCTCCTGTTTGGGAAGCGCGGATGTTATCCGAGCGCGCCGGAAGCTGGAGGCGGACCGCCGAACTTCGGGGCTCGCGCCGCGTAGAATCCAGAAGTGGAGGCCCGATGAGCGTCGAGCCGCGGGAACGGGCGGAGGCCGCCCCGGCAGCGCCGCGCGCCGGAGACTTTTCCCTCGCCGGCCGGATCGTGCAGCCCGCGCGGAATCGCGTCGTCTCTCCGCTCGGGGCCGCGACGCTCGAGCCCAAGGTCATGAGCGTGCTCCTCCTGCTCGCGTCGCGGCCGGGCGAAGTCATCACGAAAGAAGAGCTCTTCCGGGAGGTCTGGGAGAGCGCCTTCGTGACCGAGGACGTCCTGACCCGGGCCATCGGCGAGCTGCGGCGCACGTTCGGCGACACGGCCTCCGCGCCGCGTGTGATCGAGACGATCCGCAAATCCGGTTACCGTCTCGTGGCGCCCGTCGAGCCGGCCAGCCCGGTCGCGCCGGTCGAGCCGGCGACTCTGCTCGCGCCGGCCGAGCCGGCGACCCTGCTCGGGCCGGCTGAACCCTCGGCCGCGCCGGGCGACGAGCCGGCTCACGCGCAGCGAACGGGCTCTGACGCGGTCGGAGAACAGGCAGTCCCCCATCCCAGGCGCCAGGGACCGCGCCCGCGTTCCGGCGCGCTTCGCATCGCGCTCGCGGCGGGGCTCGCCGGCGCCGCTGTGGTGCTCGTCCTGCGGCGGCTGCCGGCTCCCGCTCCGGCGATGCGCGTGCGCCCGTTAACGACGACTCCCGGCGACGAGCGGGACCCCGCGGTGTCTCCGGACGGCAGCCGGGTCGCGTTCGCCTGGAACGGCGGCTCGGGGGAGGCGCACAGCCTTTACGTGCAGATGGTCGACGGCGACGCTCCGCTGCGTCTGACGACGGCACCCGGTTTCGAGGACCGGACCCCCGCGTGGTCGCCCGACGGGCAGCGGATCGCGTTCACTCGATCCCGCGCCTCAGACTGCCGGATCCTCATTGTCTCCGCGCTCGGCGGCGCCGAGCGCCCGCTCGCGCAGTGCGGCGATCGCGACTACCGCCGGCTCGCCTGGTCGCCCGACGGCCGGTGGCTCGCCCTGCCCGTGCGCGACGCCTCGGCCTCGTCGCTCCGGATCGAGCTGCTCTCTCCCGACACGCTCGAACGCCGCCGCGTGACGGCGCCCCCCGCGGGACTCCTCGGCGACACATCTCCGTCCTTCTCTCCGGACGGCCGGGAGATCGCCTTCTGCCGCAACGTGACGGACGGCGTCGGCGACATCTACCGCGCTCCCCTGCAGGGCGGAGATCCCGTGCGCCTGACGTCGGACGACCGCGATCTGATGGGTCTCGAGTGGGCGCCGGACGGACGAAGCATCCTCTTCTCGTCCAGCCGCGCGGGCATCTACAGCATCTGGCGGGTTTCCTCGGGAGGCGGGACGCCGACGTTCGTCGCCGGCGGCGGAGCGAAGATGAAGCACCCCTCAGTCGCCCGCGGCCGCAACCTCATGGCGTACGAGAGCTGGACCTACGAGGTCGGCCTCTGGAGCGTCCCGACCGCGGCCCGCGCCGCACCGTTCCGCCTGACGGCGGCGGCGGACGAATGGGATTTCCAGCCGCATGTCGCTCCGGACGGCCGGCGGGTCGCCTTCGTTTCGACTCGTTCGGGAAGCCACGAGATCTGGGTCGTCGGCGAGAGCGGGGGAGCGCCCGTGCGCATCACCTCGTTTCGCGGGGCGCGCATCGAGACCCCCCGCTGGTCCCCCGACGGCCGCCGGCTCGTCTTCTCCGCCCGGGAGGGCGCGCGCGCGCGGCTCTATACGATCGCCGCCGCGGGAGGAGTCGCCGAGGCGATGCCGACCGGCGATGCCGACGCCGTGGCGCCCGCGTGGTCCCACGACGGCCGGGCGATCTATTTCGCGTCGCGGCGCTCCGGCGCCTCTCGCGTCTGGCGGCTCGATCTGACGTCTCGCGCCCTGACCGCCGCGACGGGCGACGGCGGCTACGCGGCGCAGGAGGCGCCGGACGGGTCGGCGCTGTTCTACACCCGCGCCGACGCCGCCGGGATCTGGAAGCAGGCCGCCGGCGGGGCTCCCGAGCGCGTCGTCGCGTCGCTCGGGCCGGAAGACTGGGCCAACTGGCAGGTGACGGCGGCGGGTCTCTACTATCGCGAGCTCTGCGGAGACCACCCGGATGCGGACGTCGTGTTCCTCCCGTTCGGCGGCGCCCCGACGCACGTCGCGTCGCTCACCGCGCAGGGCTGGCCGGGCTTCTCGGTCAGCGCGGACGGAAAAACCCTGGTCTATCCGCGCGTCGAGCGCCACACCTGCGACTTGAGGATCATCGAGAATCCGAGTTGAGGAGGGGGAAAAGGGTTGAGCGTTGAGCGTTCAGCGTAGCGTCCTGTGGAGAGTCGAGAGTCGAGAGTCCATGAGTTTTTTCTCGTCTAATTTTCCCGTTTCCCTTCCCGATTCCCGTTTCCCGGCTCCCGATCTCCTTCCTCCTCCCGCCTACCCTCTATCGACGACCTCGTCGGCCCTCACCGGCAGCTTCCGCACCCGCACGCCGGTCGCCGCGAAGATCGCGTTTGCGACCGCGGGGCCGACCGGCGGAACTGGCTGCTCGCCCATCCCGGAGGGGCCGGCGCCGCTCGAGACCATGTAGGTTTCTATGGAAGGCATTTCCGGAAGGCGGAGCACCGGATAGTCCCGATACGAGTGCTGCTCGACGCTTCCATTCCGAAACGTGATCTCGGTTTTCAATGCGGCGGAGAGCCCCCAGGCGATCGCGCCTTCGACCTGCGATTCCGCCCCCGAGAGGTTGATCACCTGACCGCAGTCGGCCGCGCAGACAACCCGATGGACCCGCACGTCGCCTTCTTTTCCGACCGACACTTCCGCCACCTGGGCCATGTGGGTCCTCGCGTGGTAGACATTGGCGGCGATCCCGCGGCCGACCCTCCGGCCGGGTACCGCGCGAAGAGGCGCCGACCAGGATGCCTTCTGCGCCGCGAGCGCGATCACGGCGGAGAGGCGCCGCCGGTCGATCTCGCCCGATCCGATCTTGACCACCTCCGGGCTCTTCAGGAGGTCGAGACGCAGCGCCACGGGATCGCGGCCCGAGGCCGCGGCGACTTCATCCAAGAACGACTCGCGCGCGAAGACGGAGGGCGGGTAATCGACCGCCCGCCACGCCCCCGTCGGCACGGGCGACCTCGCAACAGACGACGCTGCGGAGAGCGCCGGGATTTCGTAGGGGCAGTCGAAGGCGCCCCACGGGTTCTCGCTGTCCGGGTCCACGTTGCCCTCTTCGTACGGGCCGAACATCGTCAGGTGGAAGCTCGTCATCTTGTGAGACCAGGCGATCAGCCGGCCCGTGGCGTCGAGCCCCGCCGACAGGTTATGGAGCGATGCCGGCTGGAACCGATCGTTCTCGAAGTCGTCTCGCCGGGTCCAGACGACCTGGACCGGACGCCGGATCGCGCGGGAGAGCTCGACCGCCTCCGGAACGTAGTCGTGATCCAGGCGCCGTCCAAAGCCGCCGCCGAGAAGCGTCACGTGGAGAGTGACTGCCTCGAGCGGAATTCCCAGCAGCTTCGCCGCCGCGGCCTGCGCTTCGTTCGGCGCCTGTGTTCCGACACGAATCTCGCAGCGCCCGTCACGGACGTCGGCGAAACAATTCATCGGCTCGACCGGCGCGTGCGCCTGGAACGAGTAGCGATATTCGGCTGAGAGGCGGCGCGCCGAACGAGACAGCGCCGCCTCGACGTCCCCCACTTTCCGCGTCACATGCGCGCGGGCCGATGCGGTCTCGAGCCGCTTCCAGTACGTCTCCGTGGAGTCGGCGCGGTTCTCGCCTTCGTCCCAGTCCACCTTCAGCGCGTCGCGTCCTTTCATCGCCGCCCACGTGTCGTCGGCCACGACCGCGATTCCCGTCGAAAGGCGCACGACCTCGCGCACGCCGGGCACGGCCGTCGCCGCGGCAGGATCGAAGCCGCGGGCGCGGCCGCCCGGGACGGGGCATCGGGCGACGACACCGACGAGTGCGTTCGACGGCCGGGCGTCGATCCCGTAGACGGCGCGGCCCGTCGCGATCGCCCGGCTCTCGAGACGGAGGACGCGCGTTCCGAGCAGCCGATAGTCCTTCGGGTCCTTCAGGCGCGGATTTTCCGGGACGGGCAGCGTGACGGCCGCGGGGACGAGCTCGCCGTACCCGAATATGCGGCCTGTGGGCGCATGGACGACCGCGCTGTTGCGGGCGCGGCACTCCGCCGCCGGGACCGACCACCTGCGTGCCGCCGCTTCCACGAGCATCTCCCGCGCCGCTGCCCCGGCCAACCGGAGGGCCCGCCAGCAATCCGAAACGCTGCTCGACCCGCTCGTGCGCATGCCGGGATATTTCGGCCCCGGCGTCGCGTGCTCGAGGACGATCGACTTCCAGTCCGCCTCGAGCTCTTCCGCCAGAATCATGGCCAGCGACGTCCTTGCGCCCTGTCCCATCTCCGAGCGCGGCGCGATCAGGGTGACGCGCCCGTCCGCTCCGACCGTGATCCACTTGTTGGGCTCGAATCGCTTCGGCTTTCCGGCCGGCGCCTCCTGCGCCAGGACGGGGAGCTTCAGGAGGATCGCGGCGCCTCCGAGGACCGCCGTCTGCAGGAATCCGCGCCGGGAAGAGCTCATCGGGCACCCCCGGCCGCGCTCGCGCGGGCGACGGCGCGCCGGATGCGCGGATAGCTCCCGCACCGGCAGACGTGCTCCGAGAAGACGGCGTCCACCTCCGCGTCCGTCGGCCGGGCAGATCTCTCGAGGAGCGCCGCGGCGGCCAGGATCATCCCGGGCTGGCAGTATCCGCACTGGGAGACGTCCTCTTCGAGCCACGCCCGCTGGCACGGGTGCGATCCGTCCCGGGACAGCCCTTCGATCGTCGTGAACCGCCGGCCGGCGGCGGCCTGGACCGGAACCTGGCAGGACCGGATCTCCTTGCCGCCTTCGAGGACCGTGCACGCCCCGCACACGCCGACTCCGCAACCGTACTTCGTGCCGTTCAAGCCGAGCCGGTCGCGCAGGACCCACAGAAGCGGCGTATCGGGCTCGGCGTCCACCTCCCGCCGCGTCGCGTTGACCGTCAGACGAAACCTGGCCATCGTGAGCCTCCCCGGAGCCTGCAGAGCGGCCCCCGGAGAGGCTTACGGGAAATGCAGGCAGAAAGTCCCGAGGTTTAGCCGAGGGTCTGGTGAGGGAAGGCGAAGGGAAACTGGGTGGGAGGGAAAGGCGACCGGCGAAAGGCGAATGGCGAAGCTTTCGATTCCCGATCTAGTTGACCGCGGAGAATTCCGTCCGCCTCCCGCCTGCCCCCTCCCGTCCTAAAGCAGCTTGTCCGGCGTGATGGGCAGATCGCGGATGCGCCGGCCCGTCGCGTGGTAAACGGCGTTGGCGACCGCCGCGGCGACTCCCGTGATTCCGATCTCGCCGATGCCCCGGCACCCGAGCGTGTTGATCCGGGGGTCGGGGCGATCGATGAAATACGCCTCGATTCCCTCGATGTCGGCGTTGACCGGGACGGCGTAGTCGGCGAGGTTGTCGGTGATGGCCCGGCCGGTCCTGTCGTCGTAGGCCGTGTGCTCCATCAGGGCCATTCCGATCCCCATCGTGACGCCGCCCAGGATCTGGCTGCGGCTCGTCTTGGGGTTCAACACCCGCCCGTTGTCGATGACCGAGACGAACCGCGTCACGCGCACCCGAGGAAGAAGCGGGTCGATCTTGACCTCGCAGAACTGGGCTCCGTACGAGTGGAACGAATACGCCTTCGATTTTTCGTCATCCAGCTTCACGGACGCTTCGGCATCGATCGTGGCGCGGCCCGACGCGCGGACCAGGTCCTTCCAGTCCACGGACTTCGCGGGGTCGGCGGAGGCCGCGAGGCGGCCGGCCGCGAGCACGGTGTCCTTCGCGGCAATCCCGGCGAGCGGTGAACGCGGGTCCGAGGCGGCGAGCTTCGCCAGCGTGTCGCGCATCGCCGCGCCGGCCTGGATGATCGCCTCGCTGACGCTCGCGGTCGTGTTTGATCCGCCCGCGACCGGCGCCGCGGGGAAATCGGAATCGCCGAGCTCGAGCCTGACGCGATCCTGCGGAAGCCCGAGCGCGTCCGCCGCCACCTGCGTCAGAACGGTATAGGCCCCCGTGCCCAGATCGTGCGCGGCGGTGCGCACGGTCGCAGTCCCGTCCGCGGCCAGGGAGATCTTCGCGGACGCCGGGAACCGGTAGCCCGGATAGGTCGCCGTCGCGACGCCCCATCCGACCAGGAGATCGCCGTCGCGCATCGATCGGGGCGCGGGGGTCCGCCGGGCCCAGCCGAATTTCTGAGCGCCGAGCGCGTAACACTCCTTGAGGTACTTGCTCGAAAAAGGCTTTCCCGTCGACGGGTCCGCGTCGGCGTGATTTCGAAGGCGGAGCTCGATCGGATCGATCGAGAGCTTTTCAGCGAGCTCGTCCATCGCGGACTCGAGCGCCCAGGTGCCGGGGCACTCGCCCGGGGCGCGCATGGGTGTCGGCGTGGCCACGTTGATCCGGACGAGCTGATGCGGGGCCTCGACGTTGGCGCAGGCGTACATGTGAGGGCTCGTCGAGAGCCCGCATGCCTCCACGTATTCGGACATCGGCGAGCTCGGCTGCACCGTCTCGTGGCGTATCGCCGTGAGCTTTCCCTCGGGCGACGCCGCGATCGTCAGCTTCTGATTCGTCGGAGGGCGATGCCCGACGGAGGAGAACATCTGCGCGCGTGTCAGGACGATCCGGACGGGGCGATGGACCGCGCGCGCCGCCATGGCCGCGAGGATCGTGTGCGGCCACTGGAAGCCCTTGCACCCGAACCCGCCTCCCACGAAGGGACAGATGACGCGCACGTTCTTCCGGGGGATTTCAAACGTCTCGGCGAGGATCGCGCGCGTTCCCATCACCCACTGCGTCGCGTCGTAGACGACGAGGCGGTCGCCCCGCCATTCGGCCACCGTCGCGGAGAGCTCCATGGGGTTGTGGGTCTCGACGGGTGTCGTGTAGGTCGCCTCGACCCGCACCGTTCCGGACGCCGCCAAAGCGGCCGTGACGTCGCCCCGGCGGTACTGGAGCTCCTCGCCGAAACTCTGCTTCGGAAAGGAGGATGGGGCGCGAGGATCCATCGGATCGAGAAGCGGCTCCTCATTCCGGTAGGCGACGCGCACCCGGGAGGCCGCGAATCGCGCCTGTTGCAGCGTCGCGGCGACGACCAGGGCGATCGGCTGGCCCGCGTAATGGACGACGTCGTCCTCGAAAGGCATCCGCTCCTCGCCGAGCATCCCACCGGCGAAAAAGTCCGACTTCGGCTTGGCCACCTTCGGGGCCGCTCCGCGGTGGAGGACGGCGAGAACGCCGGGCGACTCACGCGCGGGCCTCGCGTCCATCGAGACGATGCTTCCTCTCGAGATCGTGCTCGTCACGAGGACCCCGTGGACGAGGCCTTCGAGACGGTTCTCCGCGGAATAGCGCGCCGCGCCGGTGATCTTCAATCGCCCGTCGACGCGATCGATCGGTTTTCCGACGGAAGAATCGCTCATCCCCGTCCTCCTTCGCCTGTTCTCTGGGCGAAGGCCGACGTTATCAAGAGTTTCACGGGCCGGCCGCCCATCGCCTCCCGCCTCCCGCCTACCGCCTCTCGCCTCCCGCCTACCTCCCCGTCTCCGGCAGCTCCTCCAGGAACGTCTTCAGGTGCTCTCCCCAGACGGCGGGCCACGAGTGGGTTCCGTGGCCGCGCGTCAGAGGACCCGTCGGGATCAGCACGTACCGGCCCTTGGGGACTCGCGGGATCAGCCTCTCCATGAGGCCGAGCTCCGGAGGGTTGATGGTGTCGTCCGCGAAGTTGATCGCGAGCACGGGGGACTCGATCTTCTCGAGTCCGGGCGAGGGGTCGTACTCGCGGGAGGCTTCGAACGCGTACAGAAAATCGTTGGCGTCCGCGCTCGCCAGCCGCGCGGCCATCTGGTCCGAGAGGAGGCGGTCCGCGGCGTCGCGTGTCGGCGCGAGGGTCTGCCACTGCACCGGGGCGGAGATCATGACGAGCAGGATCTGCACCGCCGCCCGGAGCCCCCGCGGCTGGGAGGTGTACTCCCCGCTCTTCCACTCGGGATCCTCCCGGATGTCCTCGGAGATCATTCTGCGAAGCACGCGGTTGCGTCCGGCGATCGCGGCGGGGACCGCGGCGAGCGGGACGAGGCCGTCCACGAATCCGGGGTACTTTTCCGCCCACACCCAGGCGTGCATCGCCCCCATGGAGGTCCCGAGGATGAGCCGCAGGTGGTTGACCCCCAACTCCGAGGTGACGAGGGCGTGCTGGGCCGCCACCATGTCGTCGTAGGTGTAGCGCGGGAAGCGGGCGTGGAGACCCTGGCTCGGCCGGCTCGACTCGCCGTGGCCGATGCCGTCCGGAAGGATCAGGTAGTAGCGCGACGCATCGAGGAGCTGGCCGGGCCCGAAGAGCGTCCCTGCGAAGTTGGCGCTCAGGAAGCCCTTCCCGGATCCCGTCGTCCCATGCAGCACGAGCACCGCATTGCGGACGGTCCCGGAAGCGTCCCGCCGGGGCGTGCCGATCGTCCGGTAATGAAGGACGAGGTCCGGGAGCGTTTCCCCGGTGACGAAACGGAAATCCCGAATGTGAAAGTCGCCCGCCACGGGATCGGGAGCCGCGGCGGCGAAGAGGGAAAGCAAAGACGCGAGAGCCGCCAGCAGCGCTGTTTTCATCGGAGTACCTTAGTCGAAAGCCGGGCGATCGACACGGGGTTGGTCAAACGTCGAACGTCGAGCGTCGAGCGTCGAGCGTCGAGCGTCGAGCGTCCGAACCAGATTCGGCCGCGCCCGCGGAGTCGTGGACTCTCAACTTCGAACTTCCGAACGCTCAGCATTGAACGCTCGACGCTCAACCCAACTTTTCTCTGCTATCCTCCACCGCCCGCGGAGGAGCTCGGCGTCACATGAACAATTCACTCTTCGCCGCTCTGCTGGCGATCGGCTGCACGGGCATCGCCGTGTCGTTCGCGCGCGCGCGATCCCGTGAGCTCCTCCTGCAGGACGGTTTGACCGAGCCGTCGCGGAGGGCGCTGGCGGTCTGCCTTCTGGGCGCCGTTCTCCTCTTGACCGTCGCCATTCCGTTCGCCGGGGGCCTGGCCGGGGCCCGGCCTGAGACCAAGCACCTGTCCGTGTTATCCCTGTTCGCCGTTCACGCCGTGTTGCTGCTGTTCCTCGCTCTTTACTACGCCCTCTCGCGGCGGATCTCCGTTGCCGAGTTCCTGAAGCTGAAAAGCGCGCGCCCCGCGGCGGACCTGGGCGCCGGCCTCTGGATCGGCCTGGCCGGATGGCTGCTCACGATCGTCGTGCTGATCGGAGTCGTCCTGACCTGGTACGTGCTGCGCCAGCGCGGAGTCGGTCCCGCGGCCCCGGGAGGAGTAAGCCCGACCATCCGCTGGATCGTTTCCCAGCCGCTCGCGATCCGGATCGCGATCGTCTGTTCCGCGATGGTGGTCGAGGAGCTCTTCTTCCGCTCCTTCCTGCAGACGCGCGTGGGCCCGCTTGCGGCGACCCTGATGTTCACAGCGGCGCACGGCGTCTACGGACAGCCGCTCGTGCTGGTGGGAATCCTGGTGATCTCGGCGGTGCTCTCCGCCACCTTCGTGCTCTACGGGAACGTGCTGCCCTGCATCGTCGCGCACGGCACCTTCGACGCGATCCAGATGTTCGTGCTGATCCCGATGAGTCTCAGTCAGATGGGGAGTTAGTTTTCAGTTCTCAGTTCTCAGTTCTCAGTTTCAGTTTTCAGTTGGGCGAAGGGCGAAGGGCGAAGCGCGAAGCTTAACTCTCAACTCTCAACTTCTTTCCCCCTTTGACGATCGTCAGGTCCGGCCCTCTGCGGGTCACGGCGCCGCCGAGCTTCGCCGCGGCCGTCCACGCGTTGGCGAACCGCTCTGCGGAGCCGGGGGAGTCAAACCGCAGCTTCCACACGTAGGCGATGTCCCGGCCGGCGGCGTAGAACGCGATCCGGTCTCCCCGCCACCCCGCCGCGAGGGGATCGGCCTGAGCCGCGGCGAGCCCCCGCCGAAGGAGAAAGCGGACGCCCCACTCGCCGATCGTGTCCGTGTACAGCGTCCGGAAGCCGGGGGGCGCCAGGCGGTCGGCCGCCGGAGCGGTCATGAGGTCCTCGGCGGGGACGAACGCCGGCCCCTCGTGAAGGATTTCGGACGTCGTCGAGGGCGGGTTCTTCCACATGCGGTCGATTCCCGCCCAGCCGCCGGCCTTCACGACGCGGCGCACGTACGCGGTCCCCTCGACGTAGGGAAAGAAGAGCTGCTGCGCGAAATAGTCGGGGAGATCCTTCGGCATGTTGGCGCTCTCGAGCGCTCCGGCGGAAAGGAGAGGGGCGAGGCCTTCCTCGACCTCCGAGCTCTGCCCGCCGGGGAGCTGGGAGAGGGCGACCCGGACCATGACCAGGGTGGCCTCGCCCTCGAGCAGGCTCTCGAGAGCCAGAGCCCGGTCCCCGTTGTCCTTCAGCTGCTTTACGCGGCGGTCGAGCTTCATGG
>JBDUBP010000202.1:0-9311 GCA_040004075.1 Acidobacteriota bacterium | reverse complement strand
GGATGAGGATGTGCCGGATCCCGGACCGGACGGCGCCGAGGATCTTCTCCTTCAGCCCGCCGATCGGGAGGACCCGTCCGGAGATCGTGATCTCGCCCGTCATGGCGAGGTCGTTCTTCACGGGGCGCTTCGACAGCGCGGAGACGACCGCGGACGCCATGGCGATCCCCGCCGACGGCCCGTCCTTCGGGATCGCGCCGGCCGGAACGTGGATGTGGATGTCGCGCTCGAAGTCCGTCTCCTCGATTCCGAGCCAGGCGGCGTGCGACCGGGCAAAGGTCCACGCCGCGCGGGCCGACTCCTTCATGACGTCGCCCAGCTGGCCCGTCAGGATGAGCTCGCCCTTGCCCCGCATGAGCGATGCCTCGACGAACATGATGTCACCGCCCGCGGGCGTGTAGTACATCCCTGTGGCGATGCCGACCTGGTCTTCCCGCGCCATCTTCTCGGGATGGACCTTAGGTCTGCCGAGGAGCGCGCGCACGTCGTCGCCGCCCACGGTCAACGTCTCGATCTCCTTCGCGGCGATCCGCCGCGCGACCTTCCTGGCGAGCCGTCCGAGCTCGCGTTCGAGCTGCCGGACGCCCGACTCGCGCGTGTACGACGAGATGACCTCGGAGAGCGCGCCGTCGGTGATCTCGAGCTGAGACTTTCCGAGCCCGTTCTCCTCCACCTGGCGCGGAACGAGGTAGCTCCGCGCGATGGCGAGCTTCTCCTGCTCGGTGTAGCCGGCGAAGTTGACGACCTCCATCCGGTCGAGCAGCGGGCCGGGGATGTTCTGGATGAAGTTCGCCGTCGCGATGAAGAGGACCTCCGAGAGATCGAAAGGCACCGCGAGGTAGTGATCCGTAAAGCTGTCGTTCTGCGCGGGGTCCAGGACCTCGAGCAGCGCGCTCGCCGGATCGCCCTGGTACGAGGCGCCCAGCTTGTCGACTTCGTCGAGCAGGAAGACGGGATTCTTGGTGCCCGCCTGCTTCATGCCCTGGATGATGCGGCCGGGAAGCGCGCCGATGTAGGTGCGCCGGTGGCCGCGGATGTCCGCCTCGTCGCGGGCGCCGCCGAGCGAGATGCGGACGTACTTGCGTCCCATCGCTCGCGCGATCGACTTCGCGATGGAGGTCTTTCCGACTCCCGGAGGTCCGGCGAAGAGCAGGATGCGGCCCCGCGCGCGGGCGGACTGCCTCTCCTCCTCCTTTACGACGCCCGGCTGCGGTGCGCCGTCCGCGGATTCGGCCGCGGCCTTCTTCTCGGCCTCGGCCTTCTCCGATTCCTTGCCCGCCGACTGGGCGAGCTGCCGGACGGCGAGAAACTCCAGGATCCGGTCCTTCACGTCGGAGAGGCCGAAGTGATCCTGGTCGAGGACTTCCGAGGCGCGCTTCACGTCGAGGTGCTCGTCGCTCCGGACGTTCCAGGGCAGCTCCGAGAGCGTCTCGAGATAGGTCCGGATGACCTGGGATTCCATCGATTCGCGGCCCGCGCGGGTCAGCCGCTGCCACTCCCGATCTACTTCCTTCCGCGCCTCGGGCGGAAGATCGAGGGAATCGAGCTTCGCGCGCAGCTCCTTCAAAGCCTCGTCCTGCGCGCCTTCTCCTTCGCCGAGCTCCTTCTGGATCGCGCGGACCTGCTCGCGCAGGTACGCCTCGCGCTGGCGGCTCCCGATCTCCTCCTTGACCTTCGACTGAATGTCTTCCTGGGCGGAGAGGACGTCGATCTGCCTCTGGACGTGCACCAGCACGCGCCGGAGGCGATCCTCGACCGAGAGGGTTTCCAGCAGCGACTGCCGCTCCGAGACGGGAATGTCGATGTAGCCGGCGACCACGTCGGCGAGACGGCCCGGCTCGTTGACCTCGGCCAGGATCTGTTCGATCGCCTCGTTGGGGATGCCCATCTTGCGGCCGAGCTCCGCCGCCCGCTCTCTCGCCTCGCGGTGGAGTCCGAGAAACGCGGCGTCGCGGGAGTCGAGCGCGAGCATCTCCGCAGGCTGATTCACCTGCGCCTCGAGATACCCGTGCCGCGCGGCGATTCGCATCGCGATGCCGCGAGCCTGGCCTTCGAGGACCAGCCGGATGCCGCCCAGTCCGCGCTGGACGGAGCCGAGAGTCGCGATGGTTCCGATCGTGTAGAGACCTTCGGGCGTGACTTCGTCGCCATCCTGCCGCTGGGCGACCGCGAAGACGCGCCGCTCGGGATCCTTCAGCGCCGCCTCGATGGCGCGCAGAGTGGCGGGCCTTCCCGCCGCGATCGGCAGGCTGACGCCGGGAAGAAGAACCGAGTTCCGCATCGGAACAACGGGGAGAGTCAGCATTTCCGACATTTCCAGGCACCTCTTTCAATGGCCGGCGCGTGTATCGCGCGGCCCGCGAGCGAGGCCGCTTTCGCGTTCAGGCTCGCGTCACCTTCGCTTCACAATTACGACTACCGCGAGCCGCCGGGTTCAGGCCGGGAAAAGTCCCAGGGCCCTGAGCGCGCGGCAGATACGCGCCGGCGCCGCTTCCGACCGGTACAACAAGGACGTATTCCCGGCGGGCGTTCCGCCACGGAGAGACTCCCTCAGCGTTCCCGCCCGCTCCACTGCGGGTACGCGAACTTGCGCAGCGGGATTCGGCCGAACCCGTCCTTCGGGATGTCGTGCCGGTGCTCGCGCGGCGGAGGGCCCTGAGTCGAGGCGATGCGGATCAGGGCTTCTCCCGGTCGCGGCGTGACGAAAAGCTGCCTATTCGTCCCCGATCCAGGCGGTCTCGCCCGTCTGGATGAAGAAGAGACCGGCGCGGGTCGGGCGGCCGGTCAGATCGCGCCAGCGCCGCCGGTAGTGGGCGATCTGCGGCTCGTAGAACCGAACGAGCGCGTCGCGATTTCCCGCAACGGTGTCGGACTTGTAGTCGATGAGAACCCAGCCCTCCTCCTCCTCGAACACGAGATCGATCGCGCCCGTCAGAAGAGTTTCTGCGGGGCCGTCGGTGACGCCCACATCCGACGACGGCACGGAAAGGGCAAACGGCACCTCGACGAGGCAGCGGCGGGAGGCCAGCGCGCGGCTCCAGAGAGGAGAACGCCGGACGCCCTCGACCGCGGCGAGGGCTTCCTCGAGGTCCTCCGGCGGACGCTCCTCCTCGGCGAGCACGTTGACCGCGTAGCTCCGCAGGTCGAGCGAAGGATCGCGCATCACCGCTTCAAGGAGCCGGTGGAGCGCGCTGCCCCACGACATGCCCTTTCCCGTCGCGGCAGCGAAGGGCCGCGCCGCCGGATCCGACGCCGCGTGCGCGAGCGCGGTGACGCTCACGGCGGAGTAGGTCGGCCGAGCGGAGAAGGAGGCGCGGCCTTCGCGCCCGACCCGGAACTCCTTGAGGGCCGCGGCCGTTTCGCGCGGATCGGCCGCCTCGTCCCCGGTGACGGGCGCCCCGGCGGCTTCGGGGAGGTCGCAAGTCAGAAAGGAATGAAGCCCGCTCCACACGCCGCCGATGTCGCCGTTCTTTTTTCGGTTGAGGCTGACGACGAGCGCTTCGCGCGCCCGGGTGGCCGCGACATAGAGCAGTCGCTCGGCTTCGCGCTCCAGAAACTCCCGTTCGGTCGCTTTCTTCTCGCCCCAGTCGAGCGGCCTCGCGATTTCGTCCCTGGAAAAGGCTCCGGTCGTGCGCTGGACGAGGATGTGGGCACGGGCCGGATCGGTCGAGCGGTCGATCCATGCGCGCGGCTCCTCCCGCTTCGGATCATAGGGGTCGGCGAGGAAAACGATTCGCGCCTCGAGCCCTTTTGCGCCATGAAGCGTCATGAGGCGGACCACGTCGGCCCGGCCCGGCCGCGTCACCATTTCCTCGACTCGCCCGACCTCGGTCAACTCGCGAAGGCGTCGCACGATCTCGGGATAGTCCTGCCGGTCCCGGGAGAGCTCGCGCGCCGCGGCCAGCGCCTTTAAGAGATTACCGGCGCGCGCGTCGCCGAGAGATCCGCCAGCCGCGAGCGCGACGGATCCGAGCCGCTCCAGGAATTTCGAAAGAGCGGCTGCGGGCGGGAGACTGTCGGCGAGCTCGGCTCCTTCGCGGAGCAGACCGAAGGCGCGTCGAATTCGGACGTCGGCGGTCCCGGCCGGCGCGACGCGAAAGTCGAAGTTGCCTCCCGCCTGACGGAAGCGGTACAGGCACTCGTCATCCACTCCGAAGAGAGGTCCCCGCAGGGTCGCGACGAGAGCCGCCGCGTCGTCGGGGTCCGCGAGCGCCTCGATCGCCGCGAGCAGAGCCGCGATCTCCTTCGAATCGCGGAACGCTCCGCCTCCCGCGATCTCATAGGGGATCCCGCGGGCCTCCAACGCGCGCGCATAACAGGGGAGGTTCGCCCGCCGCCTCGCCAGGATCAGGAAATCCGACGGAGAGGCGCCCTCCGCTCCGAAGGGCGGCTGGCCGGCGAGGGCGGCCGAGATCGTCCCCGCGATCCGCTCCGCCTCCGGCTCCACGAGATCGGACGTCCGCTGGGAGAAGGGAACGACGAGGCGGAAGATCCCCAGATCCTTCGCCCGCTGGCCCGGGAAGAGATCGAGCGCGACGTGCGCGGCCTGGGAAGGAGTCCCGCGTTCCGGGAAGATTCTCTCGAAGACGCCGTTAGCCCAATTGCAGATCGCCGCGCTCGAACGGAAGTTCGTAGACAGCCGGAGAACCTCGCCGCCCGACTTCTGAAGGATCTCCCCGACGGTGTCGTACGTCTGGATGTCCGCACGGCGAAACCGATAGATCGACTGCTTCGGGTCCCCCACGACGAAAAGAGACCCGGGAACGGGTCTCAACCGGCGCCAGTCCCTTTCGTTGGTGTCGCTGCCGGTCAGATAAAGAAGGACCTCCGCCTGGATCGGGTCGGTGTCCTGGAACTCGTCGACCAGCACGGGGGTGAACCGCGCCTGGAGCGCCCCGCGCACCCCGGGGTGATCGCGAAGCAGGTTGCGCGCGAAAAGGAGCTGATCCTGAAAGTTGACCCGTGCCTCGCGCCGCCGCCAGGCCGCGTACTCCTCCGCCGCGGGGACGATCGCGGCCATCGCGATCGGGTGAAGGTATTCGCGCCAGGAGCGAAGAGCGGGATCGAGCACGTCCGCGCGGAACTCCTCGAGCTGTTTGAACACCGTTTCGCCGGCGGCTTTGTTCGACCAGGACTTCGCCTCGAACTTCCCGGCGCGCTCGAGTTCCCGGAGAACGGCGACGAGGTCCGGCGAGGAGTCCAGGTCGAGCAGCCGCCGCATGCGGTCCGCCGCACGCAGCGCTGCCTGGAGCCTGTTCCAACCGGTGCCCGGAACCGCGGTGGGGACTGCGGCGACCGCGCGGTCCAGAAACGCTTCGAGCCGCGGGCGGACTCTGGAGAGATCGGGGGGCGGTCCGAGCGGGGCTGCCACGGGGATGACGTCTCCGTTCTCGCAAAGGACCTCGTACGCGCCGCGAAGGTCTTCGAGCTCCATTCCGGCTTCGAGGATCCGGCCGAGGACGGGACTGCCCTCCGTGAAGAGACGCTCCCCGTACCGGCGCCAGGATTCCGCGCGCTCGGCTTCGTCCTGCGCCTCGTCCATTTCCTCGAAGCCGGGATCGAGGCCCGCCTCCACGGGGCGCTCGCGCAAGAGCCTCGAGCAGAAGGCGTGGATCGTGCCGATGAAGCAGGCGTCTAGCTGCGCGAGGGCCTGCTCGTAGAGCTCCCGGGCTTTCGGGTCGCTCTCCTTCCGGAGGGCCTCTTCGAGCGCGTTCTGAAATCTCTGGTCGAGCTGCGCCGCGGCCTTGATCGTGAACGTCACGGCGCAGATCCGCCCCACGGGCGTGGCGGCCGCCACCAGGGCGACCATCCGCTCGACCAGGCTCGTGGTCTTGCCTGTGCCCGCCGCCGCCTCGACCAGAAGGTTGCGGTCGATCGCTTCGCGGATCCGGGAGCGGTGCGCCTCGTCCCGCAGCTCAGACGTCACGCAGCCTCCTCCAGGCGGCGATCACGGGGTCGCTCGACTTCTCGACTTTCGCCTTGCTGCTCTTTCCCGCCTCCTCGCGGCCCTCGCAGAAGCCCTTGAGCTCGCGGCACGGGAAGCAGTCGGAATCCTTGTCGGTGGAGTGCGGGAAGAACCCCCGCGCGAGCATGTCGAACACGGTGTTCAGCGCGGTTCGCGTCTGGTCCTCGTCGTAGGCAATCGCGAATCGTTCCCCGAGCCCGCGCCGTCCCACGAAGAAGTATCCCGATTCGGGAACTTCGACCGTCTCGCCCTTTTGCGCGCGCATCGCTTTCCAGGCGAGCCCGTAGAGGGCCGGCTGGATCTGCTTTCCCCCCGCAATCCCGAGCTCCTCGTGCGTGAAGTTGGCGGTGCCCGTCTTGTAATCCCAGACGTGGAAGCGGCCCTGGCGGTCCCGATCGACTCGGTCGATCGCGCCGCGCAGCCGCATCGACCGTCCGCCGCCGAGAGCGATCTCGACCGGATCCGGGTGCTCGGAAGGGCGCTCCTCGTCGAGGATCCCGAACGAGACCTCGAAGGCGAAGGGCTCGAGGTCGACAGAGCGCGCCGACTCGGACATCAGGAACGTGCGGCAGGCGAACCGGACCTCCTCGCGGCGGATGGAATAGGCGAGCTCGCTTCGTGCCGGGACGATCTTCCTCATGGCGAGAAGCTCCCGATCTGCGAGCGCGTCGAGCGCCTCGAGATCGCCGGGGTAAGCGGGCCGGCGGCCCTTCCCGGTGAGGTCCTCCAGAAACAACCGGAAGATCCGATGGATGACGCTGCCGGACGTCCGCTTGTCCAGCCACTCCGAGTCCTTCTGCTCGGGCTCCTCCCGGGCCTCGAGCTTCAGGACGTGCCGCAGAAAGTAACCGAACGGGCACTCCGCGAGCGCCTGGATGCGCGAGGCCGACATCGGCTGGCCGTTGCCGCGCGGGTCGAGTTCGGGCGTCGGAGCGGAGAAGACCCCGTCCCACTTCGTCAGGGCTCCGGAGGTACGCGCCGCCTTCGCGATGACGCCGTCGGCGAGCCAGGGATGGAGACTGGCGATGGTCGCCGCGGTGGAGGGCCCGCGCCGGTCGCCGATCTTCGCCAGCCACCACTCGGTCTCGTCGAGCGCGCGGCCGATCGGGGGAACGAACCCCTCTCCTTCGCCGAGCGAATCTGCCAGACGCGCGTAGTCCGCGTCGGATTCGCCCGCGCGAAGCCGGAACGCTTCGAGAAGGAAAGGGGAGGGGAATACCTCGCCCGGGTTCGCGAGATCGCGAAGCCCCCAGCCCGCGTACCCGAAGGTGACCCGGCCGCGCAGCCGCGCCACGGCGGCCCGAAGAGCCTGCGCCGTCTCGCGCGAACGGTCAGGCGCGAGAGGGAGGGCCGCGGACGACAGCGCGTTGATCCGCTTGCGCTCGTTGTCCGATAGGACGGGATCCTCGCGTCCGCCGCCCGGGTGCCTCTTCTCGTCGAGGCCGACCACGAAGGTGTGCGGACGGCCCGAGAATCCCCCGGAGCGGAACTCGGCAAAGTGGAGACGCCCCGGTCGAGGGCGGTCGGAAGTCAGGTGGAGGGAAAGCACGGCGTCCTCGAGGCGCCTGACGGCCCGGGCGACGCCGACCGGAGCGCCGGTCAGCGATTCGAATTCCCGGAACAGCTTCTCGAGGGCCGCGGCGGCGGCGGCGTCGAGATCGCCGGTCACTCGCGCGAACTCCCGAACGAAGTCGCGCGCGCCGCGTGAGAGAGAGCCGAAATCGACCGATGTCTCCTCCGGCGCGAGTGAGAGAGCGCGCGAAAGAAACGTCCGGGCCCCGGCGAGCGCCGCCAACCGCCGTTCCCGCCAGGATTTTCGCGCCTCCGAATCGTCGTCGTCTTCCGCACGCGTCTTGCGGAACTGGATCTCCGCCGCGCGACGCTCGATCGAGGCGAGGTGCCGCTCCCGGCCCCAGCCGATGCCCGCGCGCCGCATTTCGCGGGCGGCCGCGAGAGGGCCGACGCGGGAAATCCCCTTCGGCAGGGTCAGAACGCCCGACGCCAGCGCCTCCCGAAGGATGTCCGCCTCGAAGCCGTTTCCAATCCAGCGCAGGTAGGCGAGCGCCGCGCGACCCGGACGCGTGAACGCCGCCGCGATTCCGCCGGCGAAGGTGCAGGGAACGCCATGCTCGGCGGCGAGCTCGAACGCGAGCGCCGGATACGTTCCGGCGTCCGTATGGAGCACTTCCGCCTGGTCGAAAGGGATGCCGGACGCGCGGACTTCCCGGAAGACGGCGCGGATCTCGTTTTCCTCGCCGGCGGCGCGAAACAGAGCCGCCTCTCGCGCCCTCTCCGTCCACGTCTCGGGCGCGTCGCCCGGCACCGTGAGGAGACGGTTTCCGGAGAACCGCTCCAGAAACGCGCGTTCCGCGGCGGAGATGTCGACACCGTCGGGGAGCAGCAGCAGCGGCCCGTTCGCCGCCGGCGAGGCGAGCTCCGTGGCGCGCCGCAGCACCTCGGCGCGGTCGACCCATTTTCCGAGCCGCAGCGCCGACTCGTAGCTCTCGAGAATGCGGCGGAGCTCCCGCGGCTTGCGGGGATCCGAGAACGCTCCGGGGGGGAGCGCGCCGGGGGTCAGGCCCGCGGCCCGCAGCTCGTCGAAGGCGTGCTGAATCGCGCGGTGGAAACCGGGTCGGTCGCGGAGGGCGCCGAAGTAAGACGCGTCGTCGAGGTTCTCCTCGCAGGACTGCTCGATCAACGCGAGCGCCTGCGCGCGCGAGAGCAGCCGCGCGCCCTCCCGGGCGATCGCCGGCCCGGCGATCGCGTGGGCGAGGGTGCGAAGGGTCTCGACACGGAGATTCAGGACGAGCCCGCCGGAACGGGCGAGACGCTCGACGGTCTGGTGACCCACGAGCAGGGAGGGGGACAGAAGAATTTTTTCGTCCAGCGGGTGGTCGGCGGCGAGGCGTTTCAGCTCGTCGATGAGCCGCGATGGCACCAGAGACGGCGGCGCCGGAGCGGCCGCCGCAACCGTCGGCGCGGGCGCCGGGCGCGCGGCCGCCGCAGGCGGGGAAGCGGGCACAGGCTCCGCGTCGAACGGAAGGAGAGGTTGAACGGCCACCGGAGAGCCGATCTTACGACGGGGCTATCGGACGAATGGTGTCTGTGGGGGGCGAAAGGCGGAGGCGAAGTCGAACGGCGAAGGGCGTCAAGACGGGAGGCGCCGGCCGGGGGGCCGCCGGGAGGGAATGTGCGGCTCCGTTCGAATTGTCCTTCGTTTCCCGTTTCCCGTTTCCCCTCTGAACGTTCGACGCTCGACGCTCAACGCAAAACGCTCAACCCTCTTTCCTCACGAATGCGCAACTCCCGGATCCTTCTCCGGCTCCTGGTCATCCTCGCCGCGCAC
>JBDUBP010000101.1:0-29841 GCA_040004075.1 Acidobacteriota bacterium | reverse complement strand
AGAAGTCTCCCGACCGAAGGGAGGGAGGAGGCTCACGCTGCGGGAGCGGGAGCGAACGCAGCGAGCGGAAGCGACGGCAGGGAGGAGGCTCTCGCTGCGGGAGCGCAGCGAGCGGAGGGACGCGGCGAGCGGTCGAGCCTTCAGGCGAACCTCCGCCCGTGCGGTTGGCGGCGGCGAACGCACGTCCCGCAGCGAGCGAAGCGACGTTACTTGAGCTCGACCTCGTCGCCGACCTGGAGCATCCGATTCGAATCGGTCAGGCGAACGACGGACCACCGATCGCCTACGTTCAGAACGGCGCCTTCCCCGAGATATGTCCTCGGAATGGACACACCGGCCGGCGGCGGAAGGGTGACCCAGTACGTCCCCATCGCCTTGATCCCGTACTCCCGGCCGGAGGAGTAGCGAAACATCGTCACGAAGTCTCCCGGCTGAACGCCGTCCGCGGCCCCGAGGTCGACGATGACCATCTGGTCCGCGCCGAGAGCGACGACGCCGTCGCGGCTGAACACGATCCGTCCCCTGGCCTTACCAGAAGGAAGGTCGCCCGATTTCGCCATCGGGGTCTTGCGGACGAGGGGAATGGGTATCGGCTCAAACCTCTTGAGGGAAGCGAACATCGGGATGTCGGTGCACGCGGACGTGACGCGGACGATTGCCGTGCGCGGCTCGACGCTGTCGACCACGGCGCGGCCGCGGTACTGGTAGAAGCGGCCCATCGACTTCTCGGTGAGGGGATGGATGACGTCCTGTTCCGGCGTCACGATCCAGTACTGGTCGCCGGCCTTGATTCCCGCGTCGTATCCGCCGTCCACGTAGAGCATGTCGTCGGTGATGTAGTCGGTCTGCTCGAAGAGATTTTCCGCCCCGTGTACGCGCAGCGGAAAGTGCTCGCCGGGCTCGCCGATGTACCCGAAGCAGTACACGTCGCTTTCGAACCCGACCGGCTGAGGGGCCGAGTCGGTCGTCACCGGAACGTGAAGCGGTCTTTCGACTCGGGTGACGACGGGCGTCGCGCTCTGGGTCTCGGGGCCGAGCTTCGCGCCGCCGAGCGGCGCCGGTCTCGCCGTCTGCGCGAACGCGGCCGCCGACCAGGTCATGGCGAGAGACAGCACCACATAAGAACGCGAGGGGAGGCGCATGGCGGCTCCTAAAAAAATACGGTCAAAATGGGATTGTACCGTACTTTTACTCGCTCTTTCGCCCCGTGTCAACGGACGCCGTGGCCGGCTGGGGGAGCCTCCCCCCTCTTTTGCCGGCCTTCTTGACGAATTCGCTGGCGGGAAACTCCTCGACCAGCCGGGAGTAGTAGCGCGACGCCTCGTCCTGCCGGCCCAGCCGCTGCAGGACCTGCCCCTCGAAGAAGAAAAGCTTGTCCCGCCGGCCGTACTCCGGGAATCGCTGCTCGAGCTGGGCGAATCTCGCGAGGGCGGCCCCGGGCGCTCCCTTGCGCATGTAGAAGTACCCGACGGCGAACTCGTGCTCGGCCAGCAGGTCGATGAGCGCGTGAATGCGGGCGTTCGCCGCCGCCGAATGGCCCGTATTGGGAAACTCCCGCAAAAGGGCCCGGTACTGCTCGATCGCTTCGCGTGTCGAGGTCTGGTCCCGATCCGGTTTCTCGTGCTCGCGGTCGTAACAGACGGCGAACTGGTAGCGCGCGTAGTCGCGCTCGGTCGCTCCGGGATACCGGTTCAGGAAATCGCGGTAGCGAAATCGCGCCTCCGTGTACCCCGTCGTTCCCCCCTGCTTGAAGAAGGAGTCGGCGACCATCAGAAGCGCCTGCCGGCCGAGCGGATCGTTTGGATAGGTCTCGAAGACGAAGCTCAGGTACTTGCGACCCGCGTCGTACTTCTTCCTCTCGATCAGCGCTTTGCCTTTCTCGAAGAGCCCCTCCTTGGGGGTCGAGAGCAGCTCCGTCGTGATCTTGTCGGGCTTCTTGCCCGTGGAGGCGCAGCCCGCGGCCATCAGCACGGCAGCCAGGATCGCCGGGATCGCCGGGATCTGTCTCTTTCGGATCTTCAAACTCTCACTCCTCCCCGGGCAGCCGCCCGAAGTCTTTCTATGGCGGCCCTGGGGTCATCCTGACCGTAAACGGATGTGCCCGCGACGAGAATTTCAGCGCCCGCGTTCGCGAGGTCGGCCGCATTCGAGAGATCGACCCCTCCATCGACCTCGATCGCGGCCCTGCTGCCCGATTCGAGCACCGCCTGCCGGAGACTCCGGACCTTCTCGACCGAGTGCGGCAGGAAGGACTGCCCCCCCCGCCCCGGGTTTACGGACATGACGACCGCGTAGTCGAGGTCTGCCCACGAGTCCGAAAGGGCGGCGATCGGAGTGGCGGGGTTCAGGACCGCGCCGGCGCGGGCCCCGCCCCGCCGGATCACGTCGAGGCACCTGTGAAGATGCCGGGTCGCCTCGACGTGGACGGAGATCCAGTCCGCGCCCGCCTCCAGGTACCGGTCGAGCGACTCCTCCGGATTCTCGATCATCAGGTGCACGTCGAGTGGCAGCCGGCTCGCTCGTTTGAGAGCGGCGACCACCGGGGGTCCCAGCGTGAGGTTGGGGACGAAGTGCCCGTCCATGACGTCGACGTGCACCGCGTCCGCCCCCCCCTCCGCGGCCATCGCGAGAGCGTCCGCCAGGCGCGCGAAGTCCGCCGACAGCAGCGAGGGCGCGATCCGGACGTTCACCGGGAAACCGGGGAAATGGGCGCGTCAGAGGCGCGGGAGACAGTCACCGACACGACCTCGCGCGACGACAGCGGCGATCCGGCCGTGGGGAATTGCTTCAGGACGGTGTTCGGGGGCACCCCTTCGTAAGATTCGAACCGCGCGCTCCCCACGCGGAAGCCGTAAGCCTCGAGCCTTGACTTCATCAGCTCGGCGTCTTTTCCGATCAGATCCGGCATGACGTACCGTGTCTCCGGGAGGCCCCGGTTGGTGAGGACGGCGACGGGCGCGTTCTTTCCGAGGGGCGATTCGGGCTCCGGGTCCTGCGCCACGATTCCGATGCGCGCGGTCGGGTCGCGATACCAGGAAAGCGCTCCGAGCTGAAGGGTGTCCTGGGCCAGACGCAGGGCCGCGGCGCGGGGCGGCAGGCCGGAGAGGTCGGGCACCCGCAGCTCCCGCGGCCCGAGGGATAAGACCACCCGCACGATCTGGGACGGCTTGGCGAGGGAGCCGCTCTCCGGTGACTGGGTCAGCACGAGGTTCCGCGCGATCCGGTCGTCGTTGCGCGCACGCGCCGCCTGCTCGTCGACCTGGAGCCCCGTGTCATGCGCGATCCGAATCGCCTCCGGAAGCGACTTTCCGACGAGATCCGGCACCGTCAGGGACCGCCCGACGATCGACTTCTCGAAGGCGAGCCAGGCGCCTCCGAGAAAAATCGCCACGAGCAGAAACACGTAGAGGACGCGAAAAAAGACCCGGCGCATCCAGAAAACGTAGCATGGAAGGGGTTTTCAGTCGTCAGTTCTGAGTTATCGGGGCTCCGGAATGGACGCCGCACAAGGGGATGTCCAGGAGGTGCTTCGAACCCAGGCGTTGAGGGAGAAACTCAGGACGGACAAACTGAGAACTGAGAACCGGGCGCTGAGATCTCGCCAATTTGACGCCGGGCTCGCGATTTGCAACCCTAGCTCCTTCATGGACGCCTCCCGGCCTGATGAAACCGAGATCCCCGCCTGGTTCTCCGACGTCCGGTTCAAAAAAGCGGATCTCCACTGCCACTCGGTCTATTCGACGTTCAAGTACTTCCGCATCGCGAACACGCGGGACTCCTACAACCGCCCCGAAGAGGTCTACCGTGTCGCCAAGGAGAGGGGCATGGACTTCGTCACGCTGACGGACCATGACTCGATCGACGGCTGCCTCTACCTCCTGAATCAGAACCCGGACCTCGAGGACTTCTTCATCTCGGAAGAGGTCGAGACCTGGTTTCCCGACACGCGCCAGCGCATCCACGTCAACGTCTTCGATATCGACGAGCGCCAGCACCGCGAGATCCAGCGGCTTCGCGAGAACATCTACGACCTTCACGCGTGGCTCCGGCAGGAGGGAATCCTCGCCTCCGCCAACCACATGTTCCAGAACTATCGGATGCGGAACTCACCGCGTCAGTACTTCGAAGAGATGCTCCGGATGTTCGACGTCTTCGAAGTGAAGAACGGAGCGATGGCCTCTCAGCACAACCGCTTGATCGAAGACCTGATGGCCGTCGTCCGCGAGAAGCGGGGGGCCGTTTCGCTCGTCGCGGGCTCCGACGCGCACACGCTGGCCCCGCTCGCGAAGGTCTACACGGTCGCGGAGGGCGCGACTCCCCGCGAGTTCCTGACTCGCATCCGGTCCGGCGAGTGTTTCGTCTGGGGAAGCGAGATGGGATTCCGCGTGCTGCTGTCGGACGTCTATCAGATGGTCTTCCGGTACTACAGCAGCGTGCTCGACTGGCGGAACCCGGAGTTCACGCGGGGCGAGAAGGCGCGGCATCTCGCCCTGGCGGCGATGGGAGCCCCGTTCTCGGCCGCGGGTGTCCCGTTCGCGCTCACGTCGCTCAATTATCTCAAACAGATCTTCGTCTCCCGCCGGATCGGGCAGGAGCTCCTCGAGAAGATCGCGGATCCCGAGAAACCTTCCTGACGCGGGACGACAGCGGGGCCGCTCGCCAACGGGTGGGGCGAAAAACAGACAGCGCGCGGCCCCGTCCGGCCGGGCTTCCGGAGGGCGCGGGCCCGAACGGCGGCCGCGAGCGGCCGGGCGCTTCGCTTCTCATCGGGGCTCACCATTCGATCGCCGGGGGAACGCCGCGGGCGGTCGAGCGGGGTCTCTCCACGGGGTGCCGGGTTCTCCAGATCTTCGTCAAGAACAACAGCCGCTGGATCGGAAAGGAGATTCCCGACACGGAGGCGCGCGAGTTCCGGCGCACCGCTCGGGCCGCCTCCTTCTCTCACGTCGTGGCGCACGCCTCGTATCTCATCAACCTGGGATCGCCGTCCGCGGCGCTCCGAGCGCAATCGTCCGCCGCGCTGGCGGATGAGATCGCGCGCTGCGGCCGGCTCGGGATTCCCGCCCTGGTGCTGCATCCGGGTTCCCACGGCGGGGAGGGCGACGCGGCCGGCGTGGCGCGGATCGCGGCTGGGCTCGACGACGCGCTCGAGCGCGCGGCGGGCGCGCGGGTGCGGGTCCTTCTCGAGACCGCCGCGGGCCAGGGCAACGCCGTAGGGCACACGTTCGAGCACCTCCGGGACATCCTGGGGGCCCTCCGGCGGCCCCGGCGAGTGGCCGTCTGCTTCGACACATGCCACGTCCACGCCGCCGGGTACGACCTCATCTCGGCGCGCGGCTGGGAAGACACGGTGGGAGCGCTCGAACGCACGGTCGGCCTCGACCGCCTGCATGCGATCCACGTCAACGACTCCAAGCGGCCGCGCGGATCCCGCGTCGACCGTCACGAGCACATCGGGAAGGGAATGATCGGGGAAGCCGGGTTTCGCCATCTCCTCTCGGACTCGCGGCTCGAGGCCATCCCCAAGTTCCTGGAGACGCCCAAGGACGAAGCGCTCGATTTCGACCGGAGGAACCTCGAGACGCTTCGCCGCCTCGCGCGCGCGGGTCCGCCGCCGGCATGATCCGCGCGCGGCCGGCGCCCGAGACCCTCATCCTGCTTCTCGGCGCGGGAGCCGTAGCAGTGTGGTCTTTCGCGCGCCTTCCCCCGCCGCGGGACCTGTTCCAACCCGCGAGCACGCCTTTCGACCGGACGGATTCGAAAATGACGGCAGGGGCCGCCTTTCACTTCCTCTCGAAGGCCGCGCCGGCGGTTCCCCCGGGTGCGGTCGCCGTCGCCGTCACGGAGCCACGCAACGCGGCCCGGGAGGGCGCGCTCCACGGGGCCGCGGTCGCTCTTCTGCCGGGCCGCCGTGTCCTGCCGGGCGCGCAGTGGGATGTTTTCACGCCGGAGTACGAGGCCCAGGCGGAGTACGTGCTGGTGCTCGGGCCCGCCCCCGCCTCCTCGCCCGGGACGCTTCTCTTCGAAGGGGCGGGAGGGTCGGTCTGGAAGCGCGGGCACCGTTGAGCTCCGCCGCCGCCTGGATCGCGAGCGGCATCGCTCTGCCCGCGGCGGGGGCGCCGCTGCTGCTCCACTCGGCCTTCCGCCCGTTTGGCGTCGCGTGCCGGGCCGTTCTGGCGGGAGCGGCGGGTGCCCTCGTGCTCTCGTGGACGATGACCGTGCTGACTCTCGCGCACGTGCCCTGGAGTGTTCCGCTTCTCGTCCTCCTCGCGGCGGCGCAGTGCTTCGCGCTGAGGCTCGCCCTCGGAAGAGGCGGCTCGGCCAGGGATGACGAGACGCGCGGCGCGCGCTCCATCCCCTTTTCCGCGTTCGAGCGCCTCGGGATCGCCGTCTGTGCCGCCGCCCTTCTCGCCGCCTTCGCCGCCGCCCTCGCGGCCGCCGCCACTTCGCCGGACCTCCTCCTCTTCTGGGGGCCGAAGGGCGAGGCCTTCGCGGCGGCCCGCCGGATCGACGACGGCTTCCTCGGCGAGCCGTTCCTTCGCTATCTCCACACCTCCTATCCGCCGCTCGTCACGAACCTCTACGCCTTCGCAACGCTCGCCGCCGGGAAACTGCCGTGGATGGCGGCCGCGGCGACCTCGCCGCTGCTGCTCTGCGCCTGCGCCGCCGCTCTCCCGGGAATCCTGCGAAGCTTCACCGGGCGGACGGAGGCCATCGCGGCCACGGCCGCCATTGCTGCAAGCCTCGGCTTTCTTTCGCACTCGCTCGAGATCGCGGGCAACGCAGACATGGCGCTCCTTCTCTTCCAGACCCTCGCGATCGCCCTGCTCCTGGGCCCGGACGCGAAAAAGCGACCCGCGCAGCTGCTGGCCGGGCTGCTTTTCGCAGGCGCCGCGGCCGCCAAGGTGGAGGGTCTTCCGTTCGTCCTGGCCGCCGGAGCCCTCTTTCTCTGGACGCGTCGCAGGAGCGTCGCCTGGCCCTCCGCCTTCGTCCTGCTCTTCGCTCCGACCGCGCTCTCGCTCGGCGCGTGGTTCCTGTTCGGCCGAACGACGTATCTGTTCGGCTGGTACGAAGGCTACGGCCCGACGCTCGAGGTCCACTGGGAACGACTCCCGCTCGTGATCGCCGGGATCGGATCGGCGATGTGGCGCGCGGGCGCGGCGCTCGCGTGGCTCGTTCCCCTGGTAGCCTGGCTCGTCGCGCGATCGCGGTCCCGGGGCTCTCTCTCCCCCGTCGTTCTGGCCGCCGTGCTTTCGGTCTTCTTCGTGTTCACGTATCTGCACGGCGGCCAGGACCCCACCCTGTGGATTGGGTGGTCGGCGGGCCGCATCTTCATGGTGCTCGCTCCCCTTTTCGTCCTGGCCGCGGTCAGCCGCCCGAGGCCCGCGCTCTCGGAAAGCGGAGGAGGAGAAGAGAGATCACCAGGGCCGCGAGGCTGATCGCGCCTCCGGCGACGACGCTGTCCGGCCGGTAGTCGAGGACGGCTTCATGCCGGCCGGCCGCGACGCGGAATCCCACGAAGGCGTGGTTGTACGTCAGCGTGGACGCGGTCCGCCCGTCGACGCGCACCTTCCATCCGGGCCAGCCGGTCATCGACGTCCCGATCACCGCCGGCGCCTGCGCGTCGATCGCCATGCGAAGACGCTGGACGCCATATCCGGTGATCGAGACGGTCGCCGGACCGTTTCCCAACCACGCCTCCCCCCCCGCCTCCCCTTCGGAGAGGATGCCCCGGTCGCGGAAATCCGAGATGTCCGCCAGTGCCGCGATCCGGCGCTGCGCGTCCGCCTCGAACCGCACGCGGCGCGGCGCGAAGGCGCGGGGCAGGGCTCCCGGATTCTCGACGAGGACGCCTTCCGGACCGCGAGAGAGGACGGGCCAGCCCGGGGGGGGTTCGCGATCCTCCGGCATCAGAAACCAGCGGACGTTCAGGAAGGAGAGAAACGGTCGCGTCGGCTCGTCGATCCTGTTGAACCAGACCGGCTGGTGCACGCACCAGAGCGGGAACGTCTCGTAGAGCGGCCTGAAGGTCATCGCCTCGTATCCCCGGACGTCCTCGAGCTCGTAAAGCGCCGCGATGTTCGGGACGAAGGCGACCCCGACGGCGGTCGTGCGCCACGGCAGCTCGCGGGGGATGCCCCGGAAGGAGGCGAGCTCCGGATAGAAGGCGGACGCCCGATACGTCGGATAGATGTCTCCTTCTTCGAGGCGCCGCTCGACGAGAAGCAGCACGAGGCACGCGGCGACCGCCGACGCCCGTCGCCGCGGCAGCACGGCGAAGAGGAGCACCGAGGCCGCGAGCGGGAGGGCCTGGAAGAGAAAGCGGTCGCGGAAGAACTCCGGCGGCAGCGCGAGCGAGGCGAACCGCGGGCCTCCCCGGGCATACAGGAAGGAGACGACGGCCAGAGAGGCGACGCCGCTCCAGATCGCGAGCCGGCGCTCCTCGAGTGCGCGAAGACGCTCGGCGCCGATGGCCGCGAGGCCCGCGGTCGCGAACGCGCCGAGGAAGACCATCCTCTCGTTGATCCCGATGTCGAAGAGCGGCAGCTTCGCGATCGCGTCGGTTACGACTGGAAGGCGGGCGCCGACAGCCGCGCCGAGAAGGCCGACGGTCGCCAGCGCCCACGCCTCGCGCCGGCGGGAGAGAAGGCCGGCGACCGCAAAGGGCCAGAGGACCGCGCCCGCGTACGTCGAAGGCTCGACGAGGCCGGCGGGCGTCTTGCCGTGGCCCGCGAATCCCCAGGCGAACGGCTGCAGGTCCGGGAGGGCGCGGCGGAGGGCGTCCATCAGAGGCAGCGACTTCTTCACGTGGGCGTAATAGCCCGTCCGAAAAAACTGCTCGAGGGTGTGGGGCAGCGCCTCGGCGAGGGGGATCAGCAGGAGCGCGCAGAGGGCGAGGGTGAGCGCGCCAGCAAGAAGCGACAGGAGGAAGCCGCGTTTTCGCTTCGCGGCGTCGGTGCCGGAGAGCTCGAAAAGAAAGTAGATGCCCGCCCCTGTGACGCAGTGCAGCAGGGACTCGGGATGCCCGGACGTCAGGATCAGAAACAGGGAGATCACGGTGATCGCGACCGCGGATCGCCCCGGCGATCGGGCGAGTCGGCGCAGCCCGAGAAACAGGAGAGGAAGCGGGGCGGCCGCCGGCGTCAGCGGATATCCGACGAAAAAAACCATGTAATCGCAAAACGCCCAGGCCGCCGCGCCGAAGAGAGCCGGGACCTCGGAGCAGCCGAGCTCCCGGAAGAACAGCCAGGCGGCGAGCAGCGCCAGGAAATACCGAAGGGCCATCTCAAAGGTCCACGCCTGGCCGAGGGGAAGCAGGAAGCCGATCCACGTCGCCGGGTGCAGGACCACCGGCTGCTGGACCGCGAGGAGCGGCTCGCCCGACAGGACGAAACGGTTCCACAGCGGCAGGCGGCCGTTCTTCGCGGCGTCGCGCACCGCTTTCCGCCAGGGAATCTCCTGGTAGACGACGTCGCCGAGAAGAGGTGTCTGCGCCGTCTCGACGCCCTGCTCGGCGGCGTGAGCCGCGAGCGGCGGCGTGAGATATGGGATGTCGATCGGCGCGTGGACACCCGCGGTCAGCATCGCCCGGCCGACGAAGAGAAAAGGGCCGAGAGAGAGAAGGAGCGCGGCGCGCCGCGAGACGGGAAAGACGAACCGGTTCGCCAGGAACAGGCACGCCGCCGCGGTGCCGAAATACACCGCCAGAAGGCGCACGACGAGGAGGAACACGGCCGGGGAGTCTATCCGCGCATTCGCGCCCGCCGCCGGCGCAGCCAGGCGCTCGCGCCGGCTCCGAAGAGACCCGCGGCGAACGCGGCGACCCCCGGGAGAAAGGCGGGAGGCCGGTACGACAGGCGGATGCGATGCGCTCCCGCGGGCATCCGGATCCCGACGAACGCATGGTTGACGGTCTCGAGAGGAATCCGGCTTCCCTCTTCTTCGGCGCGCCAGCCCGGCCAGTCCGGCAGGGACGTCGCGGCGAGGAACGGCGCGTCCGAGACGGTCTCCAGCGCCAGGTCGGCGCCGGATTCCCGCACGGAGATCCGCGCCGCCGGGTTTCGTTCCTCGCGCGAGGGCCCGTGCACCCACGCCGCTTCCGAGAAGTCCTGCGCCGACGCCATCGCGCGGAGGATCGGCGCGTCCTCGGGGAGAGCGATCACCCGAGCCGGCGCGAAGACGCGCGGAAGGGCGCGCGGGTTCTCGAACACGGCCGCGGCGCCGGTGCGGGCCCGGACGCTCCAGCCCGGAGGAACCGGCGCGTCCGGCGCGGCGATCGCGAAACGCATTCCCAGAAAAGACAGGAACGGGCGGGTCAGGTCGTCGATCCGGTTGAACGACGCGACCTGGGGAGCGCACCAGAGAGGGAACGTGTCGGCGAAGCGGTCGAGCACGATCGACTCGTATCCGCGGACGTCTTCGAGCCCGAAAAGCGTGGCGCCGTTCGGCCGCAGGTCCGCGCCTGACGCGCCGACGCGCGCGCCCGATCCCGTCAGCGCGTCGAATTCGGCGGGGCGCGGCGCGAGCGTCGCGGCCGCAACGGTCGGGTAGGTGCCTCCCATCTCGAGCCCCCGTTGGAGCACGAGGAGGGCGAGCGCGGCGGCGGCAACCCGGGCGCCGCGGCGGCGCCATCCGAAGGCGGCAACGCCGAGAAGCGCCACGGGGACGATCTCGAAGAGAAACTGCAGCCGCACGAACTCCGCGGGCAGGGCGCGCTCCCGGAGCAGGCCCGCCGCGGCGAGGCGCGCGATCAGGAGAACCAGGACGCCGGCTACAGCGGCTGCAGCGGCCGCCAGGCGCCCGGACTCCCCGGCGCGCAGGGCATCGACCCCCAGCGCCGCGAGGCCGGCCATTCCGAAGGCGGCCAGAAACACGAGCCTGTAATTCAGCGCGAGAGAAAATCCGGGCAGGCGGGCGAGAAGATCGATGAGGCCGGGAGCGCTGACGCCGAGCAGCAGGCCGGCGGCGAGACAGCTCGCGAAGAGCGCCCGCCCCTCACGGCGCCGGAGGGCCCCGAGCGCGGCGAGGGGAAAGAGAATCGCGCCCGCATAGGCGAGCGGCATCCCCGAGCCGTCGCCGCGGTCCCGCACCGGGCTCTTGCCGTAGATGCCGTGCGCGAAGGGCAGCAGAGCCGGGACGAGGCGGCTCGCCGCGGCCGCCGGCGGCACCGACTGGCGCTCGACTCCGGTCTCGATCCGCGCCCGCCTCTCGCGATACTCGGACGAGCGTGGAATCGCCTCCAGCAGCGGAAAGAGCTGAGGACCCGAAAGAAGAAACGCCAGGGCGGCGGCCGCGCCTCCGTGGAGCACGGCCCTGCGTCCCGCGCCCTCGCCGGCGCGCCGCGTTCTCGTGAGGAGGTCTGCGGCGAAGACGGCGGCCCCGGCGACGCTCGTATGGAAGAACGTTTCCGGGTGTCCTCCCGCGAGGGAGAGGAGCAGCGCCGCGACCGTGGTGGCCGTGCCGCGCGGGCCGCCTCGGGCGATCCGCCGCAGGCCGAGCAAAAGCAGCGGAAAGGTCGCGGTGGAGGGCCCGACGCTCCAGCCATTCCAGAAGATGAGATACGTCGAGAAGCCCCACGCGGTGGCGCCGGCGAGAGCGGCGGCCGGGGAGAGCTCGAGATCGCGGAAATAGAGATACCCGGAAAGGAGCCCCAGAAACAGCGTGAAGGCGCACGAGAAGGTCCACGACAGGGGCAGCGGCAGAAAGATCCCCGCCCACGTCGCCGGGTGGAAGATCCCGGCCTGCGCGGTCGCGAGGAGGGGATTGCCCGCGAGGACGAACCGGTTCCAGAAGGGAAACCGCCCCCCGGCGAAGGCCTCGCGAACGGCCGCACGCCAGGGGATGTTCGCGAAGGCGAGGTCCGAGAGGATCGGGTTCACGGGCGCCGGGACGGGCGCGCCGGCGGAGGAGCGCCACGGAACGAACGGCGGATAGAGGTCGGCCGGCCCGTAGACGCCTCCCGTGAGCATGGCCCTGCCCGTAAACACGAGCGGGAGAAGCACCAGCAGAAGAGCGGCCCACCGGGAGACGTCTCCTGCGTAGCGCCGCGCCAGCCAGACGGACGCGGCGGCGGCGGCGGCGTAGGTCCCCCAGAGGGCGACGGTCTCGATTCTCAGGATGCGCGGGATGTTACTTGAGGGGAAGTTGAGAGTTCAGGGTCGAGGGTTCAGAGTCCAAGGGGACAGCGGGGCATCTGACGATCTAAACTCCCGCCGCTGACTCTCAAATCCTAACTGTTAGCTCTCAACTCTCAACTCTCAACTCTCAACTCTCAACTTCCCAATGACCCACCCGGCTTTCTTCGTCTCCCACGGCGCGCCGACGCTGGCGCTCGAGACCGACGGCGACTATGCCCGCGCGCTGCGCGCGTTCTGCGCGGCGATGCCGGCCCCGCGCGCGCTCGTCGTCTTTTCGGGCCACTTCCAGGAGGCCGAACCGATCCGGATCACCTCCGGCGTGCGGCCGCCGCTCCTCTATGACTTCGGCGGATTTGCCGAGGAGATGTATCGGATCCGGTATGACGCTCCGGGAGACCCCGCCCTCGCCGCGCGGATTTGGTCCCTGCTCGCCGCGTCCGGATTCGACGCCGCGCTCGATCCGAAGCGCCCCTGGGACCACGGCGCCTGGGTTCCGCTCCGGCTCGCCTTCCCGGAGGCGCGCGTGCCGGTCGTCGAGGTCTCGCTGCCCGCGGGCGCGTCCCCGGAGACGCTGCTGCGGATCGGAGCGGCCCTCGCGCCGCTGCGCGACGAGGACGTCCTCTTGATCGGCAGCGGCGGGATCGTCCACAACCTCCGCCGCGTCCGGCTCGGGAACCCCGGCGCCGGAGTCGAGCCGTGGGCGGAAGAGTTCGACCGCTGGGTCGCGCAGCGGCTGGAGAAGATGGAGATCCCGGCGCTCCAGGAGTACGCGCGCCTGGCGCCCCACGCCGCGCTGGCCGTCCCGACCTCGGAGCATTTCGACCCGCTGTTCGTGGTCCTCGGCGCGCGCCGGCCATCCGATCGAATCGTCCCCGTCTACGAAGGCTTTCAGTACGGGACGCTGTCCCTGCGAAGCTTTGGGCTACAGGGAAGTTGAGAGTTCAGAGTTCAGAGTTTCCGAACCGAGAACTGATAAGTGATAAGTGATAAGTGATAACTCTTAAAATGGCCACCACTTGGACGGGATGTTCTTGGCAATGTCGTTGTAGAGGACCACGGTCATCAGGGCGAGGATCATCAGGAACCCGAGCTGGAGGATGCGCTCCTTGACGCGAAGAGAGAAGTCGCGGCGGACCGCCCCTTCGATCGTCAGCAGGAAGAGATGCCCGCCGTCGAGCACCGGAATCGGCAGCAGGTTGAAAATCCCGAGCTGAAGCGACACCGCCGCCATCAGGGCGACCAGCGGGACCGCGCCCGTCCGCGCCGCGTCTCCCGAGAATTTCGCGATGTCGAGCGGGCCGGACATGGTCTTCATGCTGGCCCGCCCGCGGAAGAGGCGCCCGAGCACCGAAAACGTGGTCCGGGTATCCGTTCCGATGCGGCGCCACGCTTCGACGACCGCCTGGCGCAGCGGAAAGCGCTCTAGGACCTCGGGCAGATCGGCGCCGACCTGGACCCCGACCTTCCAGCTGTCGCCCTCCTTGCGCGGAGAGACGGAAACGAGGCCCGGTTTCCCGTCGCGATGAAACGCCACCGGAAACGGGCCGGGCGCGGAAGCGGAGACCGCCCCGACGAATTTTTCGAAGATCTCCTCGGGCGCGCCGCGGATCGCCCGGCCGCCGATGGAGTCGATGACGTCTCCCGGCTTCAAACCGGCCTTCGCCGCCGGAGAGCCGGAGACGACGACCGCGACCCGCGGCGCCACGTTGCGCCCCGCGTCCGGCAATAGCCCGACGTCGCCGAGATCGTGAGAGCCCACGGCGCGCGGGACGACCTTCAGGAAAACCCCGAGACCGTTGCGGTCCACCTCGACGTCGAGCTTTTCCCGCGCGTTCATCAGGAACATGTACTGGGCGTCGCGCCAGCGCGGCGTCTCCCGCCCGTCGATCGAGACGATCCGGTCGCCGGGGTGAAACCCGGCCTCCGCCCCGGCGGATTTGTCTTCGACGATTTTAATGATGGCCGGCTGCAACTCGTAGGCGGGAACCCGCACGCCGAGAGCGAAGACTGCCGTGTGCAGGACGAGCGCCAGGACGAAATTCATCCCGGGCCCGGCCAGCAGAATCAGCGCGCGCTGCCACCGCTTTCCGACCGGCGGGGCGTCCGTCGACGTTCCCTCGGCGAGAGTCGACTCGTCCGGCCCGAGGCCGACGACGCGCACGTAGCCGCCGAGAGGGATCGCCGAAACGCGGTAGTCCGTTCCGCGGTGTTTGATCCCGAAAAGCCGCTTTCCGAAGCCAATCGAGAACACCTCCACGGGGAAGCGAAAGGCCTTGGCGACGGCAAAGTGTCCGAATTCGTGCACGACGACGAGCACGGAGAGGACGACGATCAGCGCGAGAGTGTTTCCGACGATGGTCAAGAGGCTGCTCCGTTTCTAATTTCTAGTTGGCGACCGCCGCGCGGGACAGCCGATGGATGATGTCCGAGGCGCGCCGGCGTGCCATTCCGTCGATCTCCTCTGCTTCCTCCAGGGTCGCGGGAGCGGCGACCGGCCCCGCGGCCGAGGCCGTCTCTGAGACGACGGAAACGATCTCCGGGAACGAAATCTTCCCCTGTAGAAACGCGGCGACGGCGACCTCGTTGGCCCCGTTGACGATCGCCGGCATTCCCCCGCCGACGCGCAGGGCTTCCAGGGCGAGCTCCACGGCGGGATATCGCTCGGCCTCGAGCTCGAAGAACTCGAGCCGCTTGACGGAAACGAGGTCGAGGCGGCCGAAACGGTTGGGCAGCCGGTCCGGGTAGTTCAACGCGTACGCGATCGGGAACTTCATGTCGTTCTTCGCGAGCTGGGCCAGCAGAGATCCGTCCTCGAACTCGACGAAGGAGTGAATGACCGACTGGGGATGGAGGACCACGGCGATCCGTTCCGGCGGCAGGCCGAAGAGAAAATGGGCCTCGATGATCTCCAGCCCCTTGTTCATCATCGTCGCCGAATCGATCGTGATTTTCGGACCCATCTTCCACGTCGGGTGCGCGAGGGCGTCCTCGACGGTGATGGAGTCGAACGTCGAGAGGTCCCGTTCGCGAAACGGGCCGCCCGACGCGGTCAGCACGATGCGCTCCACCTCGGACGCGCGCCCGCTCCGCATCGCCTGGTGGATTGCGCTGTGCTCGGAATCCACCGGAAGAATCTCCGCGCCGCTCTTCTTCGCCTCGCGGAGGATGAGCTCCCCGGCGACCACGAGCGTCTCCTTGTTGGCGAGCGCCAGCCGCTTGCCGGCCTTCACGGCGGCGTAGGCCGACCGGAGTCCGAGCGCCCCGACGAGAGCGCCGACGACCACCTCCGAGTCGGCGTGCGACGCCACTTCCTCGAGCCCTTCGGGCCCGGTCACGATGCGTACGCCGTTCTTCCGGGGCAGCAAGGCCTTCAACTGCGCGGCCTCCGCGGGACCGGAGACCGAGACCAGCTTCGGATGGTGCGCGGCCACCTGCTCCGCCAGCCGCTCGACCGACCGCCCCGCGGCGAGCGCGACGACCCGGAACCGGTCCGGAGAAGCCGCCGCGACCTCGAGCGCCGAGCGGCCGATCGAACCCGTGGACCCCAGGACAGCCAGCGTTTTCATGGAACCGGTGATTATAGAGAAAGGAGCGCCGCACACCGCGCGGCTCCGGGCGGCACGCCGCCCGCTCGACGGCGGCCGGACCGCCCGCTTCAAAGGCTGCTCCCCCGGGGGCGAAGGCGCCGGGCGGTGGGCGCGGGCCGCGGATCGGTGAAAACCGAAAACCGAGAACTGATAACTGACAACTGATTACTGACTACCTTTAAACTCCGCTCCGATGATCGACCGCGACGTCCTGGCGCTTCCCGGTACCCGCGAGAGGGCCCTTCTGGACGAGATGGACCTCACCCGGATGCCGCGCCACATTGCGATCATCATGGACGGCAACGGCCGGTGGGCGAAGCAGCGCGGGTCGCCGCGGGTCAAGGGGCACCGCGCCGGCATCGCCTCCGTCCGGGAGGCCGTCGAGACGTGCGCCCGGTTGAAGCTCGACGCGCTGACCCTCTACGCCTTCTCCGTCGAAAACTGGAAGCGCCCGCGATTCGAGATCGTGACGCTGATGTCCCTGCTGAAGGAGTACCTGAATCGCGAGCTCGCCAACCTCCTGAAGAACGACATTCGTTTTCGGGTGGTCGGACGCATGAACGAGCTCGATGCGTCGGTGCAGAAGGAGCTCTCGAAGGGACTGGCGGCGACTTCGTCGTGCCGCGGGATGACCTTCAACATCGCGTTGAACTACGGCGGGCGGACGGAGATCGTGGACGCCTGCCGCTCGCTCGCTCACGACGTCCTGGCGGGCCGCCTCGCGCCCGAACAGATCGACGAAGAGACCCTCGGCTCGCGTCTCGGAACCGCGGGACTTCCGGATCCGGACCTCCTGATCCGGACGAGCGGCGAGATGCGGGTCTCCAATTTCCTGCTCTGGCAGATCGCCTACAGCGAGATCTGGGTCACATCGACCCTGTGGCCGGATTTCCGGAAGCTCCACCTCTTCGAGGGCATTCTCGAGTTTCAAAAACGCGAGCGCCGGTACGGCGGCGTGATCGATGGCGGGCGCGAGCCGCAATCCGGCGAGGCCGCGGGATGATGGGGAGGGAAAATTATCTGCCGAACCTCGCCTGCCGCCTACCGCCTGCCGCCTACCGACTCCTTCCTTGAAGCGCGAGCTCGCGGCGGCCGTCGCGATTCCGATCGTTCTCGGAATTCTCTTCGCCCTTCCCGCTCTCGTCTTCGACGCCCTCGTCGCGGGGGTCGCCCTCGCGGCTCTCTGGGAGTTCTACCGGATGGCCGAGAAAACGGGGCATCCCGTCGCGAAGACGGTGGGCCTGACGGGAGGGGCCGCTACGCTCGCCGCTCTGGCGGGTGCGACCGTCGCGGGGCATGACCGGGCGGCCTCGTTCTGGCCGCTCCTCTTCGCAATCCTGCTCTTCGTGTTCCTCGCGTCTCTCGCTCCCCTCCTCTCCTCGGTGCCTCCTTCCGAGGCGCTCGCGGGAGCCGCTTCCACGATCTTCGGGATCGTATCGATCGCCCTTCCCGCCGGTGCGATGTGCTATCTGCGCGCGTTTTCTTCCCGCGCCGTGCTCCTCCTCTTCGTGATTGTCTGGGGCTGCGACTCGGCGGCGTACTACACCGGCCGGCGTCTCGGGCGCCACAAGCTCGCGCCCGTCGTCTCTCCGAATAAGACGTGGGAGGGAACGATCGGAGGTCTCGTCGGGGCGACCGCGATCGGCGCCGCGGCGGGAACGTGGTGGCTGCTCCCCGAGCTCGGCCCTCTCCGGGGCGCTCTGGCGGGAGCGCTGGCGTCCTCGGCCGGCCAGATCGGCGATCTCGTCGAGTCGCTCTGGAAGCGGGGCGCCGGGGTCAAGGACTCGGGGTCTTTCCTCCCGGGCCACGGAGGGTTCTACGACCGGATCGACTCGCTCCTTTACGCCGGACCGGTGCTGGCCGCCATTTTGATGTGGGGCGTTGGCCCGTGAGGGTTCAGCGTTGAGCGTTCAGCGTTGAGCGTTGAGCGTTGAGCGTCCGAAGGAAGGTCTTTCGATTTCCGATTCCCGATCTAGTTGACCGCGGAGTACCGCGGCCGTCTCGCTCCCGTTGGTCGCTCGGCTCCCGATTCCCGGCCACCGTCATCCCCGTAGTGCACTCGCGTCAACGTCAGCCCCCGCGCCGGCGCCTTGGGAGCCAGCAGCGCGCGGTCGCCGGTCTCGATGAGCTCGGCGATGCGGCCGGGCGGCGCCTTTCCCCTCGCGACATGCGCGAGGACGCCGCAGATCGAGCGGACCATGCCGCGCAGAAAAGCGTCTCCGCGAACGAGTACCTGGATCTCGTCTCCCGCCTCTTCGACTTCCGCGAAGTGGATGCGGCGCTCCGCGCCTTCGCCGCCGGAACCCTTCACGGCAAAGACCGAGAAATCGCGCCGTCCGCAGAGAGACGCGGCGGCGGCGCGCATCGGGGCGGCCTCGGCGCTCCCCGCGATCGGAGCCACGAAGAGGGCGTCCTTCGGCGGGATGACGCCCGCCCGGCTCCACCGATAACGGTATTCCTTCCAGAGGGCGTCTCTCCGCGCAAGAAACCCGTCGGGTGCAGGCGCCGCATCGAGCACGCGCACGTCCCACGGGAGCAGCGCGTTGACGCCTTCGCGGATACGGAGCGGATCGCGCGGTTCCGGAAGGTCGAAGTGGATCACCTGTCCTTCGGCATGCACTCCCGCATCGGTCCGCCCCGCGGCGTGCACCCGGACCGGTCCCTCTCCGGCAAAGCGCCGGATGGCGTCCTCGAGCACGGCCTGAACCGTGCGCTCCGCGTTCTCCTGGAACTGAAAGCCGTTGAACCACGTGCCGACGTAGGCCACGGTCGCCCTGTAGCGGCGTGCCGGGCGGGTCACGCGCGGACCGGGACGTCCCTCGAGCGGCGCCGCAGGAGGGGCCACAGAAGGAGCGCGGCGAATGGCACGTACTCGATCGCGTAGACGGCGGCGGCGGAGATGCCGGGTGTCGGATAGAAGATCGCGTAAGCCAGGGGCGCCGCCGTCGCGAGCCACAGAAACGCGGGCTCCTTTCGCGCGGCCGCAAAAGGCAGCACCCAGAGCAGGTACCAGGGATGGAGCGTCGGCGAGACGAGCAGGAGGGCTCCGACGGACGCGAGGACCGAGGCCCACAGGTCGGTCACACGCCACGCGATCGCCAGAAGGAGAAATCCGAGAATGATGGCGAGAAAGGCGCGCGCGAAAAAGGCCGAGTAGAAATACGGGAACACGCGCGCCGTCCATGGGGGATCGTGATGCCGGGCCTTCCACGCCAGGAACGCGTCCTTAGCCCGTTGCGGAACCCGGGCTCCTTCCATTGCGGCGTAAACGACCGGATAGGTCACCGAGTTGAACTCCCATCGCGTCGCATACTGATCGAGGCCGCCCGCGGGGGATGTCCCCCGGCCGGCGGCGGCCCCCCAGATGAGGGCGATCGCGGCGGCCGCGGCCAGGACCGTTCGCCATCTCCCCTGCCGCGCGAGGGGGAGAGCGGCGGCGGCGGACACGTACTTGGAAAGCGCCGAGAGAGCGAGACCGAGCCCCGCGGCCGCGCGCCGGCCCCGAAGCGCATGGGCCACGGACGCCGCCAGCAGCGCGACCCCGAGCGAGTCGAGGTGGCCCTGCCCCGCCGTCTCTGTGACCGGCAGAGGGTGGAACGCGTAGAGCGCCGCCGCCCAGGCGCCTCCGGGGAGGTTGGCGCCCGCCAGCAGCGCGACCACGGCGAGGTCCGCCGCGGCGAAGAAGCCCTTCAGGACAAAAGGCGCGCGGGCGAACCCGAAGGCGCGAAAAACCGCCTGCGCGGCGGGCGGATAGACGGTTCGAATCTCCCGATGCGCGACCCGCGCGTTCAACGCGGGGTCGAGGCCGGAGACTGCCGGGTCGGCGGGGGCGTGCGCCCAGGGCGAGATCCCGGCGCGCGCGACGCCCCCGTCCCACAGATATCGCCAGAGGTCGTCGGAGAGGTCGGGCGGTCGAAAGAGGAGGGTCAACCGAAAAACCGCAGCGCAGAGAAGCAGGAAAGAGGGGCGCGATCCGGATAAACTCCGGGCCGCCAGGAAGGCGAGGACGGAACCCGCCACGAAAAGAGACAGGTACGCCAGAAGATGAACCCTTGCGTCGGGCACGAACAGGAACCCCACGGCGACGGCCTCCGCGGCGCAAAACAGCGCCCAACGGGCTGAGATCCGCGCGCGGAACAGCTTGAGATGACCTCCCATGCGGCCGAGATTGCGACGCTCGTCGTGTATTACGTTGTCCTCGGCATGCTCGCCGCCTACGGCGCGCACCGGATTCTGATGGTCCGTCTCTATTACCGGCACCGGCGCGACGTCCCTCGACCGATGGGAGAGCTGGCGACTCTTCCGCGCGTCACTATTCAGCTTCCGATCTACAACGAAGTCTACGTCGTCGAGCGTCTGATCGACGCGGCGGCGGAAATCGACTATCCCAGGGACCTGCTCGACATTCAGGTCCTGGACGATTCGACGGATGAAACGGTCGATCTCGCCGCCCGGGCCGTCGCCCGGCACCGGGCCCGCGGCGTCGACATCGTTCACGTGCGGCGCGGGTCGCGCGAGGGATTCAAGGCGGGGGCTCTTCAGGCTGGGCTCGCGACTGCCAGGGGCGAGTACCTGGCGATCTTCGACGCCGATTTCGTCCCCACGCGAGAAGTTCTTCGCGAGTCTCTTCCCTATTTCTCGGACCCGGCCGTCGGCATGGTCCAGGCGCGATGGGATCATCTGAACCGCGACTACTCCCTGCTGACGCGCATCCAGTCGATTTTTCTGGATGGCCATTTCGTCATCGAGCACACGGCACGGCACCGCTCCGGACGTTTCTTCAACTTCAACGGCACGGCGGGCCTCTGGCGGAGGCAGTGCATCGAGCAGGCGGGCGGCTGGCAGTCGGACACCCTGACCGAGGACCTCGACATCTCCTACCGCGCGCAGCTCGCCGGATGGAAGTTCGTCTACCTGAAGGACCTCGTTGTCCCGGCGGAGGTCCCCGTCGACATGAACGGGTTCAAGTCGCAGCAGCACCGGTGGACGAAAGGGTCGATCCAGACGGGAAAGAAGCTGCTGCCGTCGATTTTTCGCAGCGCCCATCCCTGGTGGGTCAAGGTCGAGGCGTTCTTCCATCTGACCAACAACCTGTCCTACCTCTTCGTCGTGATCCTCGCCCTGCTGATCGTCCCGGCGATCCTGATCCGGGAACGAATCGGATGGCGTCGCCTGGCGATCATCGACTTCCCTCTTTTTTTCGGGGCGACCTTTTCGTTCATCGCGTTCTACATCTCCTCTCAGAAGGCGATCGGCCGCGACTGGCGTCCGACGGTCAAGTGCATGCCGTTTCTCATGTCGCTCGGGATCGGGCTCTCGTTGAACAACCTCCACGCGGTTCTCGAAGGGCTGTTCGACCGTAAGAGCGAGTTCACACGGACCCCGAAGTATTCGATCGAGGGGGGGTCCGGCGAGTGGCGCAGCAAGAAGTACCGCGCCCGGGGGAACGCATCGCTGCTCGGCGAGATCCTCCTCGCGGGATACTTTCTGGCGGCGACGATCTTCGCCGTCGTCCAGAATTACTGGGTCGGAGTCCCCTTCCTGCTCGTGTTTTTCAACGGCTTCGCCTACACGGCCGCTCTCTCGCTCATGTCCGGCAAGGGCCGTCGCGGGATCTCGCTCGGCTCGTCGCCCGGGCCGGCCCAACCGGTCGCCGGGGCGTGAGCGCGTTCGACTTCCGCGCTCGCCGCGCATGACCGGGCCGCGCCGTGGCGGGGCGCGCGACTGCAGCGCCGTCCGGAGCGTAATTCCACCCTGGCGATGGTGACCGACCCGGTTTGCGGGATGCGCGTCGATCCGGCGCGAGCGGCCGCGAAACGGCAGCACGGCGGACGCGAGTTCTTCTTCTGCGCGCCGGGGTGCGCGGCACGATTCGATCGAGACCCCCGAGGATATTCGAGCGGAAAGCGCCCGCGGGAGCCCATGAAGGCTTCGCCTGCCTCACCCTTTTTGCGTCCGGGGAAGAACCTGCCTCTCTTCGGCGCGGGCGCCGGGAGCAAGGCGGACGCTGCGGCGGCCGCCGCTCCGTCTCCTCCCGCCGCTCCGAGGATGCCCCGGCGCGAGGTGGGGGAAACCGTGTCGCTCGCGGTGGAAGGCATGCACTGCGCCTCGTGCGTTTCCACGATCGAGCAGGCGCTCTCCGCCGTGCCTGGCGTCCGCGAGGCGTCGGTGAACCTCGGAACCGCCCGGGCGCAGGTCCGCGGCGACAACCTTCGCCCGGGCAAGCTGATCGACGCGGTGCGCGCCAGCGGGTACGACGCGCGGCCCGCGTCCGAGGCTTCCGGGCCGGAGGACGAGCGGCGCGCCCTGGCAGCACAGCGTTCGATCCTGAAGCGCACCGCGGCCTCGGCTGCCCTGACTCTGCCGGTGCTCGCGCTCTCGATGTCGGGAGCCCGGTTCGAAGGCCGCGACGTCGTGATGCTGATTCTGACGCTCCCCGTCTATTTCTGGGCGGGCTGGCCGTTTCTCTCGGGAATGGTCCGGACCCTGCGGCGCCGCACCGCGAACATGGACACGCTCGTCGGGCTCGGCACGACCGCGGCGCTGCTTCTTTCCGCGGCCGCGACCGCCTTTCCTTCGAAATTTGCCGCCGCGGGCGCCGCCGGACACGTCTATTACGAAGCCGTCGGCGTCATCATCACCCTCGTTCTTCTGGGCCGATGGCTCGAGACGCGCGCGCGCGGCCGAACCTCCGCGGCGATCCGCAAGCTCTTGAACCTCGCGCCGAAGACCGCCCGGCTGATCCGCAAGGGCGTCGAGCTCGAGGTACCGCTGGCCGAAGTCTCGGTGGGCGACCGGCTCGCGGTGAAGCCGGGCGATGCCGTCCCGGTCGACGGGATCGTCCGTGCCGGCTCCTCCGCCGTCGACGAATCCATGGTCACCGGCGAGTCTCTGCCGGCGGAGAAGCGGCCCGGCGATCGGGTGGTGGGAGGAACGCTCAATCAACAGGGGGCGATCGAGATCGAAGCGACGGCGGTGGGCTCCGACACGGCGCTCGCTCACATCGTCCGCCTGGTCCACGAGGCGCAGGCGACCAAGCCGCCGATCCAGAAGCTCGCAGACCGGATCGCCGGCATTTTCGTCCCCGTCGTGCTCGCGATCGGGACCATCGCGTGGGTGGCGTGGTACGTCTTCGGGCCCGAGCCGCGCGCCCTGTTCGCCACGGTGGTCCTCGCTTCGATTCTTCTCATCGCGTGCCCGTGCGCGCTCGGGCTGGCGACGCCGACCGCGATCCTGGTCGGAACGGGGCGCGGCGCGGACGCGGGGATCCTTTTCCGCAACGCGCAGGCGCTCGAGCGCGCGAAAGCCATCACGGCCGTGCTCCTCGACAAGACCGGGACGGTTACGGAAGGCCGTCCCCGGCTGACCGACCGCGTGCGGCTGTCGCGCACGTCCGATGCCGAGCTCCTCGGCCTCGCGGCGGCGCTCGAGAAGAGCTCGGCCCATCCGCTGGCGGCCGCGCTGGTCGCCGCCGCGGAGGAGAAGGGGGTTTCTCTTCCCGCCGTCTCGGCGTTCGAGTCGAAGACGGGCCGCGGGGTGGTGGGAATGGTCGCCGGCCGCCGGGTGCTGGTGGGCAACGCCCGCTTGCTCGAGGAGGAGGGGGTCGACTTCTCCGAGGTGGCCGAGGATGCCGAGCGATTCTCGGCGGAGGGCAAGACGCCCCTGCTCGTCGCGGCGGACAAAAGCGTCCTCGGGATCCTGATCGTGGCCGATCGCGAGAAGTCCGGTTCCGCCGAGGCGATCCGCCGTCTCCGGGAGCTCGGGCTCCGGGTCGTCCTGCTGACCGGGGACCGGGAGCCTACCGCGCGCGCCATCGCCTCGCGCGTCGGCATCGACGAAGTCTTCGCCGAGGTCCTGCCGGCGGACAAGGCTTCGAAGGTGGTCGAGCTTCAGCGGCGCGGCGACGTCGTCGCGATGGTCGGGGACGGGGTGAACGACGCCCCCGCGCTCGCGCAGGCCGACGTGGGCATCGCGATCGGCGCCGGCGCCGACGTCGCCATCGAAGCGTCGGACATCACCCTCGTCGGCGGCGATCTCCGGTCCGTTCCGGATGCGATCGCGCTCTCCCGCGACACCCTCGCGACGATCCGACAGAATCTCTTCTTCGCGTTCGTCTACAACGTGGTCGGAATTCCGGTGGCGGCGGGTCTCCTGTATCCGTTGACCGGGTGGCTTCTCTCCCCGATGATCGCGTCGGCAGCGATGGCGGCCTCCTCCGTTTCGGTCGTCGCCAACAGCCTGCGCCTGGCCAGGCGCCGCGCATGATCGCGTTCGCCTGGACCGCGGATCGGATCGCCGCGATCGTCCTCGGCGCGGCGTTCCTGGCGTTCCTCTACGTCTTCTTCTTCCAGGCGCGCCGGAGGGAGGGGCTGGCGGTTTCGGCGGCGGCGCCGGGAGCGGACGCGGAGCAGGAAGCGACGATCACGGTGTCCGGAGGCTACGATCCGGAGGTCGTGGTCGCGAAAAAGGGAGTGCCCCTGACGCTCATCTTCGACCGGCGGGAGTCGAGCCCGTGCAGCGACGAAGTGGTCCTGCCGGAGTTCGGGATCCGGCAGGCTCTCGCCGCCCACGCGAAGACCCGCATCCGCGTGGTGCCCGAGCGCGCCGGAGAATTTCCCTTCGCCTGCGGAATGAACATGCTCCACGGCCTTCTTCGGGTCGAGGACTGACGGCGGTTTGCGCGTGCCGAGCCTCCGCGTCACGGAGATTTTCCGGTCCCTCCAGGGGGAGTCTCTGCGCGCCGGCTTTCCCTGCACCTTCGTGCGGCTCACCGGCTGCGCGCTGCGCTGTGTCTGGTGCGACTCCGCCTACGCGTTCTCGGGCGGCGAAGAGATCGACGTGGACGAGGCGGCGCGGCGTGTGCTCGAGCTCGACACCAAGCTCGTCGAGGTGACGGGCGGGGAGCCCCTCGAACAGGAGGGCGTCTACGCGCTGATGGACCGGCTGCTCGCGGCCGGCCGCACGGTTCTGCTCGAGACCGGAGGACACGTCCCGATCGACCGCGTGGATCCCCGGGTGATCAAGATCGTCGACGTGAAGGCCCCGGGCAGCGGAATGCAGGGCGCCAATCTGCCCGAAAACCTGGAGCGCCTCGGCGAGCGGGACGAGCTCAAGTTCGTTCTCGCGGACCGCCGCGACTTCGACTGGGCGCTCGCGCTGGTCTCAGAAAAAGAGCTCGACCGCGGGCGCACCGTGACGTTCTCTCCCGCATGGGAAAGCGTCGATCCCGCCGCGCTGGCCGAGTGGATCCGGGACAGCGGCCGGAACGTGCGGCTGGGCCTCCAGCTCCACAAGGTGCTGTGGGGAGACGTGCCGGGAAGGTGAAAAGCTGACAGCTGTCAGCTGTCAGCCCCGGACGCGAACACCTGAGCACGGAAAACTGAAAACTGAAAACTGATGATGGATAGCTCCATCGTTCTCCTCTCCGGCGGGCTCGACTCGGCCACCTGCCTTCTCATCGCGCGGTCCGAGGGGCTCGACGTCTTCGCGCTCTCCTTCGACTACGGCCAGCGCCATGCGGTCGAGCTCGACCGGGCGCGCGAGCTCGCCGCTCGCTACGGCGCCCGCGAGCATCGGATCGCGAAGCTCGACCTGCCCGTCCCGGCCGCCTCCGTGCTGACCGACGCGTCGCGGCCGGTCCCCAAAGACAGCCTCGGAACGGAGGCGATACCGGTGACGTACGTGCCGGCGCGCAACACACTCTTCCTCTCGCACGCGCTCGCATGGGCGGAAGCGATCGAGGCGCGAGAGATCTTCATCGGCGCGAACGCCCTCGATTACTCCGGATACCCCGACTGCCGCCCCGAATTTCTGGCGGCCTTCGAGACCATGGCGAACCTCGGAACCCGCGCGGGGGCGAGTGGCGGCGGGTTTCGGATCCGGGCCCCTCTGCTGGCGATGACGAAGGGACAGATCGTAACGCGTGGATCGGAGCTCGGACTCGACTTCTCTCTGACGACCTCCTGTTACGACCCGAGCCCCGCAGGCCGCCCCTGCGGGAGTTGCGACTCCTGCCTGCTCCGCGAGAAGGGTTTTCGAGAAGCCGGCCTGGCCGACCCGATTCGCCGGTTCTGAACATCTGCCTCAAAAAGCGGGAGTTCCGCCTGCAACATATTTTAGCCAGAGCCGCTCATATTTTGACTTCAGATACTTGACATGACGATGCTCAAATTTTATATTCTTGGTCCGCGGGCCGCGCCGCGCGGGGAAAGAGACGCCGATGCGATTCGACCAGCTGACAATCAAGGCCCAGGAAGCCATTTCGGAAGCGCAGAGGGAGGCTCGCGCCCGCGGAAACGCGGAGTTGACCGGCGAGCACCTCCTCCTCGCGCTTCTCGCGCAGAACGAAGGGGTCGTCGTCCCGATCCTTCAGAAGCTCGGCGTCGACGCCGCCTCTCTGACGCGCGAGGCTGAAGCGGCGGTGGACAAGAGGCCGAAGGTGACGGGCGCCTCCGCGGACGCTGCGCCCTCCCGCGAGCTGACGCGGGTCTTCGACCGCGCTTTCGAGATCGCCCGCGAGTTTGGCGACGAGTACATCTCGACCGAGCACCTGCTCGTGGCGCTGGCGGAGTCGGACGCCGGGGACGCCTCGCGGATGCTCGGGAAGGCCGGCGCCCGGAAGGACGCCATTCTCCGTGCGCTCAAGGAGGTCCGCGGATCCGCGCGCATCACGGACCCCAATCCCGAGGATAAGTACCAGGCGCTGAAGCGCTACACCCGCGACCTGACGGACCTCGCGCGGCGCGGGAAGATCGACCCGGTGATCGGCCGGGACGAAGAGATCCGCCGCGTGGTCCAGGTCCTCTCCCGCCGCACCAAGAACAATCCGGTGCTCATCGGAGAGCCTGGTGTGGGAAAGACCGCCATCGTCGAGGGTCTGGCCCGGCGGATCCACATGGGCGACGTCCCCGAAGGACTCAAGAACAAACGCGTCGTGTCCCTCGATCTCGGGTCGATGATCGCCGGCGCCAAGTATCGCGGGGAGTTCGAGGATCGCCTGAAGGCCGTGCTGAAGGAAATCGAGGAGGCTCAGGGCACCATCATTCTTTTCATCGACGAGCTCCACACGCTCGTCGGGGCGGGCGCCACGGAAGGCTCGATGGACGCGTCCAACATGCTGAAGCCCGCCCTGGCCCGCGGCGAGCTGCGTGCCATCGGCGCGACGACTTTGAACGAGTACCAGAAGTACATCGAGAAGGATGCGGCGCTCGAGCGGCGCTTCCAGCCGGTGTACGTCGATGAGCCGACGGTCGACGACACGATCTCGATTCTGCGGGGGCTCCAGGAGCGGTATGAGGTGCACCACGGCGTCCGGATCACCGACGCGGCGCTCGTCGCAGCCGCGCGGCTCTCGCATCGCTACATCAGCGACCGCTTCCTGCCCGACAAGGCGATCGACCTGATCGACGAGGCGGCGGCGCGTCTGCGGACCGAGATCGATTCTCTCCCGACGGAGATCGACCAGGTCGAGCGGCGCGTCGTCTCGCTCGACATCGAAAAGCGCGCTCTCACGAAGGAAAAGACCCGGGAGGCCGAGGAGCGGCTGCAGGTTCTCGAGAGGGAGCTCGCGGAGCAGCGGGAGACTTCGACGCGGCTTCGGGCCCGCTGGTCGGCCGAAAAAGAGGCCATCCAGAAGATCCGGCAGACGAAAGAGGCGATCGAGCAGACGCGGCAGGAGGCCGTCGAGGCGGAGCGGGAAGGCAACCTCCAGAAGGCCGCCGAGCTCTCCTACGGCCGGCTCCCCCAGCTCGAACGGGAGCTCGCCGCCCAGAACGCCCGGCTGGCGGAGCTTCAGCAGGGCGAGCCCATGCTTCGGGAGGAGGTGGACGAGGAGGACATCGCCGAGATGGTTTCCCGGTGGACCGGAGTTCCCGTGTCGAAGATGCTGGAACGCGAGACGGCAAAGCTCCTCGACATGGAAAACCGGATCGGCCAGCGTGTGATCGGGCAGCGCGAGGCCGTGACCGCGGTTTCCGACGCGGTGCGGCGGTCCCGGGCGGGACTCTCCGACCCGCGCCGGCCCATCGGCTCGTTCATCTTCGTCGGACCGACCGGCGTCGGAAAGACGGAGCTCGCCCGCGCGCTCGCCGAGTTCCTGTTCGACGACGAGCACGCGATGGTGCGCCTCGACATGTCCGAGTACATGGAGAAGCATTCCGTGGCCCGGATGATCGGCGCGCCGCCGGGATACGTCGGCTACGAGGAGGGCGGCAGGTTGACGGAGGCGATCCGGCGGCGGCCTTACTCCGTCGTCCTGTTCGACGAGATCGAAAAGGCGCATCCGGACGTCTTCAACGTGCTCCTGCAGGTCTTAGACGACGGCCGTCTCACGGACGGAAAAGGGCGCGTCGTCTCCTTCAAGAACACCGTGATCATCATGACCTCCAACCTCGGCTCGCAGTGGATCGCCGAGGCGGCGGCGATGGACGAGGAGGAGGTGAACGCGAAGGTGGAGGAGGAGCTGCGCCGCCACTTCCGGCCGGAGTTCCTGAACCGCATCGATGACGTGATCGTGTTTCATCGCCTGACGCGAGAGGAGATCGAACAGATCGTTGAGGTCCAGCTGGAGTCCCTCGCCCGCACCGTGGCGGACCGCGGGATGCGGCTGACCTGGACTCCCGAGGTCAGGCGATTTCTCGCCGGCCGCGGGTACGACCCCACGTTCGGGGCGCGCCCGCTGAAGCGGTTGATTCAGAAAGACGTGTCCGACGCGCTGGCGCGTCAGATCCTGACTGGCGCGCTCGCCTCCGGAGACACGGCGGAAGTCACCTTGTCCGCCGACCGCGAACGCCTCGAGATCGTCCCGAAATCGGAATCGGAGAAATTGAAGACCGGGGCCGCGTAGGCCCGAAAAAATTGAAACAAAAGGAGGACCCATCGATGAATTATTTGAGCTTCGACCCGTATCGCGAATTCAATGCCCTGCAGGAGCGCCTGAATCGCGTCCTGGGTGCGGGCGGACGCCGGGAGCGCGACGAGGAGATGAGCCTCGGCGCCTGGATTCCCCCCGTCGACATCGAAGAAGACAAGGAGAAGCTGGTTCTGACGGCGGAGCTCCCGGGCTTCAAAGAAGACCAGATCCAGATCCAGATGGAGGGCGGAGTGCTGACGCTCCGAGGCGAGCGCAAGTTCGAGGAAGAGCGCAAGAATGGCAAGAATTTCCACCGGGTGGAGCGCGCGTACGGCCAGTTCGTCCGCTCGTTCACGCTTCCGAACAACGTCGACCGGGAGAACGTGCAGGCGCATTTTTCCGACGGCCTGCTTCGGATCGAAATGCCCAAGCGCGAGGAAGCCAGGCCCCGCCAGATCCGCATCTCCGGCGGCGAGGGCGAGCAGAAAAAGCAGAACGAGCCGATTGCGGTGAGCGAGAGGGTGAGCGTTCAGCGTTGAGCTTTCAGAGTTTTTTTAATGAGCCCCGCGCCCGCGGGGCTTTTTGTTTGTCGGGCCCAAGAACCGTGGAAGGGCGACTGAAAACAAATGGCGGAAGACTGAGAACTGGCGCCCCGCCCGGAATGCCCGGCCGGCCATCCCCGTTTCGGGTCCCGTGAGACGATCCATCGGAACCTGCGTCGCGCTTGCGCTGCTTCTTTCCGGCGTCGCGCCTGCCGCTCCCCTCCCCTCCCGGCGCAGCGAGATCGTCGAGGTCGTCGACAAGGTTTCGCCGGCCGTGGTCAACATCGCGGCCGAGCAGCTCGTCAGCCGGCGCACCGGCTCCTGGGATGATTTCTTCTTCGGGCTCGACCCGCGTCCACGCCGCCAGACCGCGCAGTCCCTCGGGTCCGGCGCGATCATCGATCCCAAGGGGATCATCCTGACCAACGACCACGTGATCTCGGGCGCCTCGCGGATCCTCGCGACGACGAAATCGGGCGTCGAGCTCGAATGCGAGGTCGTCGGATCGGACGCGGACAACGACCTCGCCGTGCTCCGCGTGAAGAAGCCCGGAGTGCCCCTGCCCACTCTGAAGCTCGGAACGTCGTCGGACATCCTGATCGGCGAGACGATCGTCGCGATCGGCAACCCGTTCGGCTTTTCGAACACGGTCACCGCGGGCGTCGTCTCCGCGATGGGGCGCACCGTGCGGGGCAACGAGAACCAGCGCGTGTACACCGATTTCA
>JBDUBP010000030.1:0-9375 GCA_040004075.1 Acidobacteriota bacterium | reverse complement strand
TTCCGCTCGCGGGAGGACGGCCGCGGCGGCTCACCTCGAACAAGGCGTCGGATTCCTCGCCGGCCTGGAGCCCGGACGGGCGGCGCATCGCCTTCGTCTCCAAACGCGAGGACGACAAGGCCGCCCAGCTCTACGTGATCGCGGTGGACGGCGGCGAGCCGGAACGGGTGAGCGACCTTCCGCTCGGTGTCTCCGAGCCGAAATGGATGCCGGACGGAAAGCGCGTGGTCGTCGTCTCCCACGTCATCGCGGGCTCCGAGGCTCCGGCGGACACGCGCAAGGCGCTCGAAGCCCGCGAGAAGAACAAGGTCAAGGCCCGCGTGACGGAGAACCGGCTGTATCGCTTCTGGGATCGGTGGCTGACCGACGGCGAATTTCCCCATCTCTTTCTCGTGGATATCGACCCGGGCAACCGCAAGGCGACCGATCTGACCCCGGGTTCCCGGCGCCTCTTCGATTTCCAGACGGGCGCGGGCTCCTACGACATCTCCCCCGACGGGTCGACCATCGTTTTCCAGGCCAACGCGTCTCCGGAACCCTACGCGACGGTCAACGCCGACCTGTTCTCGGTCTCGACCGCCGGCGGCGAGGTGAAGGACCTGACTGCCTCGAACGCGGGCGACGATACGGACCCCGTTTTCAGCCCGGACGGAAAGAGCATCGCGTACGGGCTGCGCGTCCGGGCGGAGGACTGGCCGGACCGCGTGCGGCTGGCGATCCTGGATCTCGCAAGCGGCAGGTCGCGCGTCCTGACCGAGGCCTGGACGGACTCCGCCGGCGCGTGGCGCTGGACCCCGGACGGCAAGCGCCTGCTCCTGAGGGCGGAAGTCCGCGCGCGCGGCAACCTCTACACGATTCCCACCGCGGGCGGAACGCCCCAGCTGGTTTACCGGGGCGGCACCGTCACGGCCGCCGAGCCGACCCGGGACGGCCGCGCGGTGATCGCGGCGAGCACGATCTCTCACCCGCCGGAGCTCGCCGTCGTCGGGCTCGACGGGAACCACATCCGCACCCTGACGACGACCAACGACACGCTCGCCGCCGGATGGGACCTCGGAGAGGTCAAGGAGTTCACGTTTCCCGGCGCCGGCGGCGACCCGGTCCAGATGTTCGTCGTCTACCCGCCGCGCTTCGACGCATCGAAGAAATACCCACTCGTCCAGCTCGTTCACGGCGGCCCGATCGGCACCTTCGGGGACTCGTTCAATTTTCGGTGGAACGCGCATGCGTTCGCCGCGCCGGGCTACATCGTCGGCCTGGTGAACTTCCACGGCTCCTCGAGTTTCGGGCAACCCTGGGTCGAGTCGATCCTCGGGGCCCACGCCGACAAACCGTTCACCGACGTGATGAAGGCGACGGACTTCCTGATCGGCCAGGGCAATGTCGACGCGTCCCGGATCGCGGCGGCGGGAGGGTCGTACGGCGGTTATCTCGTCGACTGGATCGAGGGGCACACGGACCGGTTCACGGCCCTGGTGAGCCACGCCGGCGTGTACGACCTGCTGGGACAGTCCGCCTCCGACGAGACCTTCGGGCGCCAGCACTCCTACGGCGGATACCCCTGGACGAACCTCGAGAATCTCGAGCGCTGGAGCCCGAACCGCTACGCGAAGGACTTCAAGACGCCGATGCTCGTCATACACAACGAGAAAGACTTCCGGGTCCCGCTGACGCAGGGGCTCGAGCTCTACGGCGTGCTCACCGCGAAGGGAATTCCGGCGAGGCTCGTCTCCTACCCCGACGAGAACCACTGGGTCTTGAAGCCTCAGAACTCGAAGCACTGGTACGGCGAAGTTCTGGGCTGGCTCGAAAAGTACCTGAAGCCGGGAAACGGAAAACGGGAAACGGGAAACGCCGCCGCGAAAACGACGGGCTAGACCTCTGCTCCCTCTGCTCCCTCTCCACGCCCGCCGGGGAGAGGTCGGGGTGAGGGGCGAAGAAACAGCGCGGAGGGCCATCGACGAGGCCCCGTCCCAGTCCCTCCTAGAAATCCGGATTGGGGTTTCGCACAGGAATCCGCCGCGGCGCCACTGGAATGCCCGCCGTGAAGGCGAGAGGGAGTCGCAAGGGAGCGGAGCCGGGTTCGCCGGCGTCGCTCTTCAGGGCGATCGTGGCGGTCCCGTTGGGCGCGACCCTGTAGGACCACTTTCCTTCGGAGCAGACTCCCCGCCCCGCCGTCAGGAGCTTTTCCGGCCAGTCGTGCCGGCGCGAGTTGGCCCGCTCCGCGCGCGCATCGAGAATGAGCGCGGTGAGCTCCGAGTCGATCAGGTACCGCCTCCAGCGGAAGAAGCTGTCTTTCAGGTTCGGCGTGGCGGTGATGTCCAGCAGTCTTTCCTCCTCGTCCGGGATCTCGCTCGCGAAAGCCTCGTACCACGCGTCGTTCACGGACGCCGCGGTCCAGCGGCAGACGTCCCCGCCTTGAAGTCGTTCCGCGAGATTCCTCCAGACCCGCCCAACGGCGCCGGCCTCGCCCGTCAGATCGCGATGGTCCGGGTTCCACCAGAACTCGTTCTGAAGCGCAGTGAAGTACCCGGCGAACAGGTTCCCGTCCCGCAGCCGGTCCGACCATCCATATGCGGGGGAGTCCACTTTTCGAAGAGCTCCCGCCTGGAGTCTGGCGACGGCGACGACGATGAGGTGACTCATGAGGTCCGGCCGCGAGGCGAGCGACTCGTTCAGACGCCACGAGGCTTCGAGGGTCTGAACGGCGTCGTCAGGCTGGCCCGCCCTCCCTTCCAAAAGCGCTCGCGTCAGAAGGAGACGCTGAAGACGGATGTGCCCCAGAACGTTCGCCATCGGGCCGCGCAATCCGACGGTGACGTCCATCTCCCATCGCGGCTCGCTCCGCAGCAGGAGGAACTTCACGCCGTCGAGCGCGCTCGCGTGATCCTCCAGGAATCTCTCCACGGGAACCGGGGGCGCCGCGATCCGCTCGTCGGCGCCCATCAATTGCCCTTCCAGGTATCCACCCGGCCCGACGTAAGCCGCCGCCTGCTCCTCCGTCGGGCGCACCCTCCTCACGGCGTCCTTCGGGGCCAGGTCGATTCCCATCGACGCAGCGAGAAACTCGAGCTCGAGCGCCGGACCATTTGCGTCGGCCCTGGGAAACTCAGCTTCGAAGCCCGAGCGGAAGGCAGAGGGAGAAGGAGGCTCGAACGCCGGGAGCGTTTCCGAGAGAGTCATCCAGCCGGCCAGATGCAGGAGGACGAGGACAGGCAACAGGCGGGCCGGGCGATCACGAAGCATGCTCCTGGAATGTTCGCACGAAGGGCTCCCGTCGGGTGGGCCGGGCAGAGCGGTCAGCTCGCGGAGGGACCTCGCCGGTTCGTTTCGGGCTGCGGGAGGCGCGGTTCCGCGAGGCGCTGTTTGTCCCGCTTCCAGCTGCAGACGTTGCAGATGCGGCGCAGAGTCGCCCGCGTCCGGGCGGGATTCAAGGGACTTCCGCAGACCTCGCACTGCCTCGCCTCCTCGGAAGCCGCGCGCGCGACCAGGCGCTCGCTCTTCAGAGGCGCGGGGGACTTCGGCAGCGGGGGGACGCCGAATCGGCACCCCAGCACGGCGCGGGATATGGCGAGCGGACGCGTTTCGCCGCTGCCGGAAGAAAGGCGCGACCCGCCCTGCAGGAGCGTGCAATACCAGAGATTCCCCCACTCCTCGACGCGGGCGGAAACCCCCTGGCGGGACATGCGGCGCAACAGCCGATCGGCCGCGAGGGGGCTCGTCGAGTACGCCGGCGGATTTCGCCGGGTCTCTCCGTTCAAAAGTAGCGACAACGTGGTGTCGAGATCCCGGCCTGGCGGCAGCACTGGGCGCCAACTTAGAACGGCGGAGACCCCGAAAACGGTACGTTTCCGTACAGAGTGACACGGCATTTTCCGACACTCTGTCCCCCGCACCCCAACTTCATGGAACCGAATTATCCGTTTCTGATGCCGGTGGGCCGATCGGACATCGCCGTGCCTGACGCCCTGGCTTCCGACCTGACCCCTTCAGAGCTGCGCGCCATTTTTGCGGGCGCTCTCGACGCGATCCTGGTGACCGACGACGATGGCCGCTACATCGATGCGAACCCTGCGGCGGCCGAGCTCCTCGGCATTCCACGCGAAGCGATCCTGGGGCGGAAGATCGCCGATTTCTGCGAGCCCGGGTATGACCTCCAGGACGGGTGGGCCGAGTTCCGGCGTCAGAAGCACGTCCGGGGGGAATTCCGGCTGGTGCGGCCCGATGGCCAGGTCAGGACCGTCGAGTTCGCGGCGGTCGCGGAGATCGCTCCCGGGCGCCACCTCTCCGTCCTTCGAGACGTCGGCGAGCGCAAGGCGATGGAGTCCGAGCTCATCACCCGCACGCAGGAGCTCGAGGACTTCGTGGAGAACGCCGCGGTCGCCCTGCACTGGGTCGGAGGCGACGGCCGCATCCTCTGGGCCAATCGCGCGGAGCTCGGAATGCTCGGCTACAGCCGGGAGGAGTACGTCGGCCACCACATCAGCGAGTTCCACCTGGACGCCCACGTCGTCGACGAGATCCTGGAGCGGCTCGTGAGAAACGAGACCCTGCGCAACCACGAGGCGCGCCTGCGGTGCAAGGACGGCTCGACCCGGATCGTCTCGATCTATTCCAATGGCAAGTTCGTCAATGGCGAGTTCGTGCACACGCGCTGTTTTACCCGGGACATCACGGAGAGGAAGGCGGCGGAGGCGGAGCTGCGACAGGCGGCGCGCCGCAAGGACGAGTTCCTGGCGATGCTCGCTCACGAGCTGCGGAATCCATTGGGCGCGATCACGAACGCCGTCGAGATCCTCAACTCGCGGGACCTGACGGAGCCGACTCTCGAGTGGAGCCGTGAAGTGATCCAGCGGCAGACGACGCACCTCACTCGAATCGTCGACGACCTCCTCGACGTGTCCCGCATCAACCAGGGAAAAGTGACGCTCCGCGCGCAGCCGATCGAGCTGGCCGCCGCCGTGACTCTCGCTCTGGACATCACGCGCCCCTTCCTCCAGGCCCGCCGGCAGGAAGTCTCGACGGCGCTGCCTCTCGACGCGCTGTGGGTGAACGCCGATTTGAACCGGCTTGCGCAGGTCGTCGCCAATCTCCTCAACAACTCGTCGAAGTTCAGCCCGGAAGCATCCCGAATTTTCCTGACCGCCGCTCGCGAGGGAGAGGAGGCGGTGATCCGGGTGCGGGACTCCGGCCGGGGGATCGATCCCGAGCTCCTGCCCTACGTCTTCGACGTCTTCGTGCAGGAGGACCCGTCTCTCGACCGGCGCGAGGGTGGTCTCGGCATCGGGCTCACACTGGTGCGGAGTCTCGTGGAGCTGCACGGCGGCCGTGTCCAGGCCTTCTCCGAGGGCCGCGGCCGCGGCGCGGAGCTCGTGGTCTGGCTTCCGGCGCTCCTCCGCGCCGCCGCGCCGTCTCTCCCCGAGGCGCGGCTCTCCTCTCTCGACGGACCGTCCCTTCGAATCCTCGTGATCGACGACAGCGTCGACTCCGCGGACGGCCTCGCGAAGCTCCTGGAGATGAATGGACACGGAGTCCGCGTCGCGTACAGCGGGCCCGACGCGCTCGAAGCGGCGCGGGAATTTCGTCCCGACGTCGTCATTCTCGACATCGGTCTGCCCGGGATGGACGGGTACGAGGTCGCCCGCCGTCTCCAGGAGCAAGCGGGCTCCGAGAAGATGACCCTCGTCGCCTTGACAGGCTACGGCCAGCAGGAAGACCGGCGCCGGACGAGCCTCGGCGGATTCACGCACCACATCGTCAAACCGGTGCGGGCGGACGCGCTTCTGGAGATCCTGCGGGGAAGCCGGGAGGAGTCGAACGGGGGGTCGGGAAACGGAAAACGGGAAACGGGAAACGACGGGGCGGGGTAGGCGGCCGGCGGCCCTCCTCCGTTTCCCGGCCTTCGCCTTCCGCGTTCCGCCTTCCGCCCGCTCGTTAGAGCATCGACACGGCGACCGCGATTTCCGTCCGCTGCCGTTCGTCCGGAAGGGGCTCGAGCGCCGCGTCGAGGATTTCGTCCAGGTGGCGCACCCGGCTCGTGGCGGGGATCGCGCACGTCACGGCCGGATGCCCGAGGATCCACTTGAGGAAGAGCTGGGGCCAGGACGTGCACGAAAGCTCCCGGGCGACGGACGGAAGCGGTTTTCCAATGGCGCGCCGCAGAGGCCCTCCCCCGCCGAACGGGCGGTTGGCGATGACCGCCACGCCCCGCTCGACGGCGAGAGGCAGCAGACGCCGGTCCGCTTCCGGCTCGACGGGCGAATAGTTGATCTGGAGGAAATCGAGCGCCTCGCGGCGGAGGAGTGCCTCGATGTCCCGGTAGGCGCTCGAGGTGTAGTGCGTGATGCCGAGGTAACGGATCCGCCCCTGCCGTTTCCACTCGCGGAGCACCGGCAGATGGGTCTCCACGTCGAGCAGGTTGTGGACTTGCATGAGATCGAGAGGCGTTCGCGTTCCTCTGAAAAGCGACGACGAGCGCTCCATCTGCTCGATGCCGGCCCGGCGGCCGCGCGTCCAGACCTTCGTGGCGACGAAGAGTCGGGCTCTCGGGATGTCCGCGGTGAGCTCGCCGACCACCTCTTCCGACCGGCCGTACATCGGGGACGTATCGATGACTCGTCCCCCCCTCTCGACGAAGCGGCGCAGCACCTTCTCGAGCGGCCGCCTGTCGCGGGCGGAATCGCCGACGTCGAAGGTCTGCCAGGTCCCGATGCCGAGGGCGGGCACCGTGTCTCCCGAGGAGGGAATCGTCCGCGTGAGCAGCTCCGGTGCCGGTGCGATGTCCTCGTCCTCAGGGGGTGGCGGCATTCCGGCAGGGGAAGCGAGAGCGGTGCCAGAGGAACGAAATGGGGATCCAGCGTATCGGGCCTTCGGTCAGTCGGCCCGGCGGCATGACTCGGATAGATTGGCGGGATGAAGGCTTCCACAGGCAGAGGCATAGGCAAAGGGAGAGGCTTAGAAGTCGAGCGGGTCCAGACGGGTGTCCGGATGGAGAAGCGGATCCTGAAGGTTCTCAAGGCGCTCGCCGAATACCACGATATTTCCCTGGGAGACCTCCTCGAGGGAGTCGTTCTCCACGCCTTCGAAGGCAAGGCGCCCTTCGGAAAGGAGACGCGCGGGCGGATCCGCGACCTGAAGAAGGTTTACGGGCTCGAGCTCGACGCGTCGGCGAGCCACCGCCTGAAGGACCGCGCCGGGAGCTCCGCTGGCGGTTCTCGCGCCCCCCGTCAGTAGCCGAACAACCGCGGAATGTACGTCCCGAGGAGATAGCCCCCGCCGCCGGTCAGGACGCCGACAGCAAGGACCTCGAGGGCGCTGCTCACGACGTTGATGCGCGCGAACTTCCCGCGCGCGATCCCGACGGCGATGAGGGTCAGAAACGTGAGCCCGATCGACAGGGGGAGCGCCGCCCGGATCGGCTCGAAGAAGTACGGCATCAGCGGAATGATCGAGCCGACCAGGTAGGACCCGCCGATCGTGAAGCCCTCGCTGATCCGCACGATCTTCGGCTCGGGGTCGATCCCGAGCTCCTTCTGCACCATGGTTGTGGAGAACGCGCGAGAGCTCGTCTGGAGCTTCTCCGCGATGATGCGGGCGTCGGCCGTCTTGATCCCTTCGTTTTCCAGGAGGAGCACCATTTCCTGGAGCTCGTACGCGGGATTCTCGCGGATGCTGCGCCGCTCGTCCAGGATCTCCGCCTGATGGACCTGCGCCTCGGCCTTTCCGGACAGGTACTCGCCCGCGCCCATCGAGAGCGCGCCCGCAAACGCCTCCGCAAGCCCGGCGATCACGACGGCCTTCGTGCTGCCGGTCCCGCCGGCGACACCGCTGACGACGCCGAGCGGGACGAGGAGCCCGTCCATCGACCCGAACACGAACTGGCGGATCCGGCCGCGCCGCTCGACGCGGTCCTTCTCAGCCAGCACTTTTTCCCTGTCGGGTCTGTCGATGCGGAGCGCTTCGCCTTCGGGATTCATTTCACACGTCCCTCGCAAGACTGACGCCAGCCCGGTCTACTCGTATCGGAGCGCCTCGATGGGGTCGAGCAGGGCGGCCTTGCGGGCGGGATAGAAACCGAAGAACACGCCGATCACGGCGGAGAAGGCGACCGCGATCACGATCCACTGCGGCGGAATGATCGTCGGCCAGGAGAGAGCGCGGGAAAAGATGCCCGAAACCGCCACACCCAGGACCGCCCCTGCCAGTCCGGAGAGCGAGCTCAGAACCAGCGCCTCGACCAGGAACTGAGCCTGCACGTTCTTCTTGGTCGCGCCCACCGCCATCCGCACTCCGATCTCCCGGGTGCGCTCGGTCACCGTCACGAACATGATGTTCATGATGCCGATGCCGCCGACCAAGAGAGACACCGAGGCGATCGAGAGCAGGAGGATCGTGAAAGTCCGGCTGGTCTCCTCCTGGGCCTGCAGCATCTCTTCGGGGGCGCGGATGTTGAAGTCGTCGGGCGAGCCGGCCCGGAGGTGATGGCGCTGCCGCAGGAGGGCGATGATCTGCGCGCGTGCCGGGCGAATTGCCTCCGCGGACGTCGCGGAACACAGAATGTCGTCGAGCCAGCTGACCCCCTTGACCTTGTGCTGCGCCGTGGTCCACGGGATCATGAGGAAGTCGTCCTGGTCCTGGCCGGTCGCGTTCTCGCCTTTTGGCTTCAGCACCCCGAGCACGCGGAACGGTTGATCCCGAAGCCGGACCGTCCTTCCCACCGGGTCCTCTTCGCCGAAAAGCTGCTCCGCCACCGTCCGACCCAGGACACAGACGTTCGCGGAGGTGGCCACGTCCTGGGCCGTGAAGCCGGCTCCGCGGTCGACCGACCACCGCCGGATCGAAAGGTACTCCGGAGAAACGCCGCGGTACACCGTGTTCCAGTTGGTATTGGCGTAGATCGCCTGAATGCGGGCATCCACCTGCGGCGATGCGCTCTTGATGAGCGGCACGGCTTCGAGAACGGCGAGGAGGTCTCTCGCGGTCAGGGTCTTGGTGGCCCCGGTCCCGGTGCGAACGCCCTGCAGGTTGCGGCTTCCGGCCTCGACCCAGACGAAGTTGTCTCCGAGGTTGTCGAGCTGTTCGCGGATCCGGCTCGATCCCCCTTCTCCGATCGCGACGGTGCAGATGACCGCGGCAATTCCGATGGTGATCCCCGAGCATCGTCAGCGCGGTGCGCATCTTGTTGCGCGCGAGCGCGGCGAGGGCGACGACGCGCTCGTGACGGGCGCCGTCTCCCCCGGCAGCGCGGCGCCGGGGCGCGCGCCGGTCCCGGGGCGGCCGCCGGCGGCGAGACGCTAGTGCGCGGCTCGCGGGTTTACCTCGGGAACTCGGCGCGAATCACCGAGAGTGCTTCGCCGGGATAGCTCGTGTCGTAAG
>JBDUBP010000129.1:0-2812 GCA_040004075.1 Acidobacteriota bacterium | reverse complement strand
GCCGCGGCGGATTTGCGGACCTGGCGCTCGACCTTGTCGGCGTCGTCCTCCTGCTCGGTGCAATGCCGCGCCAGCTCCTCGAGCTCGGCGCCGGCGTACGGAGAAGGCGCAGTCGAGAGCGCGGCCTTCAAGAGCCGCTGCGTGATCAGATCGGGGAAGCGCCGGTTGGGGGCGGTCGAGTGCGTGTAGTCCCGGACGGCCAGGCCGAAGTGGCCTACGGGGGTCCCGCCGGGATTCTCCACCACGTACTCGCCCGCGCCCATGAGCTTGACGATGACGAGAGAGAGGTCCGGGAACCGGATCGGATCGGCCTTGCGGCGGCGCGCGAGAAACTCCTCGAGGGCCTTGGAGTCGGGCTCGGGAGGCAGATGCTCGCCCTCCTCCTTGGCGACCTCGACGATGCGCTGCCACCGCTCGGGAGACCGCACCACGCGCCGGAGCGACGCGAACCCTTTCGACTCGAGAAACCGCGCCGTCACGCCGTTGGTCGCGATCATCAGGTCTTCGATCAGCTGGCGCGCGCGGTTGTGGGCCTCCTGCCGCAGATCCACGACCTGCTCCCCGTCGAAGATCGCCTTCGGCTGCAGGGTCTCGAGCTCGAGCGCCCCCTGCTCGTGCCGGTGCTCCCGCAGTTTCTGCGCGATCGCGTCCTGCGCCTTCAGCTGCGCCGCCATGCCCGTCACCGCCCGCGCCGGAGCGGGCTCCTCGCCTTTGCCCTCGAGAAACGCGGAGACCGAGTCGTAGGCGAGCTTCGCCTTGTTGCGCACCCTGGCGCGCGAGACCGACGAGCTCTGAAGAATCCCGTCGCGATCGAACACCATTTCCGTCACGACGGCGAGCCGGTCCTCGTCCTGATTCAACGAGGTCAGGTCCGTCGAGAGCCGCTCCGGAAGCATCGGAAAGATCCGCGCCGCCGTGTAGACGGAGGTCGTGTTGGTCCGCGCGTGGTCGTCGATCGGCGTGCCCTTCTTGACGAGCGCGTCCACGTCGGCAATCGCCACCAGAACCTTCACGGACCCATCGCCCGGATCCTCGGACACGGAGAGCTGGTCCAAGTCTCTCGAGTCGTCGTTGTCGATCGAGCACCAGAGAAGTGCGGTGAGGTCGGAGACCCCGCCGTCCTCGCGGCCCGGGCCGGTGATTCCGGCGAGCTGCTTTACGACATCCGGCGTGAAATCGGGCTCGAGCCCGCGGTCGATCATCGCCTGGTTGGCGATCTCGGCCAGGTCTGTTCGCGAGTGACGGCCGGAAGGATTCATGGCGGGGGACTCTATATGGATTCTCGAGTTTTCAGTTTTCGGTTCTCAGTCTTCGGCCTTCGCCGTCTCTCTATTCCGCCTCCCGCCTGCCGCCTGCCGCCTGCCGCCGCCGGCGGCGTCCACCGCCTGATAGCTTTCGCGAAGGAGGACCCATGAAGCTCATCTCGCTGGTCGTCGTGGCGGCGTGGACCGGCGCCGCAGCCCTTGCGCAGGTTCAGCCCACCCCGCCCGCGGCGTCTCCTTCGCCAGCGCCCACGCGCGCGCCGCAGCCGGCCCCTCCCGCGGAGGCGGCGTCGGTCGACGCGATCGTTCACGCGCTCTATGCCGGGGTCTCGCATGCGCCCGGCGAAGACCCGGACTGGTCGCACCTGCGAGGCGTCTTCCTGCCGGCCGGCCGTCTCATTCCCCCGCAGCGCCCGAACGGAGACTTCACGTTCCTGACGGCGGAAGACTTCATCGCGCGCGTCTCGAAGGGAATCGCGACCCGAAAGGCGGAGGGCAAAGAGGCGGGATTTTCCGAGCGCGAGATCTCGAGGAAGACGGACTGCTACGGCAACATCTGCCAGCTCTTCTCGACTTACGAGTCGCGCTACACGGCGGCCGATCCGAAGCCGTTCGCCCGGGGAATCAACGCGATCCAGCTCGTCAAGGACGGCAATCGCTGGTGGATCGTCAACGTCCTCTGGGACCAGGAAACGCCGGAGAAGCCGATTCCGGCCGGCTATCTGGGAAAGTAGGGCGAAAAGCGAAGTCCCGGTTCCCCCGCCTCCCGCGGGGAAGCGGCGCGCTTCCTAGATCTCGATCTGCGCGCCGAGCTCCACGACGCGATTGGGCGGGAGGCGGAAGAAGAGCGTCGCGCTGCGGGCGTTGCGCGACATGAGGGAGAAGAGCCGCTCCCGCCAGATCGCCATCCCGGGCCGCTTCGAGGCGAAGATCGTTTCCTTTCCGAGGAAGAAGCTCGTGTCGCCCGGCGGAAACTCGAGGCCCGGCTGTTCGACCCTTCCCAGGAGCTCCAGCACCGAGGCGTCTTCCATGAACCCGTGCCTCGCGACGACGCGGAAGAGCCCGTTGCCGAGATCGCTCACGGTGAGCCGCTCGTTCTCCGGCACGTGAGGACGGTCTTCGGTGATGACCGTCAGAAGGGCGACGGTCCTGTGCAGAACCTTGTTGTGCTTGAAATTGTGGAGCAGGGCCGGCGGGACTCCGTTCTCCGTCCGCGACATGTAGACGCCGGTCCCCTGCACGCGGTAGACGCGGGCAAAGTCCGATATGAACGCGTCGAGCGGAAGGGCCTCCTCGATCAGACGCGCGTTCAGGATCTCGCGGCCGCGGCGCCAGGTCGTCATCATGATGAAGATCCCGGCGGCCACCAGCAGGGGAAACCAGCCGCCATGGGGCACCTTCACGATGTTCGCCCCGAAGAAGGCGAGATCCGGGACCAGGAAGACGCCCGCCAGGAGGAGGGAGGCGGGGATCGACCATCCCCAGAGCTCATGGGCGACGACCGCCATCAGCATCGTCGTGATTGCCATCGTCGTGGTCACCGCGACGCC
>JBDUBP010000258.1:0-9423 GCA_040004075.1 Acidobacteriota bacterium | reverse complement strand
GGCGGGCGGCGCGGCGAGGCTGGTGGGGAGGCTCATGAGGAAGGCGTCGTCGCGCGCGGCGATTCTGACATCACCGGGCGGGCCCGACGCAGCGAAAGGAGGCGTACACGTGAGGGTAGTTCGGCCGGAACCAGTTTCGGAGCGACCTCCGGACGAGCTCCCGGCCGGTGACGGGAGAGGCCCCCTTCATGACGTAATGCTTTCCGTCGAAGAAGTCCGTCGAGTACGGCGGGTACGAGGCCATCGGCGCGAATCCGGGAAACCCCGAGAAGATCGTGGACGTCCACTCCCATCCGTTTCCGATGAGATCGTGAACGCCCCACGCCGACGCCCCTTCCGGAAAGGATCCGACGGCCACGGGCTCAAAGGTCTGGAAATCGAAGTTCCCGCGGGTCGGCCCGGCGGGCTCGTGCCCCCAGGGAAACTCGCGCTCCGCTCCGGAGGGCGTGCCGAAGGCGGCCCGGTGGAATTCGGCCTCGCTCGGCAGCCGCCGCCCCTTCCAGCGCGCGTAGGCGGACGCCTCGGCGTGCGTGACCCAGACGGGCCACGCCCCGGGAAGGGGGATTCGCTCGAACATCCCCAGCCACTCCCACCCTCTCGAGCCGCGAACCCAGAAAGGAGGGTGGGCCACGTTTTCGGAGCGAACCCACAGCCAGCCCTCCGGATCCCAGAGCTCTTCGCGCGAGTAGCCGCCCCCGTCGACGAATTCGAGGAAGTCGGAGTTGGTGACGTTGTGGACGTCGATCTCGAATCCCTCGACGAAGACGAGGTGGCGGGGAAATTCGTTGTCCCAGCCGAACGCGACCTTGTCGGGGTGCGCGCCGAGCGTGGCGACTCCCGCCGGGACGGCCGCGGTCTCGCGCTCCGGCGCCCGGTCGGGACCCGGAACGGGAAGCGCTGCGCTCGCGGGCCGGATCTTCCGGTCGAACGGGAGCCGCCGCCACATGTAGTGCAGGGTCTCCTGGTGCATGACCTCGTGCTCGAGGACCGTGTAGACCGCCTGGCCGCGGCGCAGGAGGGGGTTGTCGTCGGCTTCGAGCGGACCGTCCGAAAGGATGCGGGTCAGGGCGGCGTCGGCGGACCGCCCGTACTCGCCGATCTCTTCCCGCGAAGGCCACTGCGGGCCGGGCGCGTCCGGCGGCGCTTCCGGATCGATCCCGCGCTCGAAGAGAGACTCGTAATCGGCGTTTACGGCCGGCTGCCCGTGCGCCCTCTTCCAGAGCGTGTTGATCCCGAACGCGGGAATGTGTCCCTCGTAGAAACAGATGGGGTTTCGGAGCGGGATCGGGCGGTCCCGGTAAGCGGAATCCGGAATCATCCCGAAGAGCTCTTCGGACCGCCGCCGGTTCCGGCGATACCACTCCAGCGCCTCGTGATGGCCGATCACCATGGAATCCGACATGCTAAAGGTACGCCATGGAAACGATGCTAGATTCCGGCCCATGCGACGGACACACCGCCCGGCCGTCCTCTGCCTGGCCGCCGCGCTCTCCGGATGCGCGTCGACCGTGAGCCGGCCCGCGGGCGAGCCGCCCGCCTCCGCACCCTCCCCCCCGCCGGGCGCCCCCTCGCCGGCTCCGCCCGCCGGGGCGGACGCGATGGCGATCGCCCCCGATGTCCCCGCCCGGGTGCGACAGTTTCCTCCCACCCGCATCGACTACGACCGTGCCCTCCTGGACGAGAGGGAGACGCGGACCCTCCAGCTCCTGATCGAAGCGTCTCGCGAGCTCGATCCGATCTTCGCCCGGCAGGTCTCCGAGGAGGTCCCCTCGACCCGTCAGGCCCTGGAGCGGGTCGGCGCCGAGAAGCGGTCCCTCGCCGTGGCGGCGATCGAGTATTTCGACATTAACGCGGGCCCCTGGGACCGGTTGAAGGGCGACGAGCCATTCGTCGGGCGCCGGCCGAAGCCGAAGGGCGCCGGGTTCTACCCCCTCGACATGTCGCACGAAGAGCTCGAGAAGTGGATCGCGGCGCACCCGCAGGATCGAGAGAGCTTCCAGAGCCTCTTCACCGTCATCCGGCGGGACGGAGACCGGCTCGTGGCGATCCCCTATGCGAAGTACTACCAGCCCGCGCTCACCCGCGCGGCCGAGAAGCTGCGCGCCGCCGCCGCATCGACCGGCAACGCGTCTCTCCGGAAATTCCTGACGTTGCGGGCGGACGCGTTCCTGTCCGACGACTACTTCGCGTCGGACGTCGCGTGGATGGACCTCGATTCCGACATCGAGATCGCCATCGGGCCGTACGAGGTCTACGAGGATGCGCTCTTCAACTTCAAGGCCGCGTACGAGTCCTTCGTCACCGTGCGGGACAAGGCCGAGAGCGCGCACCTGGCGGTGTATGCCCGGCACCTCCCCGACATGGAGCGCAACCTCCCGATCCCCGACGCGCACAAGAACTTCAACCGCAAGTTCGAATCTCCGATTCGGGTCGTGCAGGAGGCCTTCACGTCCGGGGACGCGCGCCGCGGCGTGCAGACCGCCGCCTTCAACCTCCCGAACGACGAGAAGGTGCGGGAGGCGAAGGGTTCGAAGAAGGTTCTCCTGAAGAACGTCATGGAGGCGAAATTTCACCAGAGCGGCCGTCCCGTGGCCGAGCGCGTGATCGATCCTTCCCAGGCGAGCCGCCTCTCCTTCGATCCCTACTTCAACCACACCCTCTTCCACGAGCTGTCTCACGGACTCGGGCCGGGCGTCATTACCGGGCCCGACGGGAAGCGCGTCGAGGCGCGGCTGCTCTTGAAGAACATCTATTCGACGATCGAGGAGTGCAAGGCCGACGCGGTGGGTCTCTGGAACCTCCTCTACGCGCTCGATCAGAAGTGGCTGACGTCGTTCGACGAAGAATCCCTCGCGGTGACCTACGTGGGCCTCATGTTCCGGTCGATGCGGTTCGGGCTCGAGGAGGCGCACGGCGGCGGCACGGCCGTGCAGTGGAACTGGTTTCGCGAAAAGGGGGCGATCGTGCCTTCGGCCGGCGGACGGTTCCTGGCGAAGCGGGACAAATTCCGGGAGGCGGTCAAATCCCTCGCCAGCGAGCTCCTGATGATCGAAGCCACCGGCGACTTCGAGCGCGGCAGACGCCTGCTCGAGCGGTATGGAAAATCGACCCCGGAGATCGCGGCCGTCACCGGGCGGCTCTCCGACATTCCCGTGGACATCAAGCCGGTGTTTACCGCGGCGGGTGAATAGGAAAAAAGCTCTCGGCTCTCAGCTCTCAGCTCTCAGCTCTCAACCGAAGAAATGAGACGATGAACGACGGACGACCCCCTCGGAGGTGAACGATGGAAGATGAGAACAGAGAAGAGAGTCCGGCCCCGAAGCCGCGCCGCCGGGCGCCCGCGAAGAAATCCGCCACCGCTCCGGCCGGGCGAAAGGCCCCGGCCCGCGCGAAGGCGCCGGCTCGCCGGAAGGCTCCCGCGAAGAGAAAAGCGTCCGGCGGATCGCTCGAGACCATGCTTCGCGGCTTCGCCCGGAAGGCCTCCGAAGCCGGGGCGAGCGTCGCCTCGTTCTCGGGCGAAGGCGTAGCTTCGGCTCGCCGCGCGATCGGGCAGGCGGGAGAGGCTTCGAAGAGCACGATCGACCGGATCACGAAGGAGTGGCAGCGGATGGACGCGAAGAAGCGCGCTCAATTCATCGCCGCGCTGCTCGCCGCCCTCGCGGCCGCGTCGGCCCCCCTCGTTCGTTCTCAGATGAAGAAACGCTGACGGTTTAGTTCTGCCGCGGCGAAGAGGAAGAGCGTCGCACTGCGCGCGTGTAGCGTTGAGCGTCTTCCCCGTTTCTTCTGTTTCGATTCCCGATTCCCGATTCCCGATTCCCGGCCCCGTTCCCTCCTCGCATACACTCCCCCGCGTGAAAAAACTCCGCAGCCGGTCCGTCTTCGCCGTCTTCCTGGCCTGGGCGCTCTCCTTCGCGTCCGCGCGCGCGGCGGAACCGCCGGGCACCGCCCTCCCTCCCGCCTCGGCCGGCGGAGTCGACGCGATCGACCCGCTTCTCCGAAAGCTCGAGACGAACCGGCGGCTGCTCGTCATCGCGGCCCATCCCGACGACGAGGACACGGCGCTTCTGACCCTCGTGGCGCGAGGAATGGGGGGAGAGGCGGCATACCTCTCCCTGTCACGGGGCGATGGGGGGCAGAACCTGATCGGCGACGATCTCGGCGTCGGCCTCGGACTGATCCGGACCGGAGAGCTGAACGCGGCCCGGCGGCTCGACGGCGCCCGGCAATACTTCACCCGCGCCTACGACTTCGGCTTTTCGAGGTCGATCGAGGAGGCCCTGCGCCTCTGGCCGAAGGAGGCCGTCCTGGAGGACGCGGTTCGTGTCATCCGCCGATTCCGCCCGCAGGTCGTGGTGGCCATCTTCTCCGGGACCCCGCGCGACGGTCACGGCCAGCATCAGGAGTCGGGCCTCGTCGCCCGCGAGGCGTTCAAGGCGGCAGGCGACCCGGCTGCGTTCCCCGCGCTGGCCGCCGAAGGGCTCCGGCCGTGGCAACCGGCCGCCCTTTACCAGACCACGCGCTTCCTCGACCGGGAGAAGACGACTCTCGTCCTGCCGACCGGCGGTCTTGAGCCTTTGACGGGCCGATCCTTCCAGCAGATCGCGGTCGCGAGCCGGAGCCTGCATCGCTCGCAGGGAACCGGGGCGCTGCAGCCGATCGGGCCGAACGAGGCGCGCGTGGGGTGGATCGAGGGAGGCGCGGGGAAGGACGGTAAAGACCTCTTCGCCGGCACGGACTCGGAGCTCAACTCTCTCGCCTCCGGCGCGGGCGACCCGGGCCGGCGCCGCGAGCTCGAGGCGCGGCTCAGCCGCGTCGGGGGACTCGCGCGGCAGGCGCGCGCCCGGCTCTCTGCCGCCTCGCTTTCGGATTCGGTGCCCGCCATCGCGGCGATTCTCGAGGAGCTTCGCGGAGCTCGCGGTCTCCTGCCCGCCGACGGGGCGGGCGCGGCCGTCCTCGACGAAAAGATCTCCGCGGCCCAGACCGCACTCGCGGCCGCCGCCGGCGTCGCGCTCGATGCCCTCGCGGACCGGGAGACCGCATCCCCCGGCGACTCCCTGACGGTGACCGTCCAGGTCTCCAACGCCGGCCTCGAGGAGATCGCCGTGGAGTCGGCCGGGCTCGATTCCCCGGACGGCTGGACCGCGCCGGCGCCGGCGGAGGGAAAGCCGGTCGCCCCGGGCGCGCTGCAGGAATGGAAGCTCTCCGCGTCTCTCCCCGCCGACGCGCCGCCCACCGTTCCGTATTTTCTCCGCCAGCCGCTTCGAGGGGCGATGTACGACTGGAGCTCCGCGCCGCCCGGGGTCCGCGGCGAACCGTTCGGACCGCCCCCGCTTTCCGGCTTCGTGACGCTGCGCATCGCGGGCTCCCGCGTGACGATCGCGCGCGAGGCGACGTTCCGCTATCGAGATGAAGAGTTCGGAGAGATCCGCCGCGCGCTGCGCGCCGTCCCCCGTCTGGAAGTGTCCGCCAATCCGCCGCTCCTCGTTCTCCCGATCGGGCGCGCCACCTCCCCGGCGCGGTTTTCCGTCACCGTCGCCTCCAACGCCGCCGGCCCGGTCTCCGGACGGGTGGAGGCGCACGCGCCCGCGGGCTGGACCGTCGCGCCGGCGAGTTTCTCGCTCGCCAGGAAGGGCGACCGCGCCTTCGTCGAGATGGAGCTCCGTCCCCCGTCCTCGGGCGCGCGCGCGGGACGGCTCTCGGTCTCCCTCACGGCGGTTCTGACGTCGGGCGAACGGTTCGGCGCCGGCGTCCGGGTCATCGACTACGAGCACATCCGCCCCGCTCCGTTCCCCAGGGACGCGGCGGTCTCGGTGACGGCGCTCGATCTGAAGCTGCCGAAGCTTTCCGCCGTCGGCTATGTGCGGGGCGCATCGGATCGGGTGCCCGAGGCGCTTCTCGCCGTCGGAGTTCCCGTCCGCATTCTCTCGGGCGGCGATCTCGAGCATGGGAGTCTCGCCGGCTTCGACGCCATCGTTCTCGGCGTACGCGCCTACGAAACGGAGCCGGCTCTCGCCAACGCCAACGCGCGCCTTCTCGACTGGGTGCGCGCCGGAGGCCTCCTGATCGTGCAGTATCAGCAGCTCGGATTCACCGAGAGCGCGTCTGCCCCCGAAAAGCTCGAGATCACCCGGCCGATCGACCGCGTGACCGACGAGACTGCGGCGGTCAGGGTCCTCGACCCGTCGCACCCGATCTTCCGGTTCCCCAATCCGATCGGCCCGGCGGACTGGGAGGAGTGGGTGCAGGAGCGGGGGATCTACTTCGCGCACGCCTGGGCGCCGGCGTATACGCCGCTGCTCTCGATGAACGACCCGGGCGAGGCGGAGCAGCGGGGATCGCTGCTCGTCGCGAGGATCGGGAAGGGCCGGTACATCTACACGGGCCTCGCCTTCTTCCGGGAGCTTCCGGCCGGCGTCCCGGGGGCGTACCGTCTGTTCGCCAATCTGCTCGCGTGGAAAGGCACGAATGGCCGCTGAGGGAGGCAAAGGGCGAACGGCGAACGGCGAACGGCACGGATCAGCGAAGGTCGTCTCCCGGCTGACTTTCCTCCTCGCCTTCGCGGCCTCTCTGTCCTGCCGGGGCGACAAGCGGACTCCCGTCGTCCTCTACTCTCCGCACGGCCGCGACCTCCTCGGCCTGCTTGAGCACACGTACGAGAAGGCGCACCCCGAAATCGACGTGCGGTGGCTCGACATGGGGTCGCAGGAGGTCTACGACCGCGTCCGATCCGAGAAGGCGAATCCGCAGGCCGATCTCTGGTTCGGCGGACCGGACACGATTTTCTTCCGGGGGGCGCGCGAAGGATTGCTGCAGCCGTACCGTCCGAGCTGGGCTCCCGCCATCCCGGCCGAGGCGCGCGATTCGCGCGACCTGTATTTCGGGGCTTATCGGACGCCCGCCGTCATAGTCTACAACGCCGCGGCCGTCTCCCCCGCCGACGCGCCGAAGGACTGGGACGACCTTCTCGATTCGAAGTGGAAGGGGAAGATCATCATCCGGTATCCCCTCGCGTCGGGGACGATGCGCGCGATCTTCGGCCTGATCCTCGCCCGGTCGATCGAGAAGACCGGATCCCCGGCGCAGGGCTACGACTGGTTGAAGCGTCTGGACGCGCAGACGAAGTCCTACGAGATGAATGCCTCCGTGCTCGTCCAGCGCATCGCGCGCCGGGAAGGCCTCGTCACGGTGTGGGACCTGCCCGACGTTCTGCTCGAGATGACGCACAGCAAGGATCTGGCCTACGCCTTTCCGACGAGCGGCACGCCCGTGATCGACGACGCGATCGGGATCGTGGCGGGGGCGAGACATCTTCCGCAGGCCCGCGCGTTCCTCGAATGGGTGGGTAGCCCGGAGGCCCAGCGCCTCGCCGCCGAAAAGGCGTACCGGCTTCCGGCGCGGACGGACATCCCGCAGGCGGAGCTCCCCGCGTGGGCGCGGGACGTCCAGCAGAGGCTCGTCCCCGCGCGTCTCGACTGGGCTCTCCTCGAACGCGAGGGGGCGATGTGGATGTCGACCTGGGACCGGGAAGTCCGGGGCCGCGGAAACCGCTGAGCGCCTCGGCCGGCCGGGTGCAGAAGGTCTTTCTCGAAGCCTCCGCCCGTTCCTCCTCCTTCTGGCCGGCGCGGGTCTCCTGATGCTGACTTTCTCGGACCCGCGATGAGAGGCTCTCCGGTAATCTCCCCCGCAGCATGACGGTCGAGCTCGAGCTCCAGTCCCTCGAGAAGCGGTTCGGCGCGCAGCCCGTGACCCGCGGCGTGTCGCTCTCCGTGCGCCAAAGCGAGATCGTCGCCCTTCTCGGCCCATCAGGGAGCGGCAAGACGACCGTTCTCCGCCTCGTCGCCGGCTTCGAGACCCCCGACAGCGGGCGCATTTTCGTTGGGGGAGAGGACGTGACCGAGACGCCCCCGGAACGCCGCCGCTTCGGAATGGTCTTTCAGCACTACGCCCTCTTTCCGCACATGAGCGTCGGAGAGAACGTCGCCTTCGGACTCGAGCCCGCGGGGATTTCCCGCGCCGAGGCGTCGGGACGGGTGCGCGAGACCCTGGCCGTCGTCGATCTCGCGGGGTTCGAAGACCGCCGCGTCACGGAGCTCTCGGGCGGGCAGCAGCAGAGGGTCGCGCTCGCGCGCGCTCTGGCTCCCCGTCCGCGCGTGCTCCTCTTAGACGAGCCGCTCTCGAACCTCGACCCGACCCTCCGCGACCGCACGCGACACGAGTTGAAACGGGTCATCCAGCGGGTGGGCATCACGACGCTGTTCGTGACGCACGAGCAGGACGAGGCATTCGAGCTCGGCGACCGGATCGCGGTGCTCCACGAAGGCCGTCTCGAGCAGGTCGGGGCGGCCGAGGAGCTGTACGAGGAGCCGGCGACGCGATTCGTCGCGACGTTCATCGGCCGTTCCAGCGTGCTTCCCGTTCTCTGGAGAGCGGGATCGGAAGGACGCGGGGCGGCGGAGTTTCCAGGGGGTGTTCGCTGGCCGGCGGTCGCCGGGGGACCTCTCACCGAGGGCGGCCCCGCGCATCTGGTGGCGCGGCCGGAGGGGCTGGCGCTGACCTCTCCCGGGGCGGCCGGCGCGCTGGCAGGCGAGGTGGTGGAGCGGCGGTACGCGGGCCGCGTCGCGTTCTACACCGTGCGGCTCGCGGAGACCGCCGAGGCCGAGGTCCTCGCCTCGCCCCGCGCCGCGAAGCCCGGCGACGCGGTCGGCGTGGTTCCCGCGCCGGACGCCCCTCCGCCTCGCGCGTATCCGGCGGAACCGCCCGCATGAGGCGGGTCGGACTCGCCGGCGCTCTCCTCACGCTCCTGCTCGCCTGGCTGGTCTGCTATCCCCTCCTGCTGACCCTCGCCGAAGCGCTCGGCGATCCCCACTGGACGCTGCGCCACTTCGCCGAGTTCGGGCGGCGTCCGGACGAGTGGCAGGCGCTCTGGGCGAGCATCTGGATCTCTCTTGCGACGGTCGCGCTCTCCGCGGCGATCGGGATCCCTCTCGCGTTCCTCTTCGAGACGGCCGACTTCCCGGGCCGCCGCGTTCTCGGGACGCTCGTCGCCCTTCCCGTCGTGCTTCCGCCGCTGGTCGGGGTTCTCGCCTTCCTTTTTCTCTACGGGGAGAGCGGCGTCGTCGCGCGACTCGTGCAGTCCGTCACGCACTCGGAGGAGCCGCCGTGGCGCCTCTCCGGTCCGGCGGCGATTCTGCTCGTTCACGCCTACACGATGTTCGTCTACTTCTACCTCTTCACCCGCGCCGGTCTCGCGCGCCTCGACGCGGCGTTCACCGAGGCCGCCGCGTCTCTCGGCGCCGGGAGCGGCCGGATCCTCCGGCGTGTCACGCTTCCCCTTCTCCGTCCGGCGCTCGTCGGCGCGGCGCTCCTGACCTTCATGACGTCGCTCTCTTCCTTCTCCGCTCCCTATCTCATCGGCGGGACGTT
>JBDUBP010000047.1:0-2824 GCA_040004075.1 Acidobacteriota bacterium | reverse complement strand
ACCAGCGTGGCGCAGTAGAGAGGGAACGAGATCTTCAGGAGCGTGCGGTAGTCGAAGAGAATCGCGACGATCAGTCCCGCGAGACCGACGGCGACCCAGAGGGCCTGCCGGGTGGCGAGACCCTGGAGACGCCCCGCGCCGGTCGTCGACGCGACGAAGAGGATTCCCAGAAGCGCGAGAGAGGCAGCGCAGCCCAGGATCACGAGGTCGAGGCGCCGCGGAACGGAGGCGACGCCGCTGATCACCGGCGGGCTCCCCCGCTTCGGGCGACCGTGACGAAGTCAGACGCCCCCGGCTTCGTCGCGCGCTGATCCGGTCGCGCGGCAGGAGGCTCCGGCAACGGCTTCCCGAAGCGCTTCAGGAAGAGGAGCTTCGCCAGGGGCGCCGCCGAGAGGTTTCCGTGCCCGCCGTTCTCGACGAAAATGGAAACGACCATTTCGGGCTCGTCCCGCGGCGCGAAACCGGCGAACCAGCCGTGGTTCCCGAGCTTCTTCTTGTCCACCCCCGCCTTGATGGTCGACTCGCGGCCGATGACCTGCACCGTGCCGGTCTTGCCGGCCGCCTCCACCCCCGGAACGTGCGATCCGAAGGCGGTCCCGCCCGGCTCGTTGAGCACCGCCCACATGCCGTCCTTGACGATCGCGAGCTTGGCGGGATCGAGGACGATTCCGTTGCGGGTCTCCGATCGGTACCGGAGGCGCTTGCCGCTGTGCGGCTCCTGCGACGCGTAGAACAGGTGAGGCGTGGGCAGGCGGCCGTCCTCGACGAGCGCGGAGAGAGCGCGCGCGATCTGGAGCGGAGTCACCAGGACCGGGCCCTGGCCGATCGCGACCGAAATGGTCTCACTCGGATACCAGCGGGCGTGCCGCTTCTGGAGCGCCCACTCCTCGGAGGGGACGAGCCCGTTCTTCTCGTAAGGCAGATCCACTCCCGTCGGCGACCCGAACCCGAAGCTCCTGGCAATCGCGGCGATGCGGTCGACGCCGAGCCGGTGTCCGAGCGCGTAGAAATAGACGTCGCACGACATCTTGATGGCGTTGCGCAGATTGACGGTGCCGTGTCCGCCTTTCTTGTGACACTGAAACGTGCGGCCGTAGTAGGTCGCGTGGCCGGGACAGAACACCGTGGCGTCCGGGTCGACGAGGCCCTGCGCGAGAGCGCCGTACGCGATGAACACCTTGAACACGGAGCCGGGAGAGAAGGCGTTCTGGATCGCGCGGTTCTGGAGAGGGTGGTCGCCGTCAGCCAGGAGCGAGTTCCATTCCTTCGCGCTGACGCGCCGCGTGAACCAGTTCGGGTCGTAGGAGGGCGAGGAGACCAGTGCGAGGATCTCTCCCGTCCGCGGATCGAGGGCGACGGCGGACCCGACCTTGTCTTTGAAATACGCCTCGGCGATCTCCTGGAGCCCGAGATCCAGCGTGACGAAGAGGTTCTGGCCGGGACGCGCCTCGAGGCGGCGCTCCTCCGCCGTCTCGCGGCCGTGGGAGTCGACGATGACACGCCGCTCTCCATTGACGCCGGCGAGCAGCCGCTCGTACGCGCCCTCGATTCCCTTCTGCCCGATCCAGTCCCCGAGGCGGTAACCGCTCTCGGTCGCCTTCACCTGATCGAGGCTCGCTTCCGAAAGGTATCCGAGCGCGTGCGCGGCGGAGGCTCCGTGCGTGTAGAGCCGCCGCTGCGACACGGTGATCGCGAACTCCGGATGCTCGGGAGCACGCGCTTCGATCCCGGCGACTTCCTCGATGCCCAGGTTCTCGGCGATCGTGATCGGAAGAAACTCGGGATCCCGCAGCCCGCGATCCACCCGAGCCTTCACCTGATCGCGGGGAATCTTCAGCACCTCCGCGGCGAGGTCGATCGAGGACGGCAGGTTCTTCGCCTCCCGGCGATACAGGTGGAGGGTGTACGCCGGCTCGTTGTCGACCAGGATCGCCCCGTTGCGGTCGAGCACGTAGCCGCGCGGCGCGTTGATGCGGACCGACCGGATGCGATTGCTCTCCGAGAGCGTGTAGTAGTAATCGCCGCGGACGATCTGGGTATACCAGTACGAGGTCGCGAGAATCGCGAACACCGCTCCCACGAGAATGCGCGACCATTCGATCCGGCGGTTGATGCCCTGCCGGTTCTCGCGAACTCTCAGCATCGGGCGCGTTCCGCGGCAGGCGGGAGGCGGCAGGCGGGAGGCGGGAGGCGCTCGGCGGCACGGGACGAGACTCTCGCGGGAATCGATCGATTCCCGATTCCCGATTCCCGATTCCCGACCCCCGTTCCCCTCACCGCAGCCTCCTCAGGCGCCTTTTTTCCCACCAGTCCTTCCAGGGGAAGATCCGCGCGGCTTCCAGTATCGCCCCGGTTGCCCCGGTCGCGAGGGCGCGCCAGATGCACTCCTTCGAGAAAAGGACCACGGGCGCCTGCAGCAGAAGGGACGCCAGGGCCGCCACGATCGCGTCGTTGGCGAGAGAAGCGGCGGCCAGCGCCGCCCCCACGGCCCAGACACCTCCGAACATCACCCGAAGCGAAAGAAGAGCGAGCACGTAGCCGATCGCGGCTTTCGCGAAGGCGTTCATCCCGAGGAGATCGCTCGAGAGGGCGTCTTCCAGGAGCCCCGTGCCGCCCCCGAAGAGGACGGCCGTGACCGAATCGCCTCCGCGGGCCACCACCGCCGTCGCCAGGAGGAAGGCGTCGATCGGCCAGACACCCCGGTACCGGGAGCCCCCCAGGAGGAGTTGCACCGCGGTCGCCACGGTCACGAGAACGGCGACGCGCTTCCACTTCACGGCGTGCCACTCCGCGCTCCTCCCGGACTCTCGGTGACGGCGGGCGA
>JBDUBP010000052.1:0-30186 GCA_040004075.1 Acidobacteriota bacterium | reverse complement strand
AGCAAAAATAATTGACGTCTGGCACGCTCTACTCAGTTTTCAAGGAACCGAATCCCCGGGTGCGCGTCGCACCCGCTGGAGACGCCGTACTTCCGGCGTAGCTGGATTGAAACGGCCGTCCAGAGACGGAAATTTCAGTCTCTTCGATTTTACTCGCTCCGTCAACTGCTATTCTCGCTCGACGCCTTCGCTCGCGCGAGAGACGGCTGACGCAGTTGAGGAACCTTAAAGATCTCGGAACCCTTGCGGGGATGCGCAATATAGGTCGCCAGAAGCATCGTGTCAAGGTCTTTCGAAAAAGTTCACAAGTCTCTCAAGCCAGGTCACTTCTCGCCGTTTCGGTGCACATCGGAATGTGCATCGCCGGAAGCCTCCCGGAGCCCGTCGAGGACACGCGCAATCGCGGCCGGATAGACTCGGTGCTCCGCCTCCAGAATGCGGGCGGAAAGGCTCTCGACCGTGTCACCCGGCATGATGGGAACCTTCGCGGCGAGCACGGGAGGACCAGTATCCGTGCCCTCGTCGACGACATGGACCGTGCACCCGGATTCCGTCTCCCCCGCGTCCAGGGCCTGTTTCTGGGGATAAAGACCCGCAAACCGAGGCAGCAGCGACGGATGGATGTTCAGGATGCGGCCCCGGCGGCGGGCGACGAACTCCGGGGAGAGGATCCGCATGAACCCCGCCAGGCAGATCAGGTCGGGCCGGGCGTCGTCCAAGACCCGCTCGATCTCCCGCTCATGCTCGCGGCGCGTCGCAAAGAGCCCTCGATCGACGGGAAACGCCGGAAGGCCTCGCCGCCGCGCGGCGTCGAGTCCCGCTGCGGAAGGGTTGTCGGAGATGACGGCGACGATCCGGGCGGCCGGGATCGATCCCGCGAGAACCGCGTCCGCGATCGCTTCGAAGTTGGACCCGCGGCCGGAGAGGAGCACCGCCAGGCGGAAAGGGCTCACGGTCCGGTCCGGGCCGCAAGAACAGAGGCGTCCCGAGCCCGGTCCTCAGTCCTCAAGCGGGAGCGGGTTCGACCACGACGCGCCGGTTGCCGCCTGCCTTCACGTTCCCGATGGCAAACCACGGATTCCCGGCGCCCTTCCAGGCGGAGACGACGCGCGGAAGATCCGCCGGGGCGACGAAGACGACCATCCCGATTCCCATGTTGAAGACGCGGTGCATCTCCTCGAAGGAGACTCGCCCTTCGCGCTCGATCACGTCGAAAACCTCCGGCACGGGCCACGCTCCGGAACGGATCACGACATCCACGCCCTCGGGAAGCACGCGGGGGATGTTGTCGTAGAAGCCGCCGCCCGTGATGTGGGCCATGGCATGGACCAGCCCGTGCTCGAGAAGCGGCTCCATCGCCTTTCGGTACGAGAGATGCGGCGCGAGCAGGGCATCCGCGATCGACACGCGGCTCTGCGGGGTCAGCCGGTCCGCCGGCCGGCGGCCGAGATCCTCGAAGAACACTTTCCGCGCGAGCGAATAGCCATTCGTATGAAGCCCCGCCGAGGGAAGACCCAGCGCGATGTCTCCGGGGCGGACTCGCGAGCCGTCGAGGATCTTCTCCCGCTCGACGACGCCGACGATCGTGCCCGCCAGGTCGTATTCGCCCTCGGCATAGAACCCCGGCATCTCGGCGGTCTCCCCGCCCAGGAGCGCCGTGCCGTTCTCGCGGCATCCGCGCGCCACTCCCGCGATGACTTCGGAGAGAACGTCCGGCGAGATCTTCCCGGTCGCGAGGTAGTCGAGAAAAAAGAGAGGCCGCGCGCCCTGCACCAGAATGTCGTTGACGCAGTGGTTGACGAGATCGGCGCCGCAGCTGTCGTGGCGACCCGTCTGGATCGCGACCTTCAGCTTCGTTCCGACGCCGTCGGTCGAGGCCACGAGGACCGGCTCGCGGAACGACGCGAAGTCGGGGCGAAAGAGCCCGCCGAACCCGCCGACGTCGCCGAGGACGCCGGGCGTGAAAGTCGAACGGATCGCGTCGCGGGCCCGGGCGAGGGCCGAAGCCTTCGCGTCGATGTCGACGCCGGCCGCCGCGTAGCGCGAGTCTTTCAAGACCACGACATCATAGGACGGAGCCGCAAGCCGCGGCGCGTCCCGCTGATTTCATTTCCCGGCGGACGCTTCGAGAGACGGCCGTCTCCCGATTCCGAAAAGATTTCCGAGCGGGAGCCAGAGCGATATCCGTCCGAGGGGCGATCGATCCGCGCATGCGATCCACGATTTTTTCATCCGGTCCGGGAGTGGAAGCAGATGAAGGAGGTAACGGAGAGAGCAGCGGTTCCACGCGGTCCCGATCCGCTCGACCCGGAAGCCCGAAGACTCCATCAGGCGCCTCAGCGTCTTTTTCCCGAAGAGGAAGGTGTGCTCGACGTCGACGATGGGACTCTTCTCGCCGAGGACGCGAGCCGACATCGCCTCGACGTCATGATTCAGACAGAGGAGCCGTCCGCCGGGCTTCAGCATTTCGCACGCCGCTTCGAGGGCGCCCGCGGGGTCGGGCAGGTGGTCGAGGACCTGGAAGAGACAGATGACGTCGAACGTCCCGGGCTCGAAGGCCCCCCGACCGAACACTCCCGGGACGATCCGCGGACCGATCGCGGGAGACGCGCAGCGGATCGCATCCGCGCTCGGCTCGATGCCGCGGACGTCGCGGAAACCCTGCCTGAGCGCCTCTTCGAGAAAAAACCCGTTTCCGCACCCGATCTCGAGCAGCGAGCCTGCCGCTCCTCCGAGGGCGACGACCTGGCGCAGGGAACGCCCGTACGTCGCCGTCAGGTTTTCCACTTCCCCCTCGTAGTCGAAGCCGCTCTCCGAGTAGATCTGGGCGATCCGGCGCGGGTCCGCTGCGGGATCCGAGCGCACCAGACCGCACGACTGGCACTTGACGAGGCGATAGTGGACGCCATCCGGCTTCCGCCGCGCGGAGAAGATCTCGGGCCGGAGGTCTTCCGGTTCGAGGCGCGCGGGATAGATCTCGGAGGCGTTGCCTTCCTGGCCGCAGATGGCGCAGCGCGTGGGCTTCAGCCAGCTCACGCTCATTTCGGCGGCGCGGAAGCGGGGGGCCCGGCGGGAGGATTCCAGATGCTCTCGACGACGTAGGGGGGTCTGCGTTTGACTTCGTCGTAGATGTGCATCAGGTACGAACCGATGATGCTCAGGCTCAGGAGCTGGATGCCGCCGAGAAAGAGCATCAGCACGATCAGGGTCGTGAACCCCATCGGAACCAGCTGCGGGGCAAAGATGCGGACGAGCACCTGCGCGAGGATCGCCAGGAGCGAGACGACCACGATGATGAAGGCCAGAACGTTGATCACGTCCAGCGGAACGTAGGAGAAAGAGAAGATGGCCTTTCGCGCCCAGCCGATGTTTCTCAGAATCGAATTCGTCGAGCGGCCGAACGGACGCTCAGGCCTCACGTACGGCACCCCGGTCTGGGAGAAGCCGGCCCAGGCGCGCAGCCCTCGGACGAAGCGGTTGTTCTCGGGGAGATCGTTCAGAACGTCGACGACTCTCCGGTCGATCAGCGCGAAATCCCCCGCGTCCAGCGGGACGTTCACGTACGACATCGCGCGAAAAGCCCGATAGAACGACTTGTATGCGGCGTTCCACAGCCAGCTCGCCTGCCGCCGCGTCCGAATTCCGTAGACGACGTCGTGGCCCACCCGCCACTGCTCATAGAACGCGGAGATCAGCTCGGGCGGGTCCTGCAGGTCTCCGTCGAGCAGGATCACGGCGTCTCCCGTCGAGACGCGCATGCCGCTCGTGAACGCGTTCTGAGAACCGAACGCGCGCGCATGGTTGATGACGACGACTTTCGGATCGCGCGAGGCGAGCTCTTTCAGGACGTCTCTCGCGTCGTCCGGACTGCCGTCGTTGACGAAGATGATCTCGTAGTCGACGCCGAGGCTCTGGAAAACGTTCCGGAGACGCTCGTACATGATCGGAACGGCCGGAGCGTCCCGGTAGCAGGCGATCACGGCGGACAGCTTCGCGGGACCCGACCTCATCGCGCGGCCGCGGACAGGGTGCGGGCGGTCGAATTCTCCCGGCACCAGTCCACCATGCGGCGGAAGCCGGACTCGAAATCCTCCTCTGCAATCCATCCGAGGTCTCTTCGGATTCTTCGGGGGTCGGCGACCCAGGTGGTCGTGTCCCACTTCCGGTCGGGCATCGATCCCCACTCGGGCTCGCAGGAGAGACCGAACGTCCGCCGGGCGATCTCGACGACTTCGCGCACCGTCGTCTGCCGGCCGGTGCCGACGTTGTAAACGGCCCCGGGCTCGGACGGTCCCGACCGCGCGGCCGCGAGCAGGTAGGCCCGGCAGACGTCCCGCGCCGAAACGTAATCCCGGGCGACGTCGGGATGCACGAGCGGAGGAAGGCTCCCGGCAAGGCCGCAGCGAATGATCGTCGGCAGGAGCCGGCCCGGGTCCTCCCACGGGCCATACACGGAATAGAGACGGAGGGTCGACACGACCATTCCGGATGCCTGCGCCAGAAAGCGGCTGTACATCGTCGCCGAAGCCTTCGTGAGCGCGTATTCGCTGTTGGGCTCTAGCCATTCGCTTTCGTCCGGAGCGTGGTCCTTGTAGCCGTATTCGGATGAGGACCCGGTGTTCACGACGCTCTCGACCCCCACCGCGACGCTGGATTTGAGAAGGTGGATCGTGCCGAGGATGTTGGTCGCCACCATGCGATCGACCGCGTCCTGCCACGAATACGCCCCGTAAACCGCGCAGTGAAAGACCCACTCGGGGCGAGAGCTCGCGAGGACCCGGTCGACCGAGTCTCGATCGCACAGATCGCCGGGATGGAGCCGCGCGTGATCGCGAATCGAATCGATCCGCCAGGTCTGGTCCTTGTGATGGGCGAACAGATGCACTTCGTGGCCCAGCTCCAGGAGGTGCCGCGACAGGTTGGCGCCGACGAACCCCGTCGCTCCCGTGACGAGAACGCGTTTTCCTCTACTCACCGCGCTGTGCGACCTGGACGTAGACGGCGCAGCCGGCGGACCGCAGCAGGGGCGTGCGCTCGAGAGCCGGCTCCAGGGCCTTCAACCCGCGGGCCACGGCGTCCGGGCAGAAGAACGGCACCAGACCGACAAAGCGGCGGGCGAGGACGGCCGCGCCGAGACCCTCCACCCACCGATCGAGCGCCGCCGGAGCGTAGGATTTTTCGCCGTGCTCCCGGTGGTACCGCGAGAGTTTTTCGATGCACTTGAGAATCGGATTGTAGCCGTTCGGCTCGAGCACGATCAGCGTCCGCGCCAGACGCAGCGCCTCCCGCAACGCGTCGATCGGGCGCTCCAGGTGATGGAGGACACCCCGCATGTGCGCGATGTCGAAGCTGTCGTCCGGCAGCGGGACGGAATAGGCGTCATGAACCCCGAACGCGACCGGCTTCCCCGCCCCCTTCTGCGCCGCGAGGGCGATCGCCTCGCGGGCCGGGTCGAACCCGTAAATGCTGGCCGGCCTGCCGTCCCGGAGCAGATCCATCGTGTAGGTTCCGTCGCCGCAGCCGACGTCCAGGATCTTTTTTCCCGTGAAGTCCGCGGCATCGAGGGCGGCGTTGGTCAGCCGGCGGTTCGCGAGCTCGCTGCTCAGCCTCGCGTTGGTCGTGTACAGGTATCCGCGGTTGTGCGCGGCATCGCGTTCGAACGCCCCGACTCCGGTGTCCGTCATCCCGCGACCGGGTGGAGAGCCTGGAGAGCGGTCTGCACGAGCGCCGCCTGCGAGAGGCCGTGGGCGCGCTGCATGTACTCCTGTCCGCCGAAGGGGCCGCGGAGAACGCCGCGCACCCCGCAGCGGACGAGGCGGCAGGGCAGACCGTGGTCGGCAATGGTCTCCGCGACCAGCGAGCCCAACCCGCCGTTGACGGAATGCGCCTCGACGGTGATCGCCAGGGGCACCCGGGAGAGCTCCTCGACGAGGTCCTCGACGGGCGCCGGGGTGACGCTCGCGACGATCAGGAGGGAGCAGGAGACGCCCTGTCGCGCAAGCTCTTCGCAGGCGGCCGCCGCCTCCGCCGCGACGGCGCCCATCGCGATCAGCGCGACGTCGCCGCCCTGTCCGATCCGCTGCGCCCGTCCGAGCGCGAATCGCCCCGTGAGACCGGGCACCGTGGTGCAGTCGTCTTTCCCGATCCGGTAGTAGACGGGGCCCGGCAGAGCCCACGTCGCCAGGAACGCCGATCGCGCCTGCTCATGATCCGCCGGCGCGATGCAGGCGATTCCGGGCTGGGCGCGCATGATCGCGACGTCTTCCAGGCCGTAGTGCGTGGGCCCCGCGTGTCCGTACTCGAAGCCCCCGCCGACTCCCACGATGCGGACCGGCAGCTGGTGGAGAATGGGGCCGTTGCGTATGAACTCGTAGGGCCTCAGCGCGGCAAACGTGACGATCGAGTAGACGAAGGGAATGAAGCCGCCTTCCGCGAGGCCGGTCGCGACGCCGACCATGTTCTGCTCGGCGACTCCGACGTTGAAAAAGCGCCGGGGAAATCGGGCGGCGAACGGCTCCAGCACGCTGTATCCGAGGTCGCCCGTCAGAAGAAGGATGCGGGGATCCGCGTCCGCGAGCTCGATCAACGTCTGGACGAATGCCGCCCTCACGCCTGCTCCACCTCGGCGCTGGCCTGCCGGTACTCGGCATCCGACATAGGCCAGTAGTGCCACTTGATCTGCTTCTCCATGAACGAGACGCCCTTGCCGAACGTCGTCTTCGCGAGGAGGACGTGCGGAGCTCCTTCGGAAGCCAGCCCCTCGACGGCCTCGCAGAGCGCGGTAACGTCGTGGCCGTCTACTTCGTGCACATCCCACCCGAAGGCCTTCCAGCGCTCGGCCATCGAGCTCATCTTCAACACGTCTTCGGTGTGGCCGAAGGCCTGCTGGCCGTTCAAATCGACGATGGCGGTGAGATTGGCCAGCCGGTGGTGCGCGGCAAACATCACCGCTTCCCAGAGGGAGCCTTCGTTGCACTCGGCGTCGCTGACCAGAACGAATACGCGATGGTCGAGTCCGTGGAGCCGGGCGGCGAGCGCCGAGCCCGCTCCGATCGGGAGGCCGTGCCCCAGGGACCCCGTCGAGAACTCGATGCCGGGAAGCGCGCGCTCCGGGTGGACCCCCAGGAGGCTTCCGTCCGCGCAGAAGGTTCGCAACGCCTCGGCGCTCAGCCAGTTTTTGAGGTGCAGGGCGGCATAGAGCGCCAGGGCCGCGTGTCCCTTCGACAGAATGAAGCGGTCGCGGGAGGCATCCTCCGGATCTGACCCGCGCAGGATCCCGCCGTACAGCGCGGCGATGATCTCGGCAATCGAGAGGGCGGACCCGATATGTCCGACATTTGCCCTCTTCGACTGTTCGAGCACAATCCTGCGGATCTGCCGCGGCGAGACGTTTCCGTCCATGCGACTCCCCCGGGCGACGGCTGCTTAGTGGATCTCCAATGATGATAGCGGCTTTTCCCGCGGCCGGAGGATGACGGAGCCCGGCAGCTTCGCCGTCACGGCATAACGGCGGTCGATCCAGCCCGCCAGCGCCTCCGCGTAACCGCGCCCGAAGGCCTCGACCCCGAACTCGCGAGTCGGCCGGTCGAAGAGGATCACGACGTCCGGAGGGTTCGCCTCGACGCGGGCGAGAAGCTGACGTTCCGCGCGATCGTCGAGCCATCCGGGGAGATGGCCGAGCAGAGGCGAGACGTCTCTCATCCCGTAGAGCAGGTCGAGAGCGTGTGTCTCCGGCAGAAGCAACGCCTGCTCGCCCGGACGGACCTGTCGGCCGATGCCCTCGAAACGCGCCGCCGCGCGCGGCCCGCAGAAGACCGTTCCTCGCGGCGTCGTCACGGCGACCTTTCCCGGCTCTCGCAACCCATGAGCCGCGCGCGCGGCTCCGGCCCACGCCACCGGAAGCAGCACCGCGAGCCACAGCGTCCTCGACCAGCGGCGGGAGGTTTCGCCCGAGGGAAGCCAGCCCGAAACGAAGCAGAAAAGAAAGAGCGTAAAGGTTGCCGTCGTCGCCAGGTGCGTGATCCCGGAGTAGGGCCCGGAGGGATCCCATGAGAACGCGGTTCGCAGAGCGACGAGCCCGGCGAACCCGCCGAGCGCGATCAGGACATCTCGCCCTTTCCGCCCGCGGTCGAGCCAGGCAAGGAGGGCCGTCAGGAAGGCCACCGTCATCGACCACGCCAGGGGCAGCGAGCGCGGGAGAAGGTCCTGCCCCTGCGCGAGATCGACCGCCAGAAGGAGCGCGAGGAGCGCCGCCGCCGTCCCGACGGGCCAGCGTCTCTTCTCCCGGCCGAGAAGCATCGCGACGAGCGAGATCGCCAGGGTGAGCTTGGCCATCTGCACGGCGGCGGCTGCCAGAGAGCGGGCCCGATCCACCGTCGACAGTCCCGCCACGCGGCGAAAGAGCCCGCCCCAGCCCGCGGGGACGGAGGCGAGGGGCCAGAGATGGCTGTCGAGCCGGAGGGATTCGAGGGACGCCCCTGTGCTCAGAACGACGCCCGCTCCGAGCGCGGCGATCGCCGCGAATCCCCCCAGGCACCGCAGAATCCAACCGGCGGCGCGCCGGCCCTCGATGGCGATGGGCGCGGAGATCGCCAGGAACGCCGCGACCCCGATCTCCTGTTTCGCGCACAACGCGAGCCCCGCCAGCACCCCGGCGGCGTACCCGCGGGAGGGCTTTCGGAAGTCGCGCGACTGGAGCACGAGGATCGCGCCAAGAGCGAAGCAGAGCGCGTGAACGGCCGCCGGGCTGTACGGGAGCACGAGCCGGGCGGGCGACGCCGCGAACGTCGAGACGGCGAGCAGAAACCCGGCGAGCGCGACCCGCTCGAGAGGGGACAGGAACTGCCGCGTCAGCCGCAGGAGGAGAACCCCCGCCGTGATCGCCGGGATCCAGTTGGCGAGGAGAAACCACGATCGGGAGAACGCGAAGGGTTTGCCGCTCAGGAGGAAAAGGTAGGGAGAGAGCGGACCGTATTGCAGGTACACGTCCCGGTAGACGCGCTCCCCGAGCGCCATCCGGCCGGCGAGGGACCACCAGACGCCCGGATCTCCCGTCGGGTCCACCCATCGCCCCGCCCCCCACAGCCCGGCCGCCGTCGTCACCGCGAGAAACAGAATTTCCGGAGCGAACCCGGACCAGGGGGCGAGTCTCGAGCGGAAGGCCCCGGGAGCCGCCGCGGTTTGCCCCCCCGGCCGGATCAACCCCTCCCCCCGGATCACGGCGTCGCCGCCGGCTGCCCGTCCACGGGGGCGTGCAGGGCGCGGATCCGCGCGGAGGACAACCGCCGGATCTCCCAGAGAAGCCAGAAGGCGCACGCCCACCACGGGCCCGACCAGTCCGGAAGGTGCCGGAATTTTTCCTGGAGGTGCAGGCCGTCCGGCGATCCCGCGAGAAACAGGGTCACGACGATCGTATACACGAAGAAGCCGGCGCCGCCGCCGCACAGGGCGCCGAGAGCGATCGGCCACACGAAGTAGTACTCCGCGATGCCCGGGATGAAGAGGAGTGTGACGAGAAACAGCAGCAGCGCCGCGCGCTCGAGCGGGACGCGCCGGAAAAGCCACACCGCGGCGAGCAGCGCGGCGGCGAAGAGGACCGTCAGCAGGCGGTCAGGCGCAGCCGGAAAGAGCCCGCGAACGCCGTACGACTCGGAGAGGCTCCGGTAGCCGAGCACGGCGGTCCGGATGCCGCTCCACGAAGACGCAAACGGGAGAAACGAGAGGGCGAACACCCCGTAGGGGACCAGCGACAGGAGGAGCGGACGGCGGCGAGACGCTCGGGTGACGAACAGCAGCGGATGAAACCAGGCGACGTGCTTGGCGAGCAGCGAAAGAGACATCCACGCGGCGGAGCGCCCCCAGCGCGGCTCGGATCCCCGGTCTCGAAACGCGGCGACGGCGAGGACGAGGAACAGGATCGCGAGCCCGTCGAACTGAAGGTGGAAGGACGACACGAAAACGGAGACGGGGTTCAGGAAGAAGAGCGCGGCGGCGCCCGGACCGGCGCGCCGAACGAGGACCGCGGTCGTGGCGGCGTCCGTCGCGAGAAGGAAACCACCGAGGAGGAGACGGAGCGGGACCCCGATCGCCGACGCCGCGCCGCCGAGCCCGTAGAGGACGAACGCGAACAGAGGCGAATAGTTGAAGCGGGTCACGCCGTTGTACAGCCCGCCCGTTCCCGCCCGGACGGTGTCCTCGAAGGAGCGCGTGTCGGGGTTCTCCGGGGAGAGGAGCAGCACGGCGATCCGGACGGCGAGCCCGAGGGCCACTGCCGCCCAGAAGAACAGAGGGGCGCGCGCTCTGTGTGCCGGCTCCGTCACGTCACGAGGGCCGGGCGCGCGCTCCACCGGCGCCACGCGCCGCTCTCGCGGACGTCGTCGATGGCCTCAAACGCACGATCGAGCTCCGCGTCCTCCGTGTAGAGGTGCGGCGAGAGGCGGATGCCGACTCCCGGACGGAAGTCGACGACGACGTCCCGCGCATTAAACTCGCGGGACACCTCGAGTGCGTTGTCGAAATCCACGGCGACGGTTCCTCCGCGGCGCGACGGGTCGCGGCGCGTCGCGGAACGCAGCCCCCGCGCGTCGGCGAGCGCCAGCAGGCGGTCCGTCTGGCGGAGGGACTTTTCGCGAAACGCGGCCGCGCCCGCGGCCCGGATGATCCGCGGGCCCTCCCGCCCCGCGTAGAGCGCCGGAACGGCGGGCGTACCGAGGAGAAACCGAAACGCGTCATCGCGGAGGCGCATCGGCGGCGGCTCGAAGTCGAAGGGAGCGGGATGCGCCATCCAGCCGGTGAGCGCGGGCTCCAGCCGCGGCCGCAGATCCGGGCGCACGTAGAGAAACGCGCCCCCGGCCCGCCGCAGAGCCATTTGAGGACGCCCCCGACGAGAGCGTCCGCCCCGAGCGCGTCGACGGAGACCGGAAGCGTGCCCGCCGACTGGTACGCGTCGATCGCCAGAAGGGCGCCCACGCGGCGGCACTTTTCGGCGATCGCGGAGGTGTCGAGAACGAACGCGCTCTTGAACAGGACCTGCGAGACGGCGACCAGCGCGGTGCGGTCGTCGATCGCCGCGGCGATCCTCTCCTCGTCGGCGGTCAGGCCGTCGCCGCCCGGCGAGGGAAAGGTCACGATCTCCGCTCCGAGGCGCGTCGCCAGAGAGCCGTAGACGTAGCGGATCGACGGAAATTCGATGTCGATCAGCACGATCCGATTCCTCGGCAGCTCGTAGCGCAGGGACGACAACAGAACGGCCGACGCCACCGTCACGTTGGGCAGCATCGACACGCTTCCCGCCGGCGCGCCCAGGATCGGAGCGATCTCGTCTCCGAGAGTCGCGGAGAGTCCCACCAGGAGTCCGCCCACGCCCGGACGCCGCGCGCGGCCCACGTCGCCGCATATTCGGCCAGCGCCGCCGCCGCGCCCCTCGGCATCGCGCCGAGAGAGTTCGAGATGAGGTACGTCGAGCGTTCCAGGATCGGAAACTCGAGCCGGAAACGCAGAAGCGGATCCCGGCGTCTCCGTCATCGCGAGACCGGGACGGCCCGCGCGCCCCCCTTGTAGATGGCGGCGATCGAGCGCACGTTCCTGACGTCCGCCAGAGGATCGGCCGTCAGGACGAGGAAGTCGGCGCGCCGCCCGGGCTCCAGGGTCCCGCGGTCTCCGCCGAGCCCGAGCGATTCCGCCGCGGTGCGCGTGGCCGCTCCCAGCGCGTCGAGAGGAGAGAGCCCGGCGGTCACGTACAGGTCCATTTCGATCGAGACCCCGACGCCGGGAAACGCCCACATGTCCGTCCCGAGGGCGACGGGGACTCCGGATCGGTGGAGCGTCCGAAGGTTCGCGCGAAGCGCCGGAAGGTGGCGCCGCACGTTGTCGAAATTGGGATACCGCCGGCGATACCCGTCGCTGTAATCGCTCGACCGATAGCGGGCCACCGTCGCGGCAGGGAGACCTCCGGGCCCGCTCAATCGCGGATCCGAGAGCACGGCGTCGACGAAACGGCGCGTGTCCGCGAGGAACTCGTAGATGTCCATCGTCGGCACATAGAAGACGGGGCGGGACTTCATCGCCGCGGCGATCTCCGGATCGATGGGGTCTAGGACGCCATGCGCGAGCGCGGTCGCGCCCTGATGGATCGCGCGCCGCGCATCCGCAAGGTTCGGAGCGTGGACGATGGCGCGCAACCCGGAGGCCCGCGCCTCTCCGATCAACGCGGCAGAGACCCCGTCCGGAAAACGCGAGAAGGCGGCGAGAGGCGCCCGGCACCACGCCATGTCATCCAGCATCAGCTTGATCTCCGCCGAGCCGAGCGCCTTCGCCTGCCGGACGGCCGCGCGCGCGGCGTCGGCCGTGGCCGGGAAGCGGTCGAGCCGGGAGTCCGGGGGCTGACCCTGAGCCCACCAGCCGCCGGGCGCCGTGAAGATCGGCGCGGCAGGAAAGACCTCCGGGATGTCGCGCCGTGTCCGGGAGGCCTTCGCGAGCTCCCCCGCCGACGCGGTGTCCTCCGCCATCAGCCGGACCGAAGTCACTCCCCACCGCAGCATCTCCTGGAGATCCGCATCCGACTCGGCGTGCACGTGCGCGTCGATCAATCCGGGAACGATCCACTGTCCGGAGACGTCGATCACTTCGGCGTCCGCCGGGAGAGCGGCGGCGGCTGCGGCGGTCGTCGCGCCCGCGGAGACGATGCGGCCGTCCCGGATGACGAGGAGGGTGTTCTGCCGCGGCGGAGACCCCGTGCCGTCCACGAGGGTCGCCCCGCGCAGGACGAGGGTGGCCGCGAGGAGGGTCTTCAAGAAGGAGCCGGGAATCTGTCCGACAAAGGCCTTCGCGGCACGCTACGACGAGATCGCGGACTCTTTCTCCCGCTCCGGCTCCTCGATGTCGACGGGGTAGATGCCCGTGAAGCACGCGGTGCAGGCCGCCTGGGAAGGGCGGCCGAACGCCTCGAGCATGCCTTCCGGCGAAAGGTATCCGAGGCTGTCGGCGTCGATGAACTGTCGGATGCCTTCCCGGGGCTGGTTCGCGGCGATCAGCTCGCCGCGCGTGGGGGTGTCGATGCCGTAATGACACGAGTTCACGGTCGGCGGCGAGGAGATGCGCACATGAACCTCTTTCGCGCCGGCGTCGCGCAGCATCTTGACGATCTTTCGCGACGTGGTTCCGCGGACGAGAGAGTCGTCGACCATCACGACGCGCTTCCCGGAAACGACCTCGCGGACGGGATTCAACTTCACCTTCACGCCGAAGTGGCGGATCGACTGCTTGGGCTCGATGAAGGTGCGCCCGACGTAGTGATTGCGGACCAGGCCCATGGCAAAGGGAATCCCGCTCTCGCGCGCGTAGCCGAGCGCGGCGTACATTCCGGAATCCGGGACCGGGATTACGACGTCGGCGGCGGAGGGATGCTCCCGCGCGAGCCGCGATCCGAAGGCCTCCCGGACGCTCGCGACGTTCTTTCCGAAGACGTTCGAATCGGGGCGCGCGAAGTAGACGTGCTCGAAGACGCACGGCGTCGCCTGAGGGAACGCGAAACGGCGCGACGTGAACCCCTCCGCCGAGAGGCGCACGATCTCTCCGGGCTCGACGTCGCGCTCGAAGCGCGCCTCGATCAGGTCGAACGCGCAGGTTTCCGAGGCCACGACTGGCGAGCCCTCCCGGATCCCGAGCGAGAGCGGGCGGATGCCGTTGGGGTCGCGGGCGGCGAAAATGCCCTCCCGGGAGAGGATGAGAATCGAATACGCCCCGCGCACTTCGGTGAGCGCCTCGGCGATCGCCTCGACGAGCGTCGGCGCCCGGGACCGGGCGATCAGGTGCAGGATCACCTCGGAGTCGGAGGTCGTCGTGAAGAGGGCCCCGGAAGCCTCCAGGGTGGCGCGGATGTCGCGCGCGTTCACCAGATTCCCGTTGTGAGCCAGCGCGAGCGGCCCGCGACCCGTGGCGAAGACGATCGGCTGTGCGTTGATCAGGAGCGAAGCGCCGGCCGTCGAGTACCGGACGTGCCCGATCGCCGTCCGGCCCGGGAGCCGCTCGAGTCGGGCTTCGGTGAAGACGTCGGCAACGTACCCCATCTCCCGCTCGAAGTGGATGACCTGGGAATCCAGCGTCGCGATTCCGGCCGACTCCTGTCCGCGGTGCTGGAGGGCATAGAGGCCCAGGTACGCGAGGCGAGCCGCATCCTCCGCATCGAAGACCCCGAACACTCCGCACTCGTCCTTGAACCCGTTTCGGATGTCCATCGAGAGCAAAATTCTAACACCCGGCACTCCTCCGCCGTCCCGGCGCGTAACCGCTTTCCGGCCGGAAGAGCTCCGCCGCGGGAGGAAGTCCGTAATCTCCTGATCCGGCGATTCGTCCAAGCAGTATGGTGACTGCCCGGAAAGCGACGCGCGTCCTCTCATCCCTGCTCCTGGTGACGGTGGCCGCCGCCTGCGCCTCCGCGGTTCCGCCGTCTGCGGCGGCCGCGCCGGCATCGTCGCCACGGGAGGCGCGCGAGAAGGCGCTGCAGGCCTTGAACCGGCTGGCGTTCGGTCCGCGGCCGGGCGACGTCGACCGGGTCCTCGAGATGGGCGTGGCGAAGTGGATCGACGCCCAGCTCTACCCGGAAACGATCGCCGACTCCCTGATGGCGGGGCGGCTCCGCGATTTGCCGACCCTGGCGATGTCAAGCGACGAGATCTTCAATGTTTATGAAAAACCGGTCCGCGAGGCGCGCCGTCAGAGGAAGCTCCGGGCGGGAAATGCCGCCATGAGCGAGGCCGCCGCCGGAACAGAGGACCTTCGCGAGCGCGAGGAGATTGACCGGATTCCTCCCGAGAAACGCCCGCGCCGGGTCATCGAGGAGCTCTCGAGCGCCCGCGTTCTGAGGGCGGCCTATTCGGAGCGGCAATTGAACGAAGTCCTCGTCGACTTCTGGATGAACCACTTCAACGTGTACGCCGCGAAGGGTCTCGATCGCGTGTTCATCACGTCCTTCGAGCGCGACGTCGTCCGGCCGCGGATCTGGGGGCGCTTCGAAGACCTCCTCCTGGCGACCGCTAAAGCGCCCGCGATGCTCTTCTACCTCGACAACGCGCAGTCTGTCTCCGATCCCGAGAATCGCCCGCCGGGAAGAGCCGCGGGCCGTGGACGCGCCGCCGCGGGCGACACCGCTCCGCTGGACTCGCCGGCGCCTCTGCGGCCGAAGGGCGGGTTGAACGAGAACTATGCCCGCGAGCTGATGGAGCTCCACACGCTCGGCGTCGACGGCGGGTACACGCAGAAGGACGTCACGGAGCTCGCCCGCGTGTTGACCGGCTGGTCGATCGAGAGGGATGGCGGCGGGACGTTCGTGTTTCGCGCGCGCGTGCACGACGCCGGAGCCAAGACCGTTCTCGACCGGACTCTTCCCGCCGGCGGCGGAATCGAGGAAGGCGAAGAGATGATCCGGCGCCTCGCCTGCCACCCCGCGACGGCGCGGCGCATCGCGCTTCAGCTCGCCCAGCGGCTGGTCGCCGACGCTCCCCCGGCCGCTCTGGTCGACCGCGTGGCAAAGACGTTCCTCGCGACGGACGGGGACCTCCGCCACACAGTCCGCGCCCTCATCGAAAGCCCCGAGTTTTTCGATCGGGCGTCCTACCGGGCCAAGGTGAAGTCGCCCTTCGAGTACGCCGTGTCGGCGATCCGGGCCACGGGGGCGGAAACGGACGGGGGAATCCCGCTCCTGCGACAGATCGCCCAGATGGGCGAACCCCTCTACCTCTGCCAGCCCCCGACGGGATACTCGGACGCCGCGTCGGCCTGGGTGAACACGGGCGCGCTGGTCGCGCGGTTGAACTTCGCCCTCGCGCTTTCCGCCAACAAACTGCCGGGGACGTCCGTCGACGTCGCGCATCTGATCTCGCCGGCGGATGCCGCGGATCCCGGCCGGTCGCTCGATGCTCTCGCGAGAGTCCTGATCGCGGGAGACCTGACGCCCGAGACCCGGGCGACCATCGCGAAGCAGCTCGAGTGCCGGACCGCGCCGGCCGACGACCCTTCCGCCAACACGCAGGTGCCGCTCATCTCAGGGCTCATTCTCGGGAGCCCGGAATTTCAGAAGCAGTGACGGTCTGGCGCGCACCCGGCTCGCACAGCCCGGAAGGAAAGACATGTTGAACCGGCGCATTCTCCTGAAGTCCGGCGGTCTCGCGCTCGTCGCGGGCGGGTTCCTTCCGAACGTGTTCGTGCGGATGGCCTCGGGGGCGACCCCCGCGAGCCGCCGCGTTCTGGTCGCCATCTTCCAGCGAGGCGCGGTCGACGGCCTGAACGTCGTCGTCCCTTACGCGGAGAAGGCTTACTACGACGCGAGGCCCTCGATCGCGATTCCCCGGCCGGGCTCGGGCGAAAACGCGGCTCTCGATCTGGATGGCTTCTTCGGGCTCCACCCGTCGCTCTCTCCGGTGCTTCCGCTCTTCAAAGACGGATCGGCGGCTTTCGTGCACGCGGTGGGAAGTCCCGATGCGACCAGGTCGCACTTCGACGCCCAGGACTTCATGGAGTCGGGAACTCCCGGTGTGAAGTCGACCACGGACGGTTTTCTCTCCCGCGCCGTGTCCGGGAAGAAGGTCACGAAGCCTTCGCCCCTGAGGGCGCTCGCGGTCTCCGCCTCGCTGCCGCGGATCCTGTCGGGCTCCGCGGGCGCCGTCTCGATGACCAATGTCGCGGACTTCGGCATCCGGGGAGGCGCCTCCGCCGCATCGGCGTCCGACTCGTTCGAAGCGATGTACGCCGACGCCGTGTCAGGGACTCTTCAGGGGACCGCCCGGGACTCCTTCGAAGCCGTGAGGATCCTCAAGTCCGCCGACGCTTCGAAGATCAGCCCGCAGAATGGCGCCGAGTACCCGAAGGGGCCGTTCGGAAATTCCCTGAAGCAGATCGCGCAGCTCATCAAGGCAAACGTCGGGATGGAAGTCGCGTTCACGGACGTCGGGGGTTGGGACACCCACGCGGGAGAGGGCGGAGTCAACGGCCAGCTCTCGAACCGCCTCCGCGACTACGGGCAGGCGATCGCCGCCTTCACGAAGGACCTCGGTTCCCGCATGGCCGACGTGACCCTCGTCACGATGTCCGAGTTCGGCCGCACCGTGCGGGAGAACGGAAACCGCGGGACCGACCACGGCCATGCCAACGTGATGCTGCTCGCCGGCGGAGGCGTGAAGGGCGGCAAGGTGTACGGGAAGTGGCCCGGGCTCGAATCGGGGCAGCTGTACGAGAACCGGGACGTCGCGGTCACGACAGATTTCCGCGACGTCTTCGCGGAGATCCTGAGCCGCCGGCTGGGGGTGCCCGACCTCGGCCCCGTGTTCCCGGGCTATGCCATCGAGGAGAAGAAGCGCCTCGGAATCATCGCGGCCTGACGACGCGAAGGGGGCGGAGACGTCTCGCCGCCCTCTGCAGTCTCAGGGGTGGCAGCCGAACTGGCCGATCCGGATGATGACGAACTCCGCCGGCCGGACCGGCGCGATCCCGATCTCGATGACCAGCCGGCCGTTGTCGATGTCGTCCGATGTCATGGTGTCCCTGCCACACTTGACGAAGTAAGCCTGCCGGGGCGTCGCTCCCTGGAAGGCCCCTTTCACGAAAAGTTCATGGAGAAAGGCGTCGACGGAAGCGCGAATTTTCTTCCAGAGAGGCTCGTCGTTGGGCTCGAACACCGCCCAGAAGGTCCCGCGAAAGATGCTCTCTTCGAGAAAGAGCGCCAGGCGCCGGACAGGCACGTACTTGTACTCGTCAGGATTCTGGTCTGAGCCGTGCAGCGTCCGAGCTCCCCACAGGACGGTGGCTTTCGAAGGAACGGACCTCACGGTGTTGAGACCGCCGGACTGGAGGGCGCGGGCGTCCGCCTCCCCGAGGGAAATGGCGACGCCGATCGCGTCGAGGATGCCGGCGTCTCCAGCGGGGGGAAATTTCCAGACCCCACGGGCCGCGTCGCTGCGCGCGAAAATCCCCGCGACGGCTCCGCTCGAGGGAAAGTCCCTCACCGCTCCCGAGGTCGGGTCCGTGGCGCGAAATCTCGGGAACCACGCGGCCGCGTCGCGGCTACGGAGGAGCGGGTTTGCCGCCAGCCACGACTGCGCTTTGCCGGGCGTATCGACCGCGGCGGGAAGATCGAGAATGAAAAACGCGCGCCGGGCGGCCACATACGCCAGAGCCTCCGAAATCACGCGTGCGTCGTCGACTCCCGGGAGACACAGAATGTTGAAGACGTCCGCGCCTTCGAGGGCGTGAAGACCCGTTTTCTTCTCCGGATCCCCCGAGTGTTCCGCCGCCGTCGGAGGCCCGCCGTCCGCGCGCGCGACACGGACGACAAACGCATCGGTCCCGCCGTTCCGGAAGAAATGGCGGACGGAGTGGCTCACCGGACACTCCTCGGCGATGGCGCCGAAGTCTCGCTCGAAATCGCTGAACCTCGAGACGCGGCGCGCCTGATTCGAAGGGCCTTTCAGCGTTCTGCCCACGAAGGCGGCGATCGACGTCGGGACGCCCGATATCGCAGGCGCTCCGCTTGAGGCAGAGAGACCGGTGTCCCCCGTCGAATTTGGCATCAAAGCCGATCTTCCCTCAACAGGCGACCTCTCGAGACCTCTCCTGCCGGGACGGAACCTCGCACACGCTACCGCGGATAGACGCCACGAACCCCGCGCCGAACGCCTGCGACGGGGTCCAGGTCCCCGGTGCGACGCCGCCTTCGAGCACCCGGCGGGCGCAGGCGACGGCCGACTCGGCCGTGAAGGCGTAGCCCTCGAGCGTCGTGATCCGGCCCTCGACCGCGCGGCCGTCGGCCGACTCGACCCGGCCCCAGATCTGGGAACGCTCCCGCTCGCGCTCCTCCACGGTCGGGCCAGAGACGCGGGCCACGATGGCCTTTTCGAGAAGGCGGCGGACCGGCTTCCAGGCGAGGAAAGGCGCCGCCCGGCGGAGGAGTCGCGCCGCGGCGATCGTTCGCGGCGATGCCGCGGCATACGTCTCGATGTTGGGAATCCCGGTGGAACGCCAGGCAGTCGCGAGGTCGCCCCACGGAACCGTCATCGCCAGCCGCGCGCGGTCGGCGAAAGGAATCTCGCGCGTCTTCCAGGCGGAGGGAACGGAGACGAGCCTCCCGCCGACGCGCGCGAGGCCGCCGGTGCCCGCTCCCTCCAGCATCGTCTTCGCCGTGCCCGGCGACGCCTTGAAGCCGCGGAAAGCGAGCGTCAGCCGGTTGGCTCCCGGAAGACGCTCGGAGAGCAGCGCCGCGAGGCAGTCCGTCGGAACGACGTCGAAGCCGACACCCGGAAGGGCGGCGATGCCTGCCGCCTTCGCCTCTTCGCTCCTCCCGAAGAGGGCCTCGAAGACCGCGACCTCGCCGGTGATGTCGAGATAGGCGGTTCGGGCGGCGACGCACGCGTCCAAAGCCGGAGCGCTGGTGCGCGAGAACGGACCGGCGGCGAGCAGCATCGCGTCGAAAGGCTCCAGCGCGCGGGAGGAGGCCGGCCGATCGGCCAGATCGAAGACGCGGAAGTCGACGCCGGAGGACCGCGCGAGTGGCTCGATCGCCTCCCGGCGCCGCCCGGCGATCACGGGTCGCAGGCCGGCTCGAAGCGCAGTCTCCAGAATCAGCCGGCCGGTGTAGCCGTTCGCACCGTAGAGAAGCAGGCCTCCGGTCATCGCGGCCGCGCCCTCGGCAGCTGTTCCAGAAAGCCGGCGACGGTCCGGGAGAAATTCGCCGGGTCTTCTTCCTGCGGCAGATGGCCGGCGTCCGGCAGAACCACGAAGCGAGCGCCCTCGATTGCGGACGACAGCACGAGGCCCTGCGAGGGCTCGAGCAGGGTGTCGCTCTTTCCCCACAGCACGAGCGTCGGCGCCCGGATCTTCTCGAGGAGGCGCTCCGTTCCACGCGTGCTGGTCCGCACCGCGGCCAGCGCCGCTCGGCGCGTGCCGGGGACCGGAATCGGGTCCCACCACTCGTCGACCGTCGTTTTCGTCACCCGGTCAGGCCGCGCGTAGAGGCGGTGACGCAGCGTGAACTCCATGACGGGCCGTGTCAGCAGCTCGATCTGCAGCTCGCCCACGACGGGAGTCCGCAACAGGCGAAACCCGACCGGGATGGCCATGCCGGGAAACGCCGCGTCCGCCAGCACCAGGGCCTCGACCCTCTCGGGACGCGCCGCGGCCACGGCCTCGCAGACAGCTCCGCCAAAGGAGCTGCAAACGAGGGCGACGCGGCGAAGGCCCCTCGCGTCGAGATACTGCATAAGGCGTTCGGCCTGCCCGAGGGCGGTGTAGTCGTGCGGCCAGGGACGGTCCGAGAACCCCGAGCCCGGAAGGTCGACGGCGATCGCGTGCCGGCCCCCGGCGGACTCGGAGAGCACTCTCTTCCAGGTCGCGGAGCTCGACAGGAATCCGTGCACGAAAATCACGGGATCTCCCTCGCCGCCCGCGCCGCCCGACTCCCGGGAGCGCCAGCGGACGCCGTCGACGACCGTGTCGCGATCGCCGGCGGAGAGCGGAGGAATCGTCCCCCGCGTTTCCGTCGCGCGCCGCAACCCGATGAGCAGCGCGAGCATCAGACAGAGCGAGCCGACCGTCCGGACGAGACAACCCAGAGCGACCTCCCGACCGAGCCGGCGCGTCCCGGCAAGAGGATCGGATTGTAAGGCCCTCCAACACGCCGGGTGTCTTGGCACGGTCCCTGCTTTTCTCGCTCAGGATGGTGAGCCGGAAGACTTCGCAGCCGATCGATCGGGCCACCAGAGCGGCCGGCGTTGCCCTGCTCGCTGCGACTCTCGGCGCCGGCTGCGCCACCTCCGCTCACACCGCCGCCACGCACGCGGATCGCGAGATCTCCCGGCGCGCCAACGAGGCCCTCGCGCAGGCGGGGCTCGGCACGCACCTCGAGGCTCGCTCGTATCGCGGGGTCGTCGCTCTCCTGGGACAGGGGCAGGACGGGGAGGTTCAGGTGGCGCAGCGCGCCGTGCTTTCGGTGACAGGCGTCGTTCGAGTCAATAACCTGGTTCTCAGTGGGGGCTCTTCGACGAGTTCGGGATTCGCCCGGGCGAAGGGGGCTCCGATCATCGCCCGGGTCGAAACGGCCCAGCAGGCAAAGGAGGAGTAGTCATGGTGAAACGCTTCAGAGGTTTGATGGGAGTGGCTGCGATAGTGGTTCTCGCGTCGTTTGTCGCCGGTTGCAAGACCAGCACGTCGGCGGGGACACAGATCGATGACGCGGGGATCAAGACGTCGGTCAAGGCGAAGCTGGCCGCGGACGTGAAGCTGTCGACGCTCACGAACATCGAGGTCAACTCGACCAACGGTGTCGTGACGCTCGCCGGCCAGGTGGACAACCCGGACCAGAAGCGGATGGCGGCGGATGTCGCCCGCTCCGTGAACGGGGTCGTGAGGGTGAACAACAACCTGCAAGTCAAGAACCCCTCCTAGGCCTCGCGAGACATCTCGGCCGGGAGTCGGCGGGGTCTTCCTGCTGACGCCCGGCCTTTTTTTCGCCCCGAGGGCCCGAGGACCGGAAGGTAAGCTTCCCCGGTGCCCGCCTGGAAGCTGACACTCGAGTACGACGGGACGCGCTACCACGGCTGGCAGTCCCAGAAAAACGCGGACCGCACCGTACAGGGGGTCTTGGGCCGCGCCGCCCGCGAGCTCCTCGGCGAGGATGCGACGATCGGAGGCGCGGGACGCACGGACGCCGGAGTCCACGCGCTGGCGCAGATTGCCCACGTCAAGGCGCGCCGGGAGCTCTCTCCGATCGAGATCCAGCACGGGTTGAACGACCGGCTCCCCTTCGACGTCAACGTGGTCACGGTCGAGCCCGCCGCACCGGATTTCCACGCCCGCCACGACGCGGCGTCGCGGCGGTATCTGTATCGGATTTCCCGCCGCCGGACGGCGTTCGAGAAGCGCCTCGTCTGGTGGGTGAAGGATCGGCTCGACGCCTCGGCGATGCGCGAGGCGGCGCGGCTCTTCGTCGGACGCCACGATTTCTCCGCCTTCTGCGAGAACGCCGCCGGGCTGGATTCGACGGAGGTGGTCGTCGTCGCGAGCGACGTCATGGAGGTCGGCCAGGAGATCCACTACCGGATCGAGGCGTCGCACTTTCTCTGGAAGATGGTCCGGCGCCTGGTCGGCACGCTCGTGGAAGTCGGGCGCGGAAACCTGACGCCGGAAGAGGTGCGGCGCCTGCTGGAGGAGCGGCTGCCCGGGTCGACCGCGGTCTGGACGGCTCCTCCGTCGGGACTCTTTCTCGAGGAGGTCCGCTATGGAAAGGCGGCGGGAGCGCTCGTTTCGCGCGGCGAACGAGTCGCGCCCCCGGCGCCCCGGGGCCGGCCGATGCGTCCGTCGCGCCCGGCTCTCCGTGTTCCCGCCCCCAGCGTTCCCGGGAAGAGGCGCGCCGGAGCCGTTCCGCCCCGGCCGATGGGCCCCGCGGGCCCTCGCCGCGGCCCCGCCGGCCCGGCTGCGCCCGCCCGCCCGCGGAAACCCGGATAGCCGGACGGAGCCGCCGACCGGCTCAGAGAAGCTCGGCGGACTCGATCGACCCGCGGAACGCGGACCGCCACAGCGCGGTCACGTCGGCGAGGCTCTCGTCAATCGGCGGTGCGCCGCGCGCCGCGATTCGCAGACGCGCGCCGCCGACTCGACCCAGGACCTGGAGCGGGACGCCTGCGCCGGCGGCGCGGTCTGCGATGTTCCGCTCCCCGCCCGAACCAAACGAGACGACGGCCCGGCCGGTGCTCTCACCGAACAGGATGGCGGAGGCCCGGACGCTTCCCGGGACCTCGACGTCCACGCCCAGGGAGCCCGTCATGGCGCTTTCGGCGAGCGCAACGGCCAGCCCCCCGTCGGCGACGTCGTGCGCCGACGCGAGAGCCCCGATCGCGGCGAGATCGAGAAGGAGCTCGCACAGCCGGCGTTCCGCGGCCAGATCAAGCTGCGGGCAGGGTCCTTCGTCGCGTCCGAGCACGGCGCGCAGGAATTCACTGCCTCCGAGCTCGTCGCGAGTCTGCCCGAGCAGAGCCACGACGTCGCCGTCCCGGCGGAAGGCTATTCGCACCCGGCGGTTCACGTCCTCCAGAAGCCCGACCATCCCGACCGTCGGGGTCGGCGGGATCGCGCGGCCGTCCGTCTCGTTGTAGAAGGAGACGTTTCCGGAGACCACCGGGATGTCGAAGGCGCGGCAGGCGTCCGAGATTCCGCGCACCGCGGCTTCGAACTGCGCCATGACCTCGGCCTTCTCCGGGTTGCCGAAGTTCAGGCAGTCCGTGATCGCCAGCGGACGGCCCCCGGCGCAGGCGATGGAACGCGCCGCCTCGGCCACCGCGATGGCGGCTCCGCGATACGGGTCGAGGGCGCAGAAGAACGGGTTCACATCGGACTTCAACGCGAGCGCCTTCGCCGTTCCCTTGACCCGGACGATCGCAGCGTCGCCGCCGGGGCGTTCGACCGTGTTGGTTCCCACCATGTGGTCGTACTGGGTCCAGATCCACGATTTCTCCGCGACGTTGGGAGACGCGAGGATGCGCCGAAGGCACGCGCCGTAATCCGAAGGCTCCGGCTCGTCCGGCCACCGGGGAGGCGGAGGCGCCGCCGCCGGCCGGCGCGGCCGGTCGTACACGGGGGCATCATCGGCCAGCGGCGCCGCGGGAAGGTCTGCGACTCTTTCGCCGCCGAAGAAGAGAACGACGCGCCCGGTGTCGGTCACCCTCCCGATCTCGACCGCGTCGAGCTCCCACTTGCGGAAGATCCCGATCACCTCGGGCAGGCGGTCGCTCCGGCAGACCAGCAGCATCCGCTCCTGGGATTCCGAGAGCATGATCTCGTACGGAGTCATCCCGTTCTCGCGGGCGGGGACCTTCGAGAGATCGATCTCCACGCCGCTGCCGGCGCGTCCCGCCATCTCGAACGTCGAGGAGGTGAGCCCCGCGGCTCCCATGTCCTGGATGCCGATGACCGCGTCGGTGGCGAAGAGCTCGAGACACGCCTCGAGGAGCAGCTTTTCGGTGAACGGGTCCCCGACCTGCACGTTGGGTCGCTTCCGCGACGTCTCGTCTCCCGCAAATTCCTCGGACGCCATGGTCGCCCCGTGGATCCCGTCGCGGCCCGTCTTCGAGCCGACGTACACCACGGGGTTCCCGGCGCCTTCCGCCCGCCCCAGGAAAATCCGGTCGGCCCGGACGATCCCGGCGTTGAAGACGTTCACGAGGATGTTGCCGTTGTAGGCGGGGTGGAACGTCGTCTCGCCTCCGACCGTCGGGATTCCCATGCAGTTGCCGTAACCCGCGATGCCGCGGACGACCCCGTCCACGATGTGCTTCATCCTCGGGGCGTCGAGCGACCCGAAGCGCAGCGAGTTCAGGGACGCGATCGGCCTCGCGCCCATGGTGAATATGTCGCGAAGGATTCCGCCGACGCCCGTCGCGGCCCCCTGGTAGGGCTCGATGAACGAGGGATGGTTGTGGGATTCCATCTTGAAGGCGACGGCGAGGCCGCCTCCGATGTCCACCACGCCGGCGTTCTCGCCCGGCCCCTGGATCACCCGGGGCCCGGAGGTCGGGAACGTTCTCAGATGGACCCGCGAGGACTTGTACGAGCAGTGCTCGCTCCACATCGCGGAGAAGATCCCGAGCTCGAGGTAGTTCGGCTCGCGGCCGAGGATCTCGAGGATCCGCCCGTACTCGGCGGGGGAAAGATTGTGCTCGGCGACGAGCTCGGGGGTGATCCTCATTTCGGCGGTTCGGCGCAGGAGTATACGGCGCGGTCCGCGGTGACATAATGTCGCGCCACACATGCAGCTCTCGACGCGCGAGGAAGGGCGGGTGACGATTCTGACCGTCGATGGCGATCTCGTCATCGGGGAGCCGGAAGCGCTCTTCAAGAAGACCGTCGCGCGGCTCCTCGAACAGGGCCGCTCGAATTTTCTGGTGGATCTGTCACGGGTCGGCTTCCTCGACAGCTCGGGCCTCGGCGCCCTCGTCCGCGCCATGACCACGTCGCAGAACGAGGGCGGGCAGACCAAACTCCTCGGCGTCGGCCCCCAGGTGCGGAAGCTGCTCGAAATGACCAGGCTCGACTCCGTCTTCGAGCTCTACGACGACCTGGAGACAGCGGCAGCGAGCTTTTAGCAGGGTGCTGAAAAAGAGTGTGAGCCGGCGTTGCGAGCGCCTCGGCGCCGGCTGCAAGGCGGCGCAACATCGGCGATGCCGCCGCATCGTTCGCCGCGCAGCGGCGACTGAGACAGGTCCAGCGGCAGCGCCCGGCAGACGGCCCCGTGCCACCGCAACGGGCTTTTGCTCGTAGGATCTCAGGTATGAGAAGAAACAGATATCGGGAAGCGGCTTCATGACAGGGCTGCAAAAGGCCGGGCACGACGGCCGCATCCCTTTTTCAGCTGCCTGCTAGCGAGACATGGCGGACGAAAGCGGGACCATCGCGGAAAAACCGATGAACACGGCGCTGTCCGAGCTCTCCGCCTGCGAGAACCTGCTGCAGACGTCGGCCTGGGCCGCCCGGTGGGGGGCCCGCGCCAGCAGCGCCGACACCGTCGTCCTCTGGACGCCGGACCCGACCCATCCCCTCCTCGTCTGCACGGGAGGCTCGGGCGAAGGCGCCCGGACCACTCTCCGGACGAGCGTCTCTCGCGAGGAGCCCCTGGCGCGGGAGCTCCTCCGGGACAAGGCTCCGGTCCTCTTCTCTCGCGCGGAATTCGAGCCGCGTCAGAAGACGTGGCTGCCCGACCTGCCGCCGGGCGCGGCGTGGGTCCTTTTCCTTCCCCTCGAAGCGGAAGGCTCCGTAGCCGCCGTCCTCACTCTTCTCTTCGCGGCCAGACCGAGTCCGGACGCGATCGCCGCACGGGTCCGCGCGCTCATTCCCGAGGCGCCGAAATCGCTTGCGCGCTCGCTCAAGGCGGAGCGAAAGACCGCCGGCATGCGCCAGGCGATCGAGAGACTGACCGCCCTCTACGATCTCTCGAAGGCGTTCGGGTCCACCATCGACCTCGCCGAGCTCGACCAAATCATCGCGCGCAAGGCCGTCGATTTCGCGACCGCCGAAGTGGGATCCGTATGGCTGCTCGAGCCGGACGGGGAAGATCTCCTTCTCGCCGAGACCGTCGTCAACGAGAATTACGAGGTTCCCGGCGCCCCGGCGTCCGTCGGGTCCTCCGTTGCGGGGGACGTTCTTGCGGACCGGGCGGCCGTCCGGCGCAACGCCATCCAGCCGGACGATCCCGCGGCGGCCGAGGAGAACGGGTTCGCCGTCCGGTCGCTGCTCGCGGTGCCGCTCGTTGAATCGGATCACTCCATCGGCGTGTTGACCCTCGTCAACAAGCGCGGACGCAACCCCGAGTTCACGGCCGAGGATGAGGAGCTGATCCAGGACCTCGCCCGGCAGGCAGTGCGGGCGCTCCACAACGCGCGGCAACACGAAGCGCAAAAGAAGGTGGAAGAGCTCGACGCGCTTCTGACGGTGAGCCGCGAGATCACGGCGACGCTCGACATCGACAAGGTCATGAAGACGATCGTGAACGGCGCTTCCGCGCTCATTTCCTACGACCGCTGCATGATCGCGATCATGCAGCGCGGGAAGCTGCGCCTGGGCTCCGTCTCGGGGATCTCGCAACTAGATCGCAAGGACCCGAAGATCGAGCGCGCCGAAGATCTACTCGAATGGGTCTATTTCGGCGGGTCCGACGTCACCGTCGCTCAAAGCGAGGATGGGACGATCGAAACGGAACGCCTCGAGACGCAGGAGAAGTTTCGAGCTCACTTCCAGGACACGGGCTTTCGCGCCTTCTACGCAGTCATCCTGCGCGACGAAGAGGGGCGCTTGGGCGTCCTGACCTTCGAGAGCCAGTCGCCGTTTCTCCTCGACGAAGGCAGTCGGGGCCTCCTCGACATCCTCGTCAACCAGGCGACCGTCGCGGTCCGAAACGCGCAGCTCTACAAGCAGGTCCCGCTCGCCGGCTTCTGGAAGCCTCTGCTCGATAAACGCCGGAGGCTCCTCGACGTTCCGAAACGCCGGCGGCTCGCGTGGGCGGCGGCGGCAGCCGCGGTTCTCCTCGTTTTGCTGGTCGTACCGTGGAGGCTTCGGATCGCGGGGCCCGCCAGGATTCTCCCGGGCCGCCGTGCGGCCGCGACGGCGGGGGTCGAAGGAGTCGTCAACTCCGTTCTCCGCCGTGAGGGCGAGGCCGTCGCCTCGGGCGACGTGATCGCCACATTGAGGGACGAGCAGTACAAAGCCGGCCTCGAGGAGGCGCGATCCGGGCTCGCGATCGCCGAAAGCGATCTCTCGCGACTCCAGTCCGCCGGCGACGCCGCGGCCATGTTCGAGGCTCAGTCGCGCCGGGACGAGCTCCGCGCCCGGATCGCGCTGGAAGAGGACCGCCTCGCCCGAACGCAAATTCGGGCTCCGGTCGAAGGCGTGATCGTGACTCCCCGGATCGAGGAGCGCGTCGGACAGTTCTTCGCGCGGGGAGCGGAACTCTGCGTCATCGCCGACGTGCGGACCGCCACGGCCGAGGTCGCCGTCCCCGAGGCGGACGTGGCACGGGTATCCGTGGGCGAACGTGTCGCCCTGAAGCTCAACCCGTACCCGACGCGCGGGTTCGCCGGGACCGTCACGCGCGTGGGCTCCCACGTCCGCGAGGAAGAGAAAGATCGCTTCGTCATCGTGGAGGTGAAGGTCGACAATCCCGCGGGCCTCCTGAAGACCGGGATGCTCGGACAGGCGAAGATCTCGACCTCGCGGGTGCCGATCATCGTGGCGCTTCTCCGGAAGCCCGGGCGATATTTCTGGAACAAGATCTGGCCCGTCCTCCCTTGAGCCCGCCTTGAGCGCTGCGCCCCCGCGCCGGCTCGTCGCCGCGAAGCGGCTCGACGAGGGGATCCAGGCCCTCGCCGCCCGGCACGGCCCTCCCGACGACCGCCCCTCGCTCCGAAAGGACCTCGGCATCCGCCGCCAGGTGCAGATGGGGACCGTCTCCTGGATCGTCAAGAACCCGGAGGCGATGAAGTACTTCATGTTCCAGGACGCGGAGTGGCAGCTCATCGAGATGTTCGACGGCTCCCGCTCCCGCGCGCAGATCGTCGCCGAGTACAACCGTCGGGCCCGCGAGGAATCGATCGATATCCAGGTCGTGCTCGACTTCGAAGATTCCCTCCGAAAGATGGAGCTGATCGAGCTGTCGGTCGCCGAGCGGAATCTGAACCTCCTCGACAAGTTCTCGAGCATGCGCCGCCGCACCGCCGAAGAGAAGTCGGAGGGCTTCAACATTTTCTTCATCCGCGGGCACGTGCTCGACCCGGAACGCATTCTCCAGCGCACCGTCCAGTACGTCCGGTGGATCTGGACCTGGCCCGTCGCAGTCGTGACCCTGATCGCCTCGCTGTGGACGATCGGCGTATTCGTCCAGAATTGGGATCCGATCTGGGCGGGGACGATGCACCTCTACAAGTTCGTCGGCAAGCCGCTCGTCGACGTCCTCCAGTTCTTCTTCATCCTCTGCATCATCGGAGCCATCCACGAGTTCGGCCACGCGTATGCCATCAAGATCTACGGCGGCGAAGTCCACGACATCGGGATGGCATTGTTCTACTTCACGCCCGTTTTTTACTGCGACACCTCCGACGCGTTCATGTTCCCCAACAAGTGGCATCGGCTCATCGTCGTGGTCACGGGCATCTATATCGAGGCGATGATCTGCTCGGGCGCCACGCTCGTCTGGGTGTTCTCTTATCCGGACTCCCTGCTTCACGACATGGCCTACAAGACGATGCTGCTGACGGGTTTTGCGACCGTCTTCTTCAACATCAACCCGCTCATCAAGGTGGACGGCTATTACGCCCTCTCAAGCGTTCTCGAGTTGCCCGACCTGCGCGAGGGCGCCTTCCGTTACCTGGGCTCTCTCCTCCAGAAGTACGTGTTCCGGCTCCCCGTGACCGTGCCCGCGATGACGCGCCGGAAGCGATTCGTTTATACGGTCTACGGGATCCTATCGATGGCCTACACCGCCTCGATCATGCTCCTCATTGCCGGCGCCCTCTCGAACTTCTTCTACAAGTACTTTCCGAACGCCGCGATCGTCCTGCTCCTCCTTTCGCTCTACTACATTTTCCGGAAGCGCGCCCGCGTCGTGACGCGGACCGCGAAGCTTCTCTATCTGGACAAGAAGGAGCTCCTCATGTCCCCGCGAAGCCGGATCCCCCTCGCTGCGACCGCGATTCTCCTGGTCCTGCTGTTTGTCGTCCCCTGGTCACGCCGCACGATCCGGGCCGAGGCTACTCTCAGGCCGGCTTCGATGGTGAAGCTCGAGGCGACGGAGGAGGGGATCGTCGCGGAGGTCCTGGCGCGGGAGGGGGACCGCGTCGAGCCGGGGCAGGCCCTTTTCCGCGTGGTCAGTCCGGCAACCGAAGAGACGAGAAATCGCCTGATCTCACAAAGGGACAGATTTCTCAGCAAGTCGAGCGCGGGCCTCGACGCCTCGAATCCTTCGCTCGTATTCCAGTCCGACCGCCGCGTCTCTTCGGTCGAAGCGGCGCTCGTCAGAGCCGAGTCACGCCGAAAAGACCTCGTCGTCCGGAGCCCGATCGCGGGACGGATCCTCACGCCGCGCACGACGGACCTGACAGGCCGCTACGTAGCCGAGGGCGCGCTCCTGGCGGAGGTCGGGGATTGCCGGACGATGACGGCGGAGATCGGGGTCTCGGAGCGCTTTCTCGAGTACCTCCGAACGGGCGCGCCGGTCAGCGCGCTCGTCCGAACCGCGTCGTGGCAGACTCGCAACGGCTCGGTCGCATCGATTTCCACCGCCACGGAGCGCCAGCCCCCGACCGCCGGCAAGTCCGCGCCGGCTCCCCCCACCGCGATGCCGGAGAAGTTCATCGTCCGCGCTGTATTCGACAATTCGGATGGCGCGCTCGTGCCGGGCGCGGCGGCGCGAGTGAAGATCCATCTCGCCCGGGAATCGTACCTGTCTCGCGTTTCTTCAGTGTCCTGGCGCTGGCTCCGAACCCTCTTCTGGTAAAAGAAAGCGCCCCGCCGGAGCGGGGCGCTTCGTGTCCCGTTCGAGAAACCGGGCTTACTCGTCTTCGCCGCCGCTGCCCCGCATCGCGTCGCCGCGAAGAGCCTCTCCACGCAGAGCCTCTCCACGCAGAGCCTCTCCACGCAGAGCCTCTCCACGCAGAGCCTCTC
>JBDUBP010000229.1:0-9518 GCA_040004075.1 Acidobacteriota bacterium | reverse complement strand
ACGTCGCCCAGAACATGCTCGCGTGCAAGGACGAGTGGAACAGCCGGTCGGCGGCCCTTTTCTTCAACGTCGCGCATTACGCGCTCCGCAGCTGGCCGTGGGTCGTGACCGCACTCTGCTCCCTCGCCATCTACGGCGGCTCGGTCAAGAACGCGGCGGGCGTGGAGGACCCGGGGTTGAACTACGTCCACATGATGGTCGACTTTCTGCCCGTGGGGCTGCGCGGTCTGATGCTGGCCTCCTTCGCCGCCGCGTACACCTCGACGCAGGCGACGCAGATGAACTGGGGCTCGAGCTACCTCATGAACGACCTCTACCGCCGTTTCATCCGGAAGGACGCCTCGGAACGCCATTACGTCCTCGCCTCGCGCATCGCGACCCTCTTCACGCTCGTTCTTTCGATCGTCGTCACGATCTTCATGGACCAGATCAGCAAGGTCTGGGAGCTGCTCTTGACTCTCGGCGCCGGAACGGGGCTCGTCTACATCCTGCGGTGGTACTGGTGGCGCGTGAACGCCTGGTCCGAGGTGTCGGCGATGGGCGCCGCTCTCGTCACCTCCCTCGGGCTGCGATTCGCCGGCGCGAGCATCCCGGCGCTCGACCCCGCCCGGCCCGAAGGGTTCGCCCTGAACCTGATCGTCACGACCATCGTAACGACCGCCGTCTGGCTCGTCGTCACCTTCGCCACCCGCCCGGAGCCCACCGAAATCCTGGAGGCCTTCTATCGGAAAGTGCGTCCCTCGGGGAGCGGGTGGGCGCCGATCGCCCGCGCGACCGGGATCCCTCCGCCGCCGGGCGAGATCGGGCGGAGCTTCTGGTTCTGGCTGCTCGGGATCACGGCCGTGTACTCGATCATGTTCGCGACCGGCGGCGTGATCTTCCACGTGCCCCGCCAGGCGGCCATCTTCGGGACGCTCCTGCTCGTCTCTGGCACGCTGCTCGTCTACGGGATCGCGCGGGAAAAAGCGTGATCGCGGCGCTTCTGCTGACGGCCGCCGCCGCGGCGGCAGCCAGACCCACCGCGCAGACGATGGATCCGGCGCGGCTCGCCCGCATCGAGTCCGCGGTCTCCGAGGCGATCGCCGCGCACGAGCTTGCCGGCGCGGTGGTTCTCGTCGAGCACCGGGGCCGCGTCGCGTACCGCCAGGCGTTCGGCGACCGCGCGCTGCAGCCCGGCCGCGAGGCCATGACGGCGGACACGATCTTCGACATCGCGTCTCTCACCAAGTGCGTCGCGACCGCGCCCTCCATCCTCATCCTGGTCGAAGAGGGAAAGGTCCGCCTGGAGGACCCCGTGACCCGTTACATCCCCGAATTCGCCGCGGGGGGCGGCGAACGGTCGAAGGTCACGGTCGAGCAGCTCCTGACGCACCGCGCGGGATTTCCGCCCGACGACCCGATCGAGCTCTACGTGGGCACTCCGGAAGCGATTTTCGCGCGCAAGTACCGGGAGCCGCTGCGATCGCGACCCGGGTCGGAGTTCGTCTATTCCGACGTGGGCTACGAGGTCCTCGGCGAGATCGTCCGCAGGGTGTCGGGCAGGACGCTCGACCGGTTCGCCGCCGAGAGGATCTTCCGGCCGCTCGGCATGAACGACACGGGCTTTCGACCTCTGTCGCCCGGAGGGCCGCCGGAATCGCCGCCGCGGGTGGCGCCCACCGAGCAGAGAGAAGGCCGCTGGATGCGCGGCGAGGTCCACGATCCCCGCGCCTTCGCTCTCGGTGGAGTCGCCGGCCACGCGGGCGTCTTTTCGACGGCGGACGATCTCGCGAAGTTCTGCCGGATGATCGTAAACGGCGGCATTCTGCGGGGCGCGCGGATCCTCTCGCCTCTCGGGACGGACGCGCTCACCCGCCCGAGATTTTCGGGCGACGGCGAGGTCCGCGCTCTCGGCTTCGACCTCGACACCGGTTTCTCGAACAACCGCGGAGATCTCTTCCCCCGCGGCTCGTTCGGCCACACGGGCTTCACCGGAACGGGGCTCTGGATCGACCCGAGCTCGCAGACGTTCGTGGTGTTCCTTTCGAACCGCGTACATCCTGATGGCAAGGGCAACATCGTGAGGGTCCGCGCGATCGTGGCGAGCGTGGCCGCCGCCGCGCTCTCCGAGGACACGAGAACGGCGGCGCGGCGGCTGGCGGCGGCGGTTCCCACTCCGGCCCGTTCGGTGCGGGCCGGAGTCGACGTGCTGGTAGAGGAGGGTTTTCGTCCGATCGCCGGAAAGCGCGTGGGGCTCGTGACGAACGCCACGGGGATGGCGCGCGACGGGCGCTCGACGATCGACGTGCTCGCCTCCCCGGAAGCTCGGAAGGCCGGGGTCGCGCTCATCCGGCTCTTTTCTCCCGAGCACGGGCTGCGCACCGATGCCGACGCGCCCGTCGCCGATGGGCGGGACCCGGGGACGGGTCTGCCTGTGGTCTCGCTCTACGGCGACCGCCGCCGGCCCGCGCCCGCCGAGCTCGCCGACCTCGACGCGCTCGTCCTCGACATCCAGGACGTCGGCGCGCGGTTCTACACCTACACGACCACGGGGGGATATCTCCTCGAGGAGGTGGCGAAGGCCGGAATCCCGCTCGTGGTGCTCGACCGTCCCGACCCGATCGGCGGCTCGGCGGTGGAGGGCCCCCTCGCGGACGCCGGCAGACTGTCGTTTACCGCGTACCACGAGATTCCGGTGCGGTACGGGATGACGCCCGGCGAGCTCCTCGCGCTCTTCAATTCCGAGAACGGGATCGGCGCGAAAGTGGAAGTCGTCCGGATGCGGGGGTGGACGCGAGACCTCTGGTACGACGAGACCGGCCTCGAGTGGGTGAACCCTTCTCCCAACATTCGGTCGCTCCCGGCCGCCGCGCTCTATCCGGGCGTGGGACTGCTCGAGACGACGAACGTCTCCGTCGGGCGCGGCACCGACACACCGTTCGAAGTCGTCGGCGCCCCTTGGATCGACTCGCGGAAGCTCGCGGCGTATCTGTCGGCGCGCCGCATCGCGGGCGCGCGATTCACGCCGGTCCACTTCTCGCCGGGGTCGTCGGTGCACGCCGGCGCGAGTTGCGGCGGAGTCCGCATCACCGTGACCGACCGGACCGCGCTCGCTTCCGTGTCACTCGGGATCGAGCTCGCGTCCGCGATGCGTGCCCTCTACCCGGCGGACTGGGACCGCAGCCGGTTGAACGCGCTGATCGCCAACGCGGACACGGTTGAGCGGATCGAGCGCGGGGAGACGCCGGAAGCGATCGCGTCCTCGTGGCGGACCGGCCTCTCCGGGTTCCGCGCGCGGCGGGCGAAGTGGCTTCTTTACCCGGATGCGGCCGGAGACCCGCCGGCATCCGGTTCGCGGTGAGCGTCCAACATCAGCCCGTCACGCTGGGGCGGTCGCTCGCGGCGCTCGACCTCGGGTGGCTGTCCCTGCGGGAGACCCTCCACCTTCCCGGTTTCCGCCTCGCCCGGCACAGCCACGAGAACCCTACGGTCAAACTTCCTGCTCGAAGGCGGCTTCGACGAAGAGGTCGGAGGAAGGTCCTGGAGCGTCCGCCGACCCGGCTGGCTCGACTGCGCCGTCGCCCTCATCGAGTCCCGGCTCTTCGAGCCTCTCGGATCCGAAGGCGCCCTGCCTCTCGGGCAACCGGTTCCGTCACCGCCGCATGGCGCTCGCAGGAAGCGTCGGGAGGCGGCGCCGGTGGTGGGTGTTCGCGGGCGGGCTGACGAACGTCGAGGTGACGCTGACGGTGAGCGACCTCCACACGGGAGCGGTCAGGACCTACAGAAACCCGCTCGGAACGGCCTTCCAGCCGCTGCAGGACACGGCGGCGTTCGCGACGTGTCCGTGAAGGGGCCGAAGGCGGATGACGGAAGGCGAAAGGCGAAAGACGAACCCGCGATCAGCTCCCGGGCGATGCGTCCCCTTCGACGATCGCCTCGGCTTCTATCTCCACCAGCATCTCGGGGGAAATGAGACGCGACACCTCGACCATCGCCGTCGCGGGCCGGATCTCCCCGAAGACCTCGCCGTGCGCGCGGCCGATCTCTTCCCACTCCGAGATGTCGGTCACGTAGATGCGCGTGCGGACCACGTCGGAGAGACGCGCGCCGCATTTCTCGAGCGCCGACTGAATGTTGCGGAGCACCTGGACGGCCTGGGCGTAGGCGTCGCCGGCGCCCACGATCGCCCCGTCCGGCCCCGTCGCGGTGGTTCCCGAAACATGGACGACGCTCCCGACCCGGACCGCCCGCGAGTACCCGACGCGCGGCTCCCAGGGAGTGCCGGAGGAGACGTTCTGGCGGGTCATGGGGCGATCGTATCGAAAGGCGAAAGGCGAAAGGCGCTGGGCGGTGGGGAACCTGGGGTTCTTCTGGACGCTCAACGCTGAACGCTCGACGCTCAACGCTCCAAATAGGTGTACCTCGGGAACATGGCCTCGAACTCCTTGTAGATCCGCTGGACCTCGTCCTTCTTCACGGGACGGTTGGTCACCCGGCGAAGCTGCTTGTTGATGGAGTCGAGGATCTCCGTCCGGTCGTAGTTCATGTACTCGAGGACCCTCTCGCAGGATTCGCCGGGGAGCGTGTCCTCGACCTTTCCTCGGCCCTCCTCGTCCACGGTGACCAGCACCTCGTGCGCTTCGCCAAAGAGGTTGTGGAGGTCTCCGAGGACGTCCTGGTACGCGCCCATGAGGCAGAACGCGACGTAATACGGCTCGTCCTTGCGGAACGTGTGGAGGGGCAGGGTGTCCTTGATGTCCCGCACGTCGATGAACTTGTCGATCTTGCCGTCGGAGTCGCACGTGATGTCCGCGAGGGTGCCGACCTCGACCGGTCGTTCGTTCAGGCGGTGGATCGGAAGGATGGGGAAGAGCTGATCGATCGCCCAGGAGTCAGGAAGGGACTGGAAGACGGAGAAGTTCATAACGTAGGTGTCCGCGAGCATCTTCTCCATGTCCTCGAATTCCTCCGGGATCTCCTTCAGGGTCTTCAGGTCCTTATGAATGCGCTCGCAGATCTGCCAGTAGAGGATCTCGCCCTTCGACCGGTCTTCGAGCGAGAGGTGTCCGAGGTTGAAGAGCGTGAAGAGCTCCTCCTTGTACTGCTGCGCGTCGTGGTAACTCTCGCGGAGGTTCTTGGCGTTCGTGGACGCGAGAATTCCGGAGAGCTCCTGGATGACGGGAGCGTCGTTTCCCGTTACGCGCACCTTCCGGCCCTGCTCGATCCGGTCCGCGACGTCGAGGACGTTGGCGATCAAGACGGAGTGGAATGCCGTGACCGCGCGGCCCGACTCCGTCACCAAGGTCGGGACGGGGACCTTCTCCTCCTCGCAGATCTGCTTGATCGTGTAGACGACGTCGTTCGCGTACTCCTGGGTCGAGTAGTTCATCGACGACTCGAACGCCGTCTTGGAGCCGTCGTAGTCGACGCCCAGGCCTCCGCCGAGGTTCAGGTATTGAATGGGGACTCCCATCGCGCGAAGCTTCGCGTACACGCGGCCGGCCTCGCGGATCGCGTTCTTGATCTTGCGGATGTCGGTGATCTGAGAGCCGATGTGGAAGTGCAGCATCACCATCGCGTCGAGCATCCGCCGGGATTTCAGGATCTTCACGGCTTCCAGCATCTCCGGAGTCGTGAGGCCGAACTTCGCCGCCTCACCGCCCGACTTCGCCCACTTTCCCGAGCCGCGCGCGTAGAGCTTCGCGCGCATGCCGAGCAGCGGACGGACGCCCCGCGCCTTGGCCACGGACAGGATCCGGTCGAGCTCCGAGACCTTCTCCAGGATCAGGACCACCTTCTTCTTCATCCGCACCGCGTTCAATGCCATGCCGATGAAGGGATCGTCCTTGTAGCCGTTGCAGGTGATCAGGCACTCGGGGCCGAGGTCGGCCGCGATCGCCGCGAGCAGCTCGGGCTTGGATCCGGCTTCGAGGCCGTAGTTGTAGGGCCGGCCCGCCTCGATGATCTGCTGGACGACGACCCTCTTCTGGTTGACCTTGATGGGGAAAACGCCGCGGAACACGTTTTCGTAGTCGAACTCCTCGATGGCGCGCGCGAACGCCTCGTTCAAGCTGCGCACCGCCTCGGACAGAATCTGGGGAAAGCGGATCACCATCGGCGCCGTGATGCCGCGCAGGGCGACGTCGTCGACGATCTGCTTCAGCGCGACGGCGCGGTGGGCCTCGCGCGTGGGGCGGACGAAGAGATCTCCCTCTTCGGAAACGTGGAAGAAGCCCTTTCCCCAGTTGGGAATGCCGTAGAGCGCCGCGGCGTCTTCATAGCGCTGCTCCCGCGGCCGGGCCCGCGATGCAGACATCTCCGGAGCGCTCCGGCGAAGAGTCTTGGCACTGGCCATGAAGTCGGCATGCTAACAAACGGGGCGGAAGGAAGAAGAGGTCGAGCGTCGAGCGTTCAGCGTTGAGCATCGGGCCGGGGAACTTTCGCCCCCCTCTCCCCGGGCCCGGGAAAGAGGGCTGGGTAAGGGGTCGGACCAGTTCTGCTCCGTCGATTCCCGATTCCCGATTCCCGATTCCCGATTCCCGATTCCTACTTCCGTCCGCCTGCCCCCTACCGCCTCCCGAAAAAAAAGCCCGCGTCGCCGCGGGCTTGGATTTGAGCGGGCGGACGTCAGCGTTTGACTTCGTTGCCCAGATCTTCGAGAGCTTCGCCGACCTTGCGACGGGCCTTGCCGAGTCCCTCTTCGACTGCGCCGCCCGCGCGCTGGTTCGCGCCTTCGCTTTCGAGATCCTTGTTGCCGGTCAGCGTGCCGGCCGCCTCTTTGATTCGACCCGCGAGGTTGTCCTTCTTGCCGTCGATTTCATCTCTGTTCATCGGTGCTCCTTCCGCCCTGAAAAGGTGCAGGTTCCATGCCGGGCGCGCCGCCTGCCCGGCCGTTGTCCTTCAGAAAAGACAGTCCTTCGGCGGAGCGGATGTGCAGATCCCGCTGCGGATTGGGGATCGCGATCCGGCGTTTCGAAAGCTCTTCCCAGATCGCGAAGTTCAGCTCGCTGACGAAGGCGGGCCGCTTGTGGAGCATCTGCGAGGTCCAGCAGAGAAGCTCGAAGTCGAGCGTGGAGTCTCCGAAGCCGCGAAAGTAAACCGAGGGGGGAGGCTCGGGCAGGACGCCGTCACAACGGGCGGCGGCCGAGACGAGCGCGCTCTCGACCTCGCGCGGGTGACTGTCCGAGGCCACCCCGACGGGGATGCGGAAGCGGATGCGATTGCTCCGGAAGCTCCAGTTGGTCACCGTGTCCGTGATGAACTTCGCGTTCGGCACGATCAGGAAGACGTCGTCGTTGGTGCGAATGACAGTCGAGCGCGTGCGGATCTCCACCACGTCTCCGTTCACCTTGTCGATCTCGATCCGGTCGCCGACCATGATCGGCCGCTCGAGGAGAACGATGATCCCGGCGAAGAAGTTCTTCACGATGTCCTGCAGGCCGAAGCCGAGCCCGACGCCGAGCGCCGCTCCGAAGGCGGCAAGGCTCGACGCGTTGATCCCGAGGGCGTTCAAGGCGAGCATGCCGCCCGCAAACCAGATCAGGTATCCGAGCACGCGGCCGACGGAGTAGCGCGCGCCGACCGCGAGGTTCGTGCGGGCGAGAAGCCGTTCGGCGATGAGCTTTCGGGCGATCCGCGCGGCGATCCAGGTGACGGCGAGGATCGCGAAAAAGACCAGCAGGCTCGAGACGGTGACGCTGTTTTCGCCGACTTTGAAGAGCCGAAAGCTCAGGAAATCGCCCACGCGGAGGGCGCGTGCAGGTTTGGTGCCGGGGGCCTCCGCGCGCCGGGCGCGCGAAGCCCCCGGCGAAGGGCGAAGGGGCGAAGGGCGAAGAGCCGAGGGCACCGGCCGCGTGGCCGAAAAGGCGGCTTATCGCTTCCCTCTTTCGATTCCCGTCTCCGATTCCCGGCTCCCGTCCGCCTCCCGCCTGCCGCCTTCCTCCTTCCGTCACCTACGGCTTGCCCAGCAGCTCCAGCGCCGCGACCGTCAGGGAGGACACTCCCATCCGGATCGTCGCGACGCGGTCGGGTGCGAACTGCGAGGAGTGGAGCGAAGGCAGCGGGGTGCCGTTCTTCTGCGACTCGGCGTAGCGGGCCGGTTCGACGGCGCCGATCTCGAACTGGAGCGCAGGGACTCCGGCGCGGCCGTATTCGGAGAAGTCCTCGCCGCCCATTACGGGCGTTCCTTCGATGACGTTGCTCTCGCCGAACGCGCGGCCGAGCGCGGCCGCGATACGCTTCGTCAGGGCCGGGTCGTTGAACGTCGCGGGGATCGTCTCGGCGACGACCACCGTGGGCTCTTTCGGCGCACCCGCCGCTGCGGCCTCCCCCTTTGCGATGCGCTCGATCCCCTTCAGGAGCCGCTGGCGCACGTCTTCCTTGAAGGAGCGGACCGTGATCTGGAGCTTCACCTCGTCGGGAATGATGTTGTGCTTCAACCCTCCGTGGATCGATCCGACCGTCACGACGGCGGGATCGAACGGGCTGTTCTCGCGCGCGACCAGAGTCTGCAGCGCGAGCACGGTGCGGGCGGCGATGACGACAGGGTCCACGGTCGTGTGCGGATAGGCGCCGTGCCCGCCGCGGCCGAAGATCGTGACGTCCACGGAATCGACGTTCGCCATCGCGTAGCCGGGCGTGTAGACGATCTTTCCGGAGGGTTGCGTGGCCTTGTCGTGCAGCGAGATCGCGAAGTCGGGCTTCGGGAACCGGGTGAAGAGGCCGTCCTTCAGCATGTGGAGGGCGCCCGACCCCTTCTCTTCCCCGGGTTGTCCTATCAGAAAGAGCGTGCCGCGCCAGCGGTCCTTCGCGCGCGCGAGCAGCGCGGCGGCTCCGATCAGGGACGTCATGTGGATGTCGTGGCCGCAGGCGTGCATCACGGGTACGGTGTTTCCGGCGTCGTCCTTCGCGGTCGTCTTGCTCGCGTACGGAAGGCCGGTGCGCTCCTCTACGGGCAATCCGTCCATGTCCTCGCGGACGAAAACGGTCGGACCGGCGCCGTTCCTGAGAATCGCGACGACCCCCGTCCCCCCGACCCCGGTCGTGACCTCGTACCCCAGCTTGCGTAGGCGGTCGGCGATCTTCGCGGAAGTCTTCTCCTCGTGCATCGAGAGCTCTGGATTGCGGTGGAGATCCATGTACAGCGCTTCGAGGTCCGGCGTGAGCCCTTCGAGCGGAGCGAGCGCGGGATTCGCTGCAGCGGCCGCAGCGGAAGGCGGGGGCGCGGCGCCGGGCGCGGCGGCGAGGACGAAAGGCACGGCGATCGCGGCGGCGAATAAAAACGGACGCATGGAAGCCTCCAGGTTGACGGCTCAGAGAGCAGAGCGGCGAGAGGCTGTCATGAAAGCGTGTGCGATGCTAGCAAGCTGCTGAAAAATGGATGCGGACGTCGGGTCTGGCCTTTTGCAATTTCTCAGGAGAGGAATTGAGGTGACAACCATGATTTCCCCCACGAGCGCCTCCCCGGCAAAAGGCCAGCCATCGCAAGCGGTTGCGGCGGCGCGGGGCCGCCTGCGCTGTGGTCGCCGCTCGACCGGTGC
>JBDUBP010000242.1:0-9546 GCA_040004075.1 Acidobacteriota bacterium | reverse complement strand
CACGGCGAATGCGGATTCTCCTGCCAGCAAGACCACGACCACGAGTCGAGCCCCGGGCTCGAAGACGACCGGAGGAAACCATGAGAATCGCCATCGGCGGCAAGGGCGGCGTCGGGAAGACGACGATCGCCGCCACCTTGACGAGACTGCTCGGAAGACGCGAGGGAAGGGCTCTCGCCGTGGACGGCGACTCCAACCCCAATCTCGCGGTTGCGCTGGGACTTCCGCAATCGGACGCCATGACCCTGCCGACGGTGCCCCGCGACGTGATGGAGCGTCGAAAGGACATCGACGGCGAAGAGAAGTTGATGCTCGTGTCGTCGCCGGAGGAGATCGCGGAGCGTTACGGTGTCGCGGCGCCCGATGGAGTTCGCCTCCTGATTCTCGGACGCGTCGGCCACGCCGGCACCGGTTGAATGTGCCGCAACCACGCTACCGTGCGTAGCCTGCTGGCGCAACTCGTCGGAACCTCCACGGGACCCGTCGTCGCCGACATGGAGGCCGGGCTGGAAAACTTCAGCCGCGGCACGCCGCGACATGTCGACACCCTTCTGGTCGTCATGGAGCCCTACTTTCGCGCGCTCGAAACGGGCGCGCGCGCCGTCGAGCTCGGCCGCGAGCTCGGGATCCCGCGCATCGAGGCCATTGCGAACAAGGCGAGGACGTCCGACGACGAGGCGGCCGTGCGCGAGTTCTGCGAGGCGCGGGGCATTCCGATCGCGGGTTGGGTGCCCTTCGATGACGCCGTCCTCGCGGCGGAGCGAAGCGGGCGCGCCGTTCTCGACGCGAGCCCGGATTCGGCCGTCGTGCGGGCGATCGCCGGCGTCGCGGAAACCCTCCTGGAGGCCTGATGGCGACGGCGATTCAAGAGGGCGCGCAAATCCGCCTCAAGATCCGCGTCCGCGGAATCGTGCAGGGTGTCGGATTCCGGCCGTTCGTCTATCGCATCGCGCGCGCGCGCGGTCTCGCCGGCTTCGTGCGCAACGACGCCGACGGCGTGTGGATCGAGGTGGAGGGCACGGAAAAGAACGCCCGCGCACTGGCGCGCGAGATCGCCGTCGGCACCCCGCCGCTTTCCGCCGTGCGTTCCGTCGAGGTCGAGGATCTTTCCCTGGCCGGGGATTCGGACTTCCGGGTGATGGAGAGCGGACCGGGGACTTCGGGACGCGCGGCCATCCCGGTCGATACGGCGACGTGTGACGCGTGCCTGCACGAGCTCTTCGATCCGGCGAACCGGCGGTTTCGATATCCCTTCGTCAACTGCACCGACTGTGGTCCGCGGTACACGATCGTCCGGGAGACACCGTACGACCGCGGAAAGACCACCATGGACGCGTTCGCCCTGTGCGGACCGTGTCGCGCCGAATACGAAGATCCGGGGGATCGCCGGTTTCACGCAGAGCCGAATGCCTGCCGGGATTGCGGACCCGGGCTCGAGCTCACGCGGGAGGGATCTCCTGCGTTGTCGGGAGAGGCCGCATTCGCCGCGGCCGTCGCAGTCCTGGCGGCGGGCGGAATCCTCGCCCTGAAAGGACTCGGCGGCTTTCAGCTCGCCGCGGACGCGCGGGACCGCGCCAGCGTCGCCTGCCTTCGCGCTCGCAAGCGGCGGCCCTCGAAGCCGTTCGCGCTGATGGCCCGGGACCTGAGCGCCGCCCGAACGGTCGGAGAGGTCTCTCCCGAAGCCGAGCGGGCCATGACCTCCCCGGCTCGTCCCATCGTTCTTCTGCGGCGGCATCGGGAGGCGCCGATCGCCGAGGAAGTCGCGCCGAACCTGCGAGAGGTCGGCGTCATGCTGCCGTCTACGCCACTCCACCACCTTCTCCTGAGCGACGGCCCGCCCCTGCTGGTGATGACGAGCGGCAATCTCTCCGAGGAGCCCATCGCGAGACAAAACGACGAGGCCCTGTCGAAGCTCCGCGGTATCGCGGATGCGTTCCTCACTCACGATCGGGAGATCCACACACGCGCGGACGATTCCGTCGTCCAAATCGTCGCGGGAGAGACACAGTCGATCCGCCGGTCGCGCGGCTTCGTGCCGGAGCCGATCAGGATTCCCGTCCCCTCCGCCTCGGCTTCAGTGCTTGCGGTGGGAGCGGGATTGAAGAACACGGTGTGTGTGACCAGAGGCGACGAGGCGTTCCTCTCTCCGCACGTCGGCGACCTCCAGAATCCCGAGGCGGTCGGGTTTTTCGAAGAGGTCGTCGAGAAATTGAAGCGTCTTGTCTCGGTCGTGCCGGCCGCGGTCGCTCACGACCTCCATCCCGACTATTTTTCGACACGGTGGGCCGCCGCCTCCGGCCTCCCCCGCGAGCCCGTCCAGCATCACCACGCGCACGTGGCCGCCTGTCTCGCGGAGCACGGCCGATCGGACGCGGCCATCGGCATCGCGTTTGACGGAACCGGTTGCGGTCCCTCCGGCGAACTGTGGGGCGGGGAAATCCTGACAGCGGACCTGATGGATTTTCGCCGTGCCGGCCATCTGCGAGCCCTGCGCCTGCCCGGGGGCGAGGCCGCTATCCGCCAGCCCTGGCGGACCGCCGCAGGCGCCCTTCTCGACGCCGGAGAGACGCTCGAGGCGCTCGGGAGCGTGGAACGCAGCCGCGTCCACGCGATCCGCCAGATGCTGGAGAAGAACCTTCGTTCGCCCGAGGCGACGGGCGCTGGCCGCTGGTTCGACGTCGTGGCCGCGCTCTGCGGCTTCCAAGGCGCGATCACCTACGAGGGCCAGGCCGCGGCGGAGCTCCAGGCCCTCGCGGGCGGGGACGGCGCCGATCCCTATCCGTTCGACCTCACGGACGGAGGCCGGGACGCGCCGTTCGAGGTCGACCTGCGCCCGATGGTCCGGGAGATTGCGCGCGCGCGGAGCGGAGGAACGCCGGTGCGCGACGTCTCCTCCCGCTTTCACGAAACGATGGCCCGGGTCGTTTCCGAGTCCGCCCGTTTCGTGCGGGAACGCGCGGGTCTCGATACGGCCGTGTTCTCAGGCGGCTGTTTCCAGAACCGGACGCTGACCGAACGAGCAAAGCAATTGCTGGAATCCGACGGATTCGAAGTCTTGATTCACCGGCGGGTTCCGGCAAACGACGGCGGAGTGTCGCTCGGCCAGGCGGCCGTCGCCGCGTTCCGGCTCGCGCGCCGGGAAGGAAGGATCTGACCATGTGCCTCGGAATTCCGGGAGAGCTCCTCGAGGTCCGCGACGTCAAGGGCTTGAAATTCGGTAAGGTCCGATTCGGCGGAATCACGCGCGACGTGTGCCTCGAATACGCCGCCGACGCGGCCCCCGGCGACTATGTGGTCGTGCACGTCGGTTTTGCCATTTCGAAGATCGACAAGGACGAGGCCGCGAGATCCTTCGCGGTGCTCGAGGACCTCGGCCAGACGAGCGAGCTGACGGCCGACATGGCGGAGCAGCTTCTCCCCCGCTCCGGCCCGTGGCCCGGCGAGGAGGACTCGTGAAGTACCTGGACGAGTACCGCGACGGCGGGGTCGCCGCTTCGATCGCGAAGACGATCGCGGAAACCGTGACCCGGCCGTGGGTCCTGATGGAGGTCTGCGGCGGTCAGACCCATTCGATCGTCCGATATGGCATCGACCGCATGATCCCGCCGGAGGTCGAGCTGGTCCACGGTCCCGGCTGCCCGGTGTGCGTGACCTCGCTCGAGATGATCGACAAGGCCCACGCCATCGCGAGCCGCCCCGGCGTCATCTTCACCTCGTTCGGCGACATGCTGCGGGTGCCGGGCTCCCGCGGCGACCTCCTCACGTTGAAGAGCCGCGGCGCCGATGTCCGCGTCGTCTACTCCCCTCTCGACGCCGTCCGGATCGCCTCGCAGAATCCGGGCAAAGAGGTCGTGTTCTTCGGGATCGGGTTCGAGACGACGGCGCCCGCAAACGCGATGGCGGTCTTTCGCGCGCGCAAGGAGGGTGTCGCCAACTTCTCGATGCTTCTCTCTCACGTGCTCGTGCCGCCGGCGATGGCGGCCATCCTCCAGGCGCCGGGCAACCGTGTTCAGGGGTTCCTCGGGCCCGGGCACGTCTGCGCGATCATGGGATACCGCGAATACGAGTCGCTCGCGGAGCGCTACCGCGTTCCCATCGTGATCACCGGCTTCGAGCCGATCGACCTGCTCGAAGGGATCCTGATGACCGTGCGGCAGCTCGAATCGGGCCGGGCCGTCGTCGAGAATCAGTACGCGCGCGCAGTGACGCGGGACGGAAACCCGGCGGCTCGGGCTCTGGTTCTCGAGGTCTTCGAGGTCGGCGACCGGAAGTGGCGGGGCGTCGGATCGATTCCTAAGTCGGGCTACAAGATCCGCTACGAGTATCGAATGCACGATGCCGAAAAGCGCTTCCAGGTGGAGGAGATCGCGACGGAAGAGTCGTCCCTCTGCATCAGCGGGCAGATCCTGAGGGGCTTGAAGAAGCCGTCCGATTGCGCGGCTTTCGGAAACGTGTGCACGCCTCAGAAGCCGCTCGGCGCCACGATGGTCTCGGCGGAAGGCGCCTGCGCGGCTTACTACCAGTACGGGCGGTTCCTGTCCTCCGCGTCTCTCCCCGCCGTCCCCGCCGGAGCTCCTCCGGCGTGAGAGAGGCCATCCTGCGCAAGGCACGCGAGAGTTGCGACGTCAAGATGCGCTTCTTCGAAGAGAGCGCGACCCGGCTCGAACAGTGCGCGCGGGACCTGGCATCGCGGTTCACTGCCGGAGGCCGGCTCTGGGTGATGGGCAACGGCGGGTCCGCCTGCGACGCCGCGCACGTCGCCGTCGAATTCCTTCACCCGATCCTCGAAAAGCGGAGGGCCCTTCCCGCGACGGCGCTCACGGTGGACACCGCGACGCTGACGGCGATCGGCAACGACACCGACTTCTCGCATGTCTTCGTCGACCAGCTGGCGCTCCTGGCGCGCCCCGAGGACGCCGTTCTCGGGATCTCCACCTCCGGCGCCTCCTCGAACGTCAACCGCGCGCTGAAGCGGGCGCGGGAGATCGGCGCCCTGACCATCGGGTTTTCCGGCCGCGACGGAGGACAGATGCCCGACCTCTGCGACCACTGCTTCACGGTGAAGACGTGGGCGATCCACCGCGTCCAGGAGACGCACACGACACTGCTGCACCTTCTGTGGGACCAGGTCCACGTCGCACTCGGGGAGGAGGACGTCCTGTGAATCCGCGAGCCCGGAGAAGTCCGAACGCAGACCGGTCTCCATGAAGGATCCCGGCGCGCTTCCCTTTTCCGACTGCCCGATCCCCATCTCCGAGACCGAGCAGATCCTTCTCGGGCACGGAAGCGGCGGCAAATTGACGGCGCGCCTCATCGAGTCCGTCATCCTTCCCGCGCTCGCCAGTCCGGCGCTCGAGCCGCTGGACGATCAGGCCATCGTCTCGATCGACGGCACGAGGCTGGCGTTCACGACCGATTCGTACGTCGTCACTCCGCTGTTTTTTCCGGGAGGCGACATCGGCGATCTCGCCGTCAACGGGACAGTGAACGACCTCGCCGTCGGAGGCGCAACGCCCCTCTTCCTGTCACTTTCGTTCATCCTCGAGGAGGGGCTCGAGATTTCGGTCCTCGAACGCGTCCTGGCGTCGGTCAAGCGGGCCGCCGCGAGAGCCGGAGTCTCGATCGTCACCGGCGATACGAAGGTCGTCGACCGCGGGAAAGGCGATCAGCTGTTCGTCAACACGGCCGGGATCGGCTCGTTGCGCCCGGGAGTCGAGCTTTCGTCCCGCAGGGTCCGGGCGGGAGACGCGGTCCTTCTGTCGGGCCCGGTCGGCGATCACGGAATGGCGATTCTCTCGATGCGCGAGGGGCTCGACCTGGAAGGTCAGATCCAGAGCGACACCGCGCCTCTGCACGAGCTGACGGCCGCCATCCTCACCGCCTACCCCGGCGTCCACGCCATGCGCGACCCAACGCGGGGCGGCGTCGCGGCCACGCTCGTCGAGATCGCTTCCCGCCAGCGGCTCGGAATCGAGATCGACGAAGCGGCCGTCCCCGTGCGCGATCCGGTCCGAGGCGCCTGCGAGATCCTCGGCCTCGACCCCCTCCTCGTCGCCAACGAGGGCAAACTGGTGGCCTTCGTGCCCGAAGAGGGAAGCGCCGCCGTCCTTCGCGCGATGCGAGCCGATCCCCTGGGCGCCGGCGCCGTTCGAATCGGCCGGGTTACCCCGACCCACCCCGGGTTCGTCGTCGTCCGAACCCTGATTGGCGGTGAGAGGATCCTCGACCTTCCCTTCGGCGAGTCCCTGCCCCGTATCTGCTGAAGGTTCCCTCGCGGGAACTCCGGGGGGTCTCCTGCGCGATCCCCCTCCCGACACCCCGGGGCCTCCGCCGCCGGGGAAAGATCGGTCAAACCAGCGGACAGGACTTGCAGGTGTCCCGTCGTTGTGTGAGATTCCCGGCCGAAGCTTCGAAAATTCGAAGCGCGCGATTCGCGTCTGGATGGAGGGATCACATGGCCCACCGCACGTTTCGTCTTTGCAGCCGCCGGCATCACACACTTGTTCTCCTCGGCCTCCTCATGCTCGTGCCCGCCGGGGTTTTCGCCCAGACGGCCGAAAAGGCGCCCGCGGCTTCCGAAGATCAGTCCGCGGAGAAGAAGGACGCCAAGCCCGAGGAAACGCGCGTTCGCACGGACATCACCGTTTCAGCCGAGGCTCCCCCGAAGATGACCCAGGTCAGCGCCGACGTCCGGACTCTCCCCGCGAACAGCAGCGTTCTTGGACCGAGCGCGTACGAGACTCGGATCTACCGCGAGCCCGGCGAGGTCCTGCGGTCGCTGACCGGAGTCGATTTCGTCGTCTACGGCCAGGGGGGAGTCCCGTCGGGTCCCTCGATCCGCGGGTACACCGACCGCAACTTCGGCCAGGACATCGCCGGATATCTCGACGGGATTCCGCTCAACCTGTTCGGCTTCGTCGCGTCGCACGGCGCGATGGACACGACGCTTCTGCCGCCCGATGCGATCGAACGCGTCGAGGTGGTCCGCGGGCCGATGGAAGCGCGTTTCGGCGATTTTGATCGAGGCGCCAGCATCAACTACGTCCTTCGGGACGGAATCGCGAACCCCTCCATCTCGCTGAGCGGAGGCAGCTACGGCGAGCGGCGCGTCGCGGCGACGTACGGCAACGCGGAGCCCGGAGTCCGAAAGACCAGTTTCCTGGTCACCGCGGACGCCGAGAACAACGACGGATACAGCAAGAATCAGAAAGTCGACCACACGCGGTTCTTCGGGAAGGTGCTCGTGCCCCTGGGTGAAGAGAGCGACGTCTCGGTCAACGTCCTGCGCTACAAGAGCAACTGGGACGCGCCGAGCTACCTCGACCTCGACCTGATTCGCCGCGGCGTCATCTCCGACCGCGACGCCGTGAACACCACCGACGGCGGAGAGTTGAGCGACACGCTCGCATACGCGAAGTTCCGGCTCGGCCCGGGAGGATCTTCGCCGCTGTCCTTCACGGCTTATGGCGGCAAGAGGAACTGGCTGCGGTATCGCTCCGACTTCCTGATCAGCCCGACGACGACGCAGACCCGCCAGGCGGACCAGCGAACGACGTTCGGATACCGGCTGGAGAAGAGCTTCGGCCTGAACCTGGGCGGCAGCCCCCTCCTCATCCTGGTGGGCACGACGCTGCAGCGGGACGACGCGGGGACGAAACAGGATCAGACGCTCCGGCGCGCGCTCTTGAAACCGACCGACAACGTGGACGAGCTTCTGACGAACGTCGGCGCGTTCGCGCAGGCCCAGTGGGCTCCGGCGCAATGGGTCAAGCTGCTGGCCGGAGTCCGTTACTCGCACGTCAACTACTCCCTGGATGACAAGTACCGCGCGAAGGGCACCTACGTCGATTCTTACTCCGCCGGAAAGGCGAGCCCGAAGGTCGGTGTCGCGGTTGAGCCGGTCTCCAACCTCCTGGTCTTCGCGAATTACGCGACGGGGCTCCGGTCGCCGACGCCGCGCACGGAGGTCCGCAACAGCCTCGCCAGCGTCGGCCGGGTCGAGATCGCGCAGACCGAGAGCTACGAGGCGGGTCTGACGTATCGGATCCTCGATCGGGTGCACCTGCAGACCGGAGTCTGGCGAGCCGACAACAGCAACGAGATCCGGGGCATCCCACCGGGTGGAACTCAGTTCGAGAGCCTTGGACGCTCGCGCCGCGAAGGGGTGGACTTTGAAGCCAACTGGTACGCGGGCGGCTCGACGCGGCTGTACGCCGGCCTGTCATTCATCCGCGTCCGTTTGACTACACCGGTAACGCCGGCGGCGACACATCTTCCCGACGTTCCCGACTACGTACATCAGGTCGGCATTGAGACGGCGATCCCGCGTCTCGGAAGTCTTCCGGGACGGTTCACCTTCGCCGGCGACTATTCCTTCTACGGGCAGCGGGACTTGAATACGACCGGTACGTTGCGCAGCGAAAAGTACACACGCGCCACCGGAAAGCTGATCTACAGCGCGCGGCAGGGGTACCGGCTCTGGCTCGGAGCCGTCGCCTACCCGACATCGCGCTATGGCGAGTCCGCGTTTCTGTTTGGAACGAAGGTCGGGGTCAGGGCCAATCCCCGTCTCAGCTTCGACGGAGGGGTCTCGTACACGTTCAACTGAGGATTTTCTCCTCGGGCCTGAAGGAGAAGCGCCATGAAAACGAAGCGATTTGGATCGCTCTTCGCGGCGGTCGCGCTGGCGGCTGCCGCGCGGGCGGCGATCTCGGCCGACCGGCAGGCGGACGCCCCTGCCGGCGCGGCCGTGAGCCAGGCGATCGCTTACGCGGGCGGCGAGAGCGCCTGGAAATCCAAGAAGACCGTCGAATTTCGCAAGACCGTGACACGGTTCCGGCCCGACGGGTCCGTCGAGCAAAAGCGCGTCGAGACACATCGTTACCGGCTCATGCCCCGCCTGGGGGCCCGAATCGAGCGGGAGGACGACGGCAAGAAAGTGATCTTCGTCAACGACGGGTACACGGCGTGGAAATTCGTGGACGGGAAGCCCGCCACGGAGCAGAAGGACGTCAACAGCGCGCGCGGCTCCACGTTCGGATCCCACTACGTATTCGGGATGCCTTTCAAGCTGCGGGACCCCGGAGTGCACCTGGCATCCGCGGGTCGCGAGAAGCTCGCCGGCGGCGCGGAAGTGGAGAAAATCCGCGTGACTTACGACAAGGGCGCGGGCGACGCCGGAGGTCTGCACACCTGGACGTACTACTTCGACGCGACGACGGGTCGTCTCTGCGCCAACCTTCTGAACTACGAGAACGGGAAATACGATTTCACGGAGTACTACGACGATCAGACCGTTGCCGGAGTCCGGGTCGCCACGCGCCGGCGGGGATTCGGCGCCGACGCGAACGGCAAGAAAGGTCCCCTGACCTCAGAGATCCTCTACGACCAGATCCGGTTCGACGTTCCCGAGCCGGATTCGTTGTTCGCGCCGCCCAGGAGCTGAGGGGCGCGCCGGAATTCCCAAGCCCGTCGAGTGTTATCTTTTACTCCGATCTTTGAGCCCGACGAACGGGCTCCCGGCTTTTACGGGGGCGAAACGGCTTC
>JBDUBP010000184.1:0-9569 GCA_040004075.1 Acidobacteriota bacterium | reverse complement strand
CCGATCCTGAAGGGTGGGGCCGTCCACCAGCTCCATGACGAGCGCCGGCGCGCCGGCGGAGTCCTCGACGCCGTAGATCGCGGCGATTTGCGGGTGATTCAAAGATGCGAGAACCTGCGCCTCGCGTTCGAATCGAGCGAGTCGCTCGGGATCGTGCGCGAGAGCATCCGGCATCACCTTGATCGCCACGTCGCGGCCGAGGCGCGCATCCCGGGCTCGATACACCTCGCCCATTCCGCCGGCGCCGAGAGGGGACACGATCTCGTAGGGCCCGAGGCGAGTGCCAGCGGCGAGGCTCACAGGGCGCCGCCCACGAGGACGAACACGTTCTGAGGCTTCGGGTCGCGGTGGATGATTCCTGTCTTGATGGTCATGAGGGCGCGCGAGAACCGGACGACAGCCCCAGCCTCTCCAGCAACGCGTCGAATCTCGGAGCCGCGCGAAGGGAATCGAACCCGGGCAATCCGGTGCAGCACAGGAGGCCCTGGTGCTCCTCTTCTGCGCGCGCGAGCACTTCGAAGGCGTCATCAATCTCCCCGAGCGCGCCGAGCAGCCAGGCCTCAGAGACGGCCGTGGGCGAGGCCGCTGGTCGGGCTCGCAGCTCTTCGAGAACCGTCCGGGCTTGACCGTCCCCTCCCGCCGCCGCGAGCGCCCATCCCAGGACGCCGAGAAAGAAGGGCGCCCGGAGGATGTTCGGATGCGACAACGCCGCGACGGCTTTCGCTTCGCGCTCGAAGCGCGCGAGCGTGTCGGGATCAACGGCGACGGCCTGGGGGAGGACCTTCACCGCGACGTCCCGATCGAGCTTCTGATCCCGCGCCCGGTAGACCTCCCCCATCCCACCCGCGCCCAGCGGCGACAGGATCTCGTAGGGACCAGGACGGGTCCGAGCAGGGAGTGTCAACCGATGACTTGGCCGAGAATTCTACTTCCCGGCGGCTACGAGCTTTTGGAATCGAGGGTTCTTGCGCAGCGGATCGAAGTCGGGGTCGATGTTGAGCCAGCCGGGCGAAAGGATGTACGGAATTTTGAGCAGTGGCTCCAGGTGGTCGAGCGCCTTCTCGGGCTCGCCCACCCGGATGAAGATCCGCGCGAGCTGGTGCTGATAGTACGGGCCATCGTACGCGTCCCTGGCCACGGGCACGAGGGCCACGGCGCGCTCGCCTTCCCGCACCGCCTCCCCCTTGTGTCTGTCGCCCAGGAAGGTGAGCGCGAGGCCACGCAGGACATGTCGGTTTGCGTCGTCCGGGGTATCCCGAAGCTGGGCCTCTGCCGCCGCACGTGCCGCCTCCGCGTACTGCCGCGCCTTCTCTCGATCGCCGCGTAGGGAGGCGGTCTGGGCGAGCGAGATTCCCCAGGCCAGGCGGTCGTCTCCGAACGTTGCCGGGGGCAGGCGGAGCAGGAGGGTCTGCTGCTCCTCGTCCAGCACCCAGGTCAGGTTGTTGTACGTCGCCAGGTACGCCACGAGAGCTTTCGGATCCAACTCGTGCGCGGCCGCCCTGAGCACGGACCGCGCACCCGCCAGGTCTCCTTGGGCAAGGGAAAGGATCACCTTGGTCTCGAGAATGCCGAGCGATTGCGGCGCGAGCGCCACGCCCCGGTCCGAGATCTCTCGCGACTCGGCGTAGTGCCGGAGCAAGAGGAGCGTCCGCGCGAGGCGGCGCGCCGTGAGCGCCGAGCGCGGGTCGATCGCCTGCGCCTGACGGAGTGAGGCAAGACCCTCTTCCCACTGGCCGGTTCTCTGCTGCACCAGGGCGGTTCCGACGAGCAGGTCGGCGTCCCGCGGCGCCTTTTGCCGCCCCAGAGCGTACTGCTCCGCCGCCCGGAGCAAATCCCCGCGAGTTGCTTCGTAATAGTCGCCGAGAGCCAGATGGGCTGCCGGAAGGCCGGGAGCAAGCGCCAACGCCCGCTCGGCGGCCGCCCTGGCCTGCTCGCGCTCTGCCGGCGTCGGAACGCTGTTGGCATAGTGGAAGGAGTGGGCGCGGGAGAGCTGAGCCCACGCCTGGGGGAAACGGGGGTCGAGCCCTACCGCCTGTTCGTAGTGAGCGATTGCCCGCCGCAGACTGGGCGGATCGGCTGCTGCCAGACTCTTCGAGGCCTCCTCACCCCGCAGGAAGGCGTCGTAGGCTTCGAGATTCTGCGTGGGCTTTTCAGAGAGTCGCTTCTCTTCGCCCGCTCCAAGCGCGACGCCGAGCGCCTGTGCCACACGCGTCGCGATGTCCGACTGCACTTGAAAGACGCTGGTCAGCGCCGCGTCGAAGGGCTGCTGCCATTTCGAGGTTGGGGCATCCGGGCGCGTCACATCAACGAGCTCGGGGCTTACGTGAACGCGACTTGAGGCACCGCTCTTCTCCCACCGGACCGTGGCGGTCAAGAGGTAGGAGACGTTCAGCTCCTCGGCGATCTGCCTGGGCGTCTTCGTCGTCTTCTTGTAGGGGGTGGAACTGCCGCGGGCAATCACCTGAATGCCCTGCAAAGAGGTGAGCTTGCCTCGAATCTCGTCCGCAATGCCGTCGGCGAAATAGTCGTCCTCCGGAGCGCCCAAATTCTCGAAGGGCAGCACGGCCAGGCGCTTCATGTCCCCGGCCTCGCCGCCCTTGCGCGTCGGCCGCAGAAGCAAGGCGGCCGCGATGGCGATTAGGACGGCGACGACGACGGCGGCAGCGATGAGGACGCGATTTTTCCCGACCCGAGGGGTCGTCGCCTGCGGGCCGCTGGTGAAGGTTGAAGTGGACGCAACCGATAGCGCGAACACGATGTCCTTGGCCGACTGAAACCTGTCTTGCCGGTTCTTCTCCAGACAGTGCCGGACGACGTTGTCGAGAGCCGGTGGGATGCCACTTCCCGACTCCGACAGCCCCGGCGGCTCGTCCCGCAGGATCGCGGCCATCGTGTCGCTCGCCGTGTCCTTCTTGAACGCCTTCTTGCCCGAAAGCAGCTCGTAGAGGATGGCCCCGAACGAAAAGAGATCTGAGCGGTGATCCACCGGCAGGCCGCGCGCCTGCTCGGGCGACATGTAGCCTGCCGTTCCCATCACAGTACCGCGCACCGTTTGGGCCGGGCCTATCGGGGCGCTCGTCTCCTCCTCCGGGAGAGTGGCTTCGATCCTCTTCACGAGCCCGAAGTCGAGAATCTTGACGTGGCCGTCTGTCGTCACGAAAAGGTTCTCGGGCTTCAAGTCCCGGTGGACAATCCCCTTCTCGTGGGCGGCGGAGAGGCCCCTGGCGATCTGAAGGGCATAGTCGAGGGCCTGCCTCTGGGGGATCGGACCGGTGTCGAGCTTGCCGCGCAGCGTCTCGCCTTCCAGAAGCTCCATGACCGCGTAGGCGATGCCGTCCTCGTTGCCAAAATCGTGAATCGCCAGAATGTTTGGATGAGAAAGGGCGGCAACCGCCTTCGCCTCGCGCTCGAATCGCGCCAGCGTATCGAGATCGGCGGCGACGGACCGGGGGAGGACCTTGACTGCGACGTCTCGATCGAGCTTCTTGTCCCGCGCCCGGTAGACCTCGCCCATCCCGCCCGCGCCGAGCGGCGACAGGATCTCGTAGGGACCCAGGGGGGTCCCGGCAGCGAGTGTCATCGGCTGCCGAAGACTACACTGCGGCTCTGCGGCGAAAAGGGCTTGGACGGATATGATCCGGCCCACTGTCGTAACAAGCGGTCGCTGAAATCAGGCCGAAATTGGCTTCCCGAAGGAGGTAGGTCATGCGGAAGAACCTGCTCAAGGTTTCCCTCGCGGTGAGCTGCGCAATCGTTCTCTCGAGTTCGGTCGCCCTCGCCGCCGACAATTGGCTGGGCACCTGGAACCTCGACCTCGCGAAGTCCAAGTACAGCCCGGGTCCGGCACCCAAGAGTCTCACCCTGAAGTTCGAAGCGACGCCGGGCGGGATCAAGTTCACGAGTGACGGCGTGAGTGCCGATGGCAAGCCCAACCACTCCATGTTCCTGTCCAGGTTCGACGGCAAGGATGTCCCTTACGAGGGCAATCCGGACGGGGACATGGCCACGCCGAGGAAGATGGACGACAACAGCTACAGCAACACCTGGAAGAAAGGTGGGAAGGCGACAATTACGGCGAAGGTCGTGGTCTCCGCGGACGGCAAGACGATGACCATCACCCAGACCGGAACGAACGCCAAGGGCGAGGCCGTAAACAACACGATTGTGTACAACAAGCAGTAGGGACCGCCAAGCGGGCTTCGGCGGAGTTGGTCGGACCGCAGTGACATGGGCCCGCGCGGAGGGTAGGACTACTTCGCGCCGACGACGAGCTTCTGGAACCTCGGGTTGTTGCGCAGCGCGCCGAAGTTGGGGTCGATCTTGAGCCAGCCGGGCGAGAGGTAGTAAGGGATCTTCAGGAGCGGCTCCAGCTTGTCGAGCGCCTTCTCCGGCTCGCCGACGAGCATATAGATCCGAACCAGCTCGTGCTGGTAGTAGGGGCCTCTCAGCGCATCCTTCGCGACCGGATCGAGGGCGACGCCGCGCTCTCCCTCCCGAATCGCCTCCTCTTTTCGACCGAGGTACGCCAGCGCGAGGCCGAGAAAGACGTGGCGCTGCGCATCATCAGGTGTTGCGCGAAGCTGCTCCTCGAATGCCCGCCTGGCCTCTTCTGCGTAGGCGCGTAGGTGCGCCTCGTCGCTCTTGAGGGCGTACGCCTGACTCAAGCAGCGGGCCCATATGCCCCGGTCCTCGTCGAACGCGCTCGGCGTGAGCCGTAGGAGAAGTTCTCGCTGCTGTTGGTCGAGAACCCAGACAAGATCATTGGCGCTCGCCACGTAGGCCACGAGTTCGATCGGCCCGATATCTTTGGGCACGGCATTGAGCACAGCCCTCGCACCGACGAGGTCCCCCTCGCCGAGAAACGTCATAGCCGTCTCCCCGATCAGACTCAGGTTGGCAGGCGCGAGTGCAAGCCCGCGCTCATAGGCTTCCCGCGCTTCGGGATAGCGCCGTAGACGTTGGAGCGCGTAGCCGAGAGCCGTTAAATTGACAGCCGACCGGGGATCGAGGCTCGCCGCCTGCCTCAAGTCTTTCACCGCCGCATCCCAGCGCCCGAGGCCCTCCTCCGCACGCGCCGTCCCATAAAGGAGGTCGGCGTTGCCGGGCGCTACGCGCTGTCCCTTCGCGTACTGCTCCAGCGCGCGGTGGAAGTCTTTGGAAACCAACCGTTCGTAGTGGCCGAAGGCCAGGTACCCCTCCGGGCGGTTGGGTGCACGCGCGATGGCCTTTTTTGCCGCCTGCCGGGCGCGCTCCGCGAGCGCGGGCGTGGGCGTGCTGTTGGTGTACAGAATCGAGTTGGCCCAAGAGGCCCGCGCCCATGCCTGCAAAAAACCGGGATCCAGCGCTACGGCTCGCTCGTAAAAGCCGAGCGCTTTACGAATATTGGGGGGATCGTCACCCACGCTATTCCAGATCTCCTCGCCTTTCAGGAAGGAACCGTACGCGGCGAGGTCCTGCGTGGGTCTCTCGGAGAGTCGTTTCTCCTCGCCCGCTCCAAGCACCACGTCCAGAGCGTGAGCGGCTCGTGTCGCGATGTCCGACTGCACCTGGAAAACGTCGGTCAAAGACGCGTCGAACGGCTGCTGCCATTTCGAAGTCGGGGCGTCGGGGCGCGTCACGTCCACCAGCTCGGGGCTCACATGCACGCGGCTCGTGCCCCCGCTCTTTTCCCAGCGTACGGTGGCGGTCAAGAGGTACGAGACATTCAGCTCTTCGGCGATCTGCCTGGGCGTCTTGCTCGTCTTCTTGTAAGGCGTGGAGCTGCTGCGGGCCATCACGTGAAGGCCCGACAAGGAGGTCAACTTGCCTCGAATCTCGTCCGCAATGCCGTCGGCGAAGTAGTCGTCTTCAGGGGCACCCAGGTTCTCGAAGGGCAGCACGGCCAAGCGCTTCATGCCTCCGGCCTCGCGCCTGTCCTCCCTGAACGTCGGCCGCAGGAGAAAGACGCCGGCGGCGGCGAAGGCAAGAATGCCGGCGACGGCGATGAGGATCTTCGTCTTTCCGGTCGGTGGTGCCGCGCGCTGCACGCCGCTCGTCGTTGTCCTCCCCGATGCTTCTGAGAGCGCGAACGCGATAGCCTTGGCCGACTGGAACCGGTTGTTCCGGTCCTTCTCCAGGCAGTGCCGGACGATTTGGTCGAGAGCGGACGAGATGTTCCGTCCCGACAGCGCCAACTCCGGGGGCTCGTCCCGCAGGATCGCCGCCATGGTGTCGCTCGCGGTGTCCTTCTGAAACGGCTTTTTCCCGGAGAGCATCTCGTAAAGGAGCGCGCCGAACGAGAAGATGTCCGCGCGGTGGTCGACGGGAAGCCCCCGCACCTGCTCGGGTGACATGTAGCCCATCGTCCCCATCACAGTGCCCGGCTCCGTGTGGCCGGAAGCGGTCGGCGCGCTCGTCTCCTCGCTGGGGGCGAGTTCTCCGACCCGCTTCGCGAGGCCGAAGTCGAGGATCTTGAGATGACCGTCCCGGGTAACGAACAGGTTCTCCGGCTTCAGGTCCCGGTGGACGACGTCCTTCTCGTGGGCGGCGGAGAGGCCCCTGGCGACCTGCAGCGCGTAGTCCACGGCCTGGTTCTGCGGAATCGGACCGCTGTCGAGCTTCCCGCGCAGCGTCTCGCCCTCCAGAAGCTCCATGACGGCGTACGCGATGCCATCCTGGTTGCGGAAGTCGTGAATCGCAAGAATGTTTGGGTGAGAAAGGGCGGCAACCGCCTTCGCCTCGCGTTCGAACCGGGCGAGCGTGTCAGGGTCCGACGCGACGGAGTGGGGGAGGACCTTGATGGCGACATCCCGGTCCAGATTCTTGTCCCGCGCCCGGTAAACGTCCCCCATTCCACCCGCGCCCAGAGGTGCGAGGATCTCGTAAGGGCCGAGGCGGGTCCCGGCGGAAAATGTCATCGGAAGACGGCGCCGAGGATTTTACGCCGCGGTGGTCTGTCCGAGGGGTTGCCTCACTGGCGGCGGAAATGCGTTGGAATACCAGCAGGGATTCAACCCGGATCCCTCCGAAGGACGCGGGCGTCTTCGGTGTCTCCCTTCATCGGAGATCCTTCGCCAGGGAGATGCGGGAAAGACTTCGCGCGTAGCTGTACGCGTAGGATCCTCCGTCGCCGGCGAAGTGCGGCGGCCGGATGAAGGTGACTCCCGTCGGATCGGCCGGGATCAGCTCTTTCCAGGGCTCGCGCGCGCCCGAGGCCACGTCGAGCCGGAAGACGCGAGCGGGCAGCTCTCCCGGCCGGTAGACGAAGAGGAAGCGGCCCGTCGCGTCCCAGCCGGTCGGCAGCTCGTCCGCGGCGAGACCGCGGATCCGACGCGGCTCGCCCGATTGCGTGGGAAACAGCGAGACCGTGCCGTCGGCGCCGATCGCGGCGACGAACTGCCCGTCGGGGGCGACGACGTTGGCGTATGGAATCAGGTGGACTCCCTCGGCGCTCACGGGCCGCGCCGGACCGCCGGGAGCGTCGTGGACGTAGAGACGTGCCCCGTGACCCGCCTCCCCGCCGGCCACCACGATCCGCTTACCGTCGGGGAACCAGTTCGCCCATCCGATCGGGAACGTTTCGGTCGCGACGGGGTGAGGCTCTCCCGCACCCACGGGCAGCATCCTCAACACGTGATTCTCGTGCGACGAGCCCGCGAGCACAGATTGCCCGTCGGGCGCGAGCGAGGTCGAAAATCCCGAACCGAGGCGAACGGGCGCCGAGCCGTCGGTCTTTCTCACGAAGATGCTGCCGTCGTCGCCGCCGCCTTCGGAGGCTTCGTCGAACAGGATCAGACGGCCGTCGGGCGAAATGTCGCGAATCGCGGAAAAGTCCAGCCAGGAGAGATCGCGCTCGACCGAATCGCCGGGCGCCTTGCTGACGATTCCCAGGCGCAGGTCCTCGTCGAGTATCAACACTTCCTTTCGGGACGAGATGTCGGCGAGTGTGAGCGATCCCGTCTGACGATAAACGAGGCGCAGACTCCCGGACGGCGTCACCGCATGGAGGGAGCGATTGCCGCCGACCTTCGTTCCGGTGAACCAGATCTCCTTCCCGTCGGGCCACCAGGCCAGTCCCTGAAGGCTGACCCAGCCCTCGGACAGGTTCTTTGCGCGTCCTCCCAGATCCACGATCATCACGGACCCGAGGTCTCCGTTGCGCCCCCAGTGATCGAGGAACGCAATCGCGTCTCCGGCCGGGGAAAAGCGCGGATCGCCAATCCAGCCGGCCGACGCGTACAGCACTTTCCCGACGGGGGATTCCAGTCGGTTCCGGCCTCCGGCATCCCTCACGACCGCGAGCCGCTTGCCGTCGGGGGACCAGTCCGCGCACTGCACGCCCTGCATACGCTCTCGCGGCGCCTCGCCCCCGCTGAGCGGAGCGACCGCGAGAGTGCCCTTGGAAACGTAGGGCTCGACCGAACGTTTGGCGAGCTGCAGGGCCAGCTCTCCCGAAGGGCCGATCGCCAGAACGTCCGCGCCGGCCGGCACGTCCACGGCGGTCGGATCGTGGCTGCCAGACCGCAAGGAAAAAACGGCCAGAGGCTTCCCTTCCCATGCGGCGGCGTAGACGATCGTCTGACCGTCGCGGGCAAAGCGCGCGCCTCGCACCGTTCCGCGCCGGAATGTGAGCTGCCGGAAGTCGGGAGTCGGCGCGTTCGCGGAGCGTCGGCCGAGCCAGTAGGCCGCTCCCGCCAGCGCGAGAAAGGCGAGAAGCGCCGGAACGACGGAAGGGAAGGGCCCGCGAGCGGATGGTCGCGGAAGGTCACCACCCCGCCGATTCGTCGAAACTTCCGAGAGCGCTTCCAGGTCGAACGCGAGGTCCCGCGCGGACTGGAAGCGCTGTTCCGGTGTCTTCTCGAGGCAGTGGCGGACGATCCGCTCCACGCCCGGCGGGACGTTCTGATTCGTCGCGGAGATGTCCGGCGGGTCTTCCTTCAGGATCGCGGACATCGTGTCCGCCGCCGAGTCCCCGCGGAACGCCCGCTGGCCGGCGAGCATTTCGTAGAGGATCGCGCCGAATGAGAAGAGGTCGCTCCTCGCGTCGGCGGGCCGGCCGCGCACCTGCTCGGGCGACATGTAGCCGAGCGTGCCCATCACCATCCCGGGTTCCGTGCCGGCGGTGGCGGTGGGGAGGTTCGTGGCGCCCGACGCGTTCTCCTCCGCGTGCGTCAACTTGGCCAGTCCGAAGTCGAGGATCTTCAACCGGCCGTCCTTCGTCACGAAAACGTTCTCGGGCTTCAAATCCCGGTGGACGATGCCCTTCTCGTGCGCGGCGGCGAGGCCATGCGCGACCTGGATTGCGTAGTCGATCGACCTTCGTGGCGAGAGTTTTCCGCCCGAGAGCGCCTGCCGCAGCGTCTCGCCTTCGAGCAGCTCCTGGACGACATACGGCGCCCCGCCTTCTTCGCTCTCGCCGATGTCGTAAACCGCCGTGATGTTGGGATGATTCAGGATCCCCGCCGCACGGGCCTCCTGCTCGAACCGCCGAAGGCGATCCGTGTCCGCGGAGAAGGAGGCCGGCAGCACCTTGATCGCGACGTCGCGCCCGAGGCGCGGATCCCGCGCGCGCCACACCTCTCCCATCCCGC
>JBDUBP010000071.1:0-9660 GCA_040004075.1 Acidobacteriota bacterium | reverse complement strand
TGACGTCGCCCGCGAGGACTCCGCCCTGGATCGCCGCGCCGATCGCGACGACTTCATCCGGGTTGACTCCCTGGTGGGGGTCCTTGCCGAACAGGTCTTTTACGAGCGCCTGAATGCGGGGCATGCGCGTCTGGCCGCCCACGAGCACCACCTCGTCGATGTCTTTCGGCTCGACTCCCGCGTCCTTCATCGCCTGTTTGCAGGGGGCCATCGACTTCGTGATGATGTCTTCGACCAGCTGCTCGAGCTTCGAGCGGGTCAGCCGGAGCTGGAGATGCTTGGGACCGGAGGCGTCCGCCGTGATGAACGGAAGGTTGATCTCCGTCTCAACGACGTTCGACAGCTCGATCTTGGCCTTCTCCGCGGCTTCCTTGAGGCGCTGCATCGCCATGGCGTCCTTGGAAAGGTCGACGCCCTGGTCCTTCTTGAACTCGGCCAGAATCCACTCGATGACGCGCTGGTCGATGTTGTCTCCCCCGAGGTGCGTGTCCCCGTTGGTGGACTTGACCTCGACGACGCCCTCGCCCACTTCGAGAATCGAGATGTCGAAGGTTCCGCCGCCGAAGTCGTAGACGGCAATCGTCTCGTCCTTCTTCTTGTCCAGCCCGTAGGCCAGCGCCGCCGCCGTCGGCTCGTTGACCAGCCGCTCGACCGTCAGGCCGGCGATCTGTCCAGCGTCCTTCGTGGCCTGCCGCTGGGCATCGTTGAAGTACGCCGGCACCGTGATGACGGCACGGGTGACCTTCTCGCCCAGGTACGCCTCGGCCGCTTCCTTCAGCTTGCCGAGGATCATCGCGGAAATCTCGGGCGGCGAGTACTCCTTGCCGCTCGCGAGGACGCGCACGTCGCCGTTGGGCGACTGCTTCACCGCGAAGGGCACCATCTTCATCTCGTCGCTGACTTCGCCGTGCTTCCGGCCCATGAACCTCTTGATCGAGAACACGGTGTTGGCCGGGTTGGTGATCGCCTGCCGTTTGGCGACCTGTCCGACGAGCCGCTCGCCCGTCTTGGAAAATGCCACGACCGAAGGGGTCGTGCGGTTGCCCTCGGCGTTCGGAATGACGACCGGGTCGCCACCCTCCATCACGGCGACGCACGAGTTCGTGGTGCCGAGGTCGATACCGATGATCTTGCTCATTTTTAGTTTTTCCTCTTCTCTTCGCTAGTTCTTCGAACCGAGGAGAAAATATAGAACTTGAGCGTTGTTCTGTCAAGTCCTATTTTGCGCAAATGTCAGTCTGCTACACTCAGGTGCATGGAAGGCCTAGGGGAAACGACGGGGGGAGAGGTCAGGAGGCGGGGTGCGTTCCGAGCCTTTCGGTTTTGGAACCCTCGACTCTCAACCCTCGACTCTTACCTTTCAACTCTCAACTCTCAACTCGACTCCTTACGGCTCAACGCTTAACCCTGAACGCTCCAATTCACTCAATCACCTGCACCCCCGGGCGCCGCTCCGGCGCTCGCAATCTGGACCGGGCCGGATGGATCTCGGCGACGGGAGCGAGGCTGCGGTCAAACGACAGGTCCAAGTCGATCTCTCCCTGCGCGTTCCGGCCGTAGAGCCCGAACTTCCCGTCGTCGCTTCGGAGGATGTATCGGTATTTCCGGCCGTAGGGGTCGTAGACGCCGCTCTCGTCGAGGATTCCGGTCGTGACGAGGTCCTCGAGCTTCCGGGGGTATTGCCCGGACGAGTCATAGAACACCCGCACGGCCCGCTCGATCGCGGCGAGCCTCTCGAGCGACACGGATTTGAGGAATTCGGCCGCCTCCCGCCTCTCTCCCCGGGGCCGCACAAACAGGTTCCACGGATTGCGCGGCACGAAAAACACTCCGGCGGCGACGAGGAGCGCCGCCGCCACCCACAGCAGCGCCGCCCGGGAGGAAAATCCCGCGGTCCGCACCCCCGCTGCGGGCGCCGCCGGCGTGACGGGGATCCGGCCTTCGACCAGAAGGCTGCGGTCCAGCAGCTCCACCAGGCCCTTGTAGACATCGAACTCCGAAAGGAAGGCGTGCTCCTGAATTTCGGCGATCGTGCGCGCCCCGTCCACCCACTTCCACGTCTCCGCCTCCTTGCGCGAGACGACGAGAGATCCCTCGGCCGGGGGTTCGGGCGGAGAGATGAGGCGCAGCTCTTCGACGCCCGGCGCGCGCCGGTAGACGATCTCACGGGACGGGATCTTCCGCTCCAGGATGGGCCACTCATCGAGCATCTGCGCGGCTTCCATCAGGATCGATTCCGTCGGGACGGGCGACATGTGGTCGGCGTCGTAGTCGATCGGTCCCTCCTGCGTGAAGGAAAACCGCCCGTCCGTCCAGCGGAAGGCGTTGAACACGATCCGCAGGATCTGGAGCCGCAGCGCCTCCCGGAGGTCGGCGGGCGTCGCGACCCTGTCGCGGATCAGCAGGAATCCGAGCCGCTGCTGAGTCTCCGCCTGGGTCTGCAGGACCCGGGCGAGATCCTCCTCCGAGATGCGACCCGCCCGGACGAGGAGGTTGCCGATCCGGTTGTCGAGCCGCCGCTGCGCGGATTCCGCGGCGACGACCTGGCCTCCGAGAAACGAGATCGTGACGGTGTCGTCTTCCCCCTCGACCGTCAGGACGCCGCTCTTTCGCTGCAGGCCGAGCACCTGGAAAATGTCGTTCAGCGAGAAGACCCGCAGCGTGCCCTCAAGACCCATGGGAGTGCCTCCACGCGCTCAAAAGCGACACGGCCCAGACCAGCACGGCGACGGCGAGAGGCACGATGAGGGCCGGCCCGCCTTCCGCTTCCGCCGAGGAGGGCAGTTGCCGGGGATCGAAGTAACGGCCGCCGATCGCGGCGACGCCGACGCAGAAGAAAAAGACCGCCAGGGTCAGAAAGCCGGCGAACGAGCGATCCGAGAACACCGGATGCGTTCCGGGCAGAAGCACCGAGAGGAGCCGGCAGAGCCGGTCCCGACCCCGCACGCGCGCGCGAATCTCGCCCGCCTGCGCCACGTGCGCCGCGATGCCGACGTTCTCCTTGCGAACGTGGAAACGCACGCACTCCGAGCAGTACAGGGGATGGTCTCCGTACCGCCGGCAGGAATCGCAAACGGCGATTCCGCAGCGCGCGCATTCGATCGCAACCGGCCGCTTCGAGCGCCAGGTGGCGATCGCGGCGCCGAGAGCGAGCGCCGCCCAGGGCCCCAGCGCGAAAGGACTGAGAACCAGGCCGCTCGCGCGCATTGGCGGCGAGTGGCCGGGAAGCCGGCGGCTCTTCGGCTGGCGGTTCCACTGTTCGATCCTCTGCCGCGCGCGAGAGAGAGGGTATCCGGCGGACACGACCCGAGCCACGGTCGGCCGCTCCGTCCAGGAGATCACCGAGGCCGCGGAGAGCGCGCGGGCGCGCGTCATGGCTGCGGACTGCCCCTCGAAATCGTAGGCTTCGCCTCGCGCGAGCGAGAGGTTGTAGGGGATCTCGGCCGCCTTCGGCGCGCGCTCCGCCGCGGCGTCGTAGTCCCGGATGGCCTGCAGATAGTCGCCATCCTGAAAGTGCACGTTGCCGCGGTTCAAGAAGGGCCGGAAGTCCCGCGGGTCCGCCTGGACGGCCCGGTCGTAGGCCGAGATCGCCCGCTCCGAGTCTCCGGAGCGCTCCGCGTACATTCCGAGAAGAAACCAGACGTCCGGGTCTTCGGCGAAGACTCCGGAAGCCTGTCGCAGGCCATCCTCGGCGCTCGCGTCTTCACGCCTCTCCTCGAGGTCGACGGCGGCAACCCAGAGCGGAGACCGCTCGACGACGTTCTCGCGGAAGACGGCGGAGAGCGCCGGGACGAGGAGGCCGACACCGATCAGCCCGCCCGCCAGGACTGCCCGCTCGGTGCCCAGAGTGTAGGTGAAGAGCAGCGCGCCCCAGTAGAGGATCACCCACCCCGGTCCGAGGCCGAAAGCGAGCGGCAGCAGCCCGATCACGAGCGCCAGCGGGGCCGCGGCCCCGCCGCCGAGGCGCCTCGACATTTCTCCGAGGTCGTGGGAGATCCGGGACGAGTGCTTGAGGAGAAGAATGAAGATCAGCCCGAAGAGCGAAGCCGCCACGGCAAACGAAAACCAGACCGCGGCCGAGGAACCGAGCGTCAGTCTCGACTCCCTGGTCGCCAGGAGGGCCCCGGCGGCGTCCGGGATCATCCGTGACGCCTGAGAGTAGGCGCCGCGCCTCGTCAGAAAACCGATGCGGGAGAGGATGGCGTCGTAGTTCGTGTCGTCCAGGAGAACGGCCGCGTCGTAAGCCCGCGCGGCGCGTTCCGGTTTTCCGAGCGCTTCGGCCTTGCGGCCCTCGTGCACCGCGGTTCGCGAAAAGTCCGACAGCCGCCGGACACCCACCGCACGTGCGGACTTGCGCATCGCCGCGAGGGCCGCCGCGGCGCCTCGCGTGTCGTCTTCCAGATGCGCGTTCAGAAACTCGAACCAGTGCGCGCGATAGAGACTCCGGGTCATGGGCGCCGGGAGCGCGGACACCGCTTCCTGCGCCGGGAGCATCCGCGGAGCGAGAGCCGCAAACAGGAGGAGGAATCCTGCAGCCAGGCAACCCCGGCGCGCCCCGGCGCCGCGCGTCGGCGCCATCAGAAGACGCGGGCGTCTGAGATCAGTGGCGTCTTGCGTTCGCGTCCCCGGTCAGCGCGGCGCCGGACGGGTGACTTCCACAAACGCCAGCCGCAGCTCGTACAGCACGCGGGAAAGAAAATCCGACTCTTCAAAGGAAAGGTTGTTCCGGGTCTTCGACTCCAGAACTGTCAGCCAGTCGATCATCTGCCGCGCCACGGCCGGCTCGCGATGCCGCGCGCCGGTCGGGTCCGCGAGCAGGCCGAGCGCGGAGTACGCCGTCGTCGCGAGCGAGCGCACGATGGCGGTGAACTCGCCGCGGGGCTCCGCCGGCGGCGCCCCATCCTCCCCCGGGTCGTCGATGTCCTCGTCTCCGAGCCCCGCCGGCCCGCCGAGCGGGGCGGGCCCCGGCCCCGGCTCTGGCGCCGGCCCCGGCCTGGGGGCTCCCGCGGGCGCGGCCGCGGAACGGGTTTCGGGCGCCGGGGAGGGGGGTCTCGGCGGTTGCGGGGGCGGCGGCAAAGGGATGGGCTGTTCCGGCGCGGACTCTTCCGGCTCGAAGTCCGGACGAAGCTCCCCGTCGGAGGTGAACATCCTCCGGTCGACGACCCGGATCGGCTTTTCCTCTTTTTCGGCCATCTTCCTCTCGGGGACACGGAAATCTTAACTGATTAGGCGGAAAGCAGCGCGTTCCCGCGTCACGTCCCGTTCTCTTCCTCCTTCTTCGCCTCCTCCCAGTACGCGTCGAGCTCCGCCGCCCCGACCTGACCGATCTCCCGTCCGCTTTCCGCGGCGCGGCGCGCCACTCCCGCAAACCGCTCGCGGAATCGGGCGTTGGTGCGTCTCAGCGCCGCCTCGGGATCGATGTGCCTCCGGCGCGCGAGGTTGACGACCGAGAGAAGAAGATCCCCGATTTCGTGCTCCTCCGCCGAAGCGTCGCCGCTCCCGGCGGCCTGCCGCCATTCCTCGAGCTCCTCCTCGATTTTCGCGGCGACGTCCGCGTCACGTTCCCAGTCAAACCCGAGGTCGGCAGCCCTCGACGCCATGCGGTAGGCGGCCGCGATGGCGGGAAGTCCCTTCGGTAGGCTCTCGAACGGATCCCCCGACCCGCCGGCCTTCAGGCGCTTGCGCGCCTCCCAGTTGCGCTTCACCTCGGCGGCATCGCGGGCGCGCGTCTCCCCGAAGACGTGCGGATGGCGCTCGATCATCTTGGCCGAGACGCCTTCTGCCACGGCGGAGAGGTCGAACCAGCCGCGCTCACGGGCGAGCGTGGCCAGGAAGAAGACCTGGAAGAGGAGGTCTCCGAGCTCATCGCGAAGCGCGTTCGGATCGCCGGCGTCGATGGCTTCGAGTGTCTCGTAACACTCCTCCAGGAGAAAAGCGCGGATGGTCTCCGGCGTCTGCTCGCGGTCCCAGGGACACTCCTGCCGGAGCCTTTCGACGAGGGCGGCGAGACTCTCGAGCGGCGTCACGGCGACGATCGTACTGCCCCGACGGGCGGAAACATCACGCGTCGCGAGGCCGGATCAGCCCGGAACGTGGCCTCGCTCAACTGACCTCGGCTCCCATCGCCTCACTTCACCACTTCGCCGACACGGACCAGCCGCACGCCGCGCCCTGCGAGCCTCGGCAGCTCGCGGTCGAGCACCGTCAGAGTCGCCGCGTACGGATGCCCGATCGCGATCGCGGAGCCGTCCTTCTTCGCGTGAGCGATCAGCCGGGCGAGCGCGTCCTCGATCGCGGCCTCTTTCTGGATGTCGTCGAGAAAGACGCGGCGCGACGCCGAAGGGACCCGGGCCTCCCGCGCCGCTTCCAGAGCGACGGTCGAGCCGGTCGTCCGGCTGTCCACGAAGAAAAGACCGCGTCCTGCGAGCACGCCGACGACGGCGCGCATCACGCGCAGGTCCTCAGTCGCCGCGGAGCCCATGTGGTTATTGACGCCGGCCGCGCCGGGGACGGTGTCGAGGTCGCCGCGAAGGGTCGTCGCTATCTCCTCGTCCGACTGCGACCGCAGGACGACGCCCGGGCCCGGACGAACTCCCGGGAATCCCCGTGGCTCCATCGGAAGATGCAGGAGCACCTGCTTGCCGGAGCGTTCGAGCGTCCGCGCGGTCTCCGCGCTCGCCGGGAGCTCCGGGAGAACGGCCACGGAGACGGGAAACCGCCACGCCGCGATGTGATCGACGGCGGAGGCGTCGTTGCCGAGATCATCGATCAGAATCGCGATCGTAGGAAACCGCCCGGCCGTCTCCGGCGCCGCAGGAGGCGTCCCGGGGGGCGCGTGCGCCGGCGGCCGGGTGCGATCGCGGGCAACGGGCGGCGTCCGACGAGGCTCGCGGACGCGCGTGCGCGACGGCGGGGGCGCGGAGGGAGGCGGCGTCTTTCGGGAGCAGGAGCGATAGAGCAGGATCCCGAGAACGAGAGAGAGAATGGCGAAAAAGATCGCCAGCCGCGAGACCCTGTTCTTCGAGCGGGCCAACCTCGGAGGCAGATCCCGCTACGCGGCGCGGCGGCCCGGGACGGCGCCGCGGGCAACCTCGAGACCTCGCTGCAGAATGGCGTCGTCGGCCGGTCTGGCGGGTTCCGTCCCTTTCGAGACGCCCTTGCCCGCGGGTCCGGAAGCGACCGTCGGAAACACGATCACGCGGTCGTCCGGCGCCAGGCCCTTACCCGCGAGCACCGTGCCCGAGGGAGAGACGTACCGGGCCACGGTCATGAAGAGGGTGCCTCCGGATTCCGTGGACACCTGACGCTGCACGATCGCCATGCCGACGGTCGACTCGCCGACGGTCACCGCCTGCGCGCGATCGTGGAGGGCCGCGGCGAAGACTTCGGCCGCGCCGCCCGTCGAATCATCGATGAGCACGACGGTCTTGCCCGTCCAGAGCTTCTCTCCGGAGCTCTCGAGCGGCTGAAAGACGACTTTCCGCGCCACGGGCTTCGCCACGAGACCCGGTCCGGTGAAGAGGGCCGCGGCGGGAGCGGATTCGGCGATGTCTCCGCCGATGGTTCCGCGGACATCCACGACCACGCCCCGCGCGGATTTCGCGCGCGCCTGCTCGATGGCCTGCCTCAATCCCGACGGAGTGTCCTTCCGGAAAGCGGGGACGCGAATGACCGCGACGTCCCCTTCGAAACGGGTGGAGACGGCGGCGGGCTCGAATCGGGAGCGGGGGATCTTGAACGTCACCCGCCTCTCGTCGCCGCCGCGAAACACGAGGATCTCGACCCGCGTCCCTTCGGGGCCCTCGAGCGCGGCCTTCACCTTCCAGAGCGATGAGTTACGGACGGGCTTTCCGTCGACGGTGTCGATCAGATCCCCCGGCTTGACGCCCGCCTTCTCGGCCGGCGACCCGGGGAGAGGGGCCACGACGTACGGGAAGCCGCCGCGGCGCGCCACCACGATTCCGGGGCTCACGGCGCCCGACGCCTGCTGCGCGCGATAGGCGGCGCGCTCCGAGGCCGGAACGTAGTAGGAGAAGGGGTCGAGAGCGTCCGACATCCCGTCGTACGCGCCGTCGAGAAGAGTCTTCGCGTCGGTCGTCTCGACGTAGTTGGAACGGGTCAGGGAGAAGATGTCGGAAAAGATCGAGAGCGATCGGGTCGCGGAGTCGCGCCCGGACCCGGGCGGCGCCGTCACGGCCCGGATGGAAAGCAAAGCCGCGAGCGAGCCGACGACGAACAGGAATCGCGAGCGATTGGACCTCATAGGACGATGGTAACAGACCGGTGGGCCTCCGGATTCCGGACCGGGCGACGGGAAATGGGGACGGGAAACAAGAAACTAGAAACGAGAAACGAGAAACGAAAGTCTTCGAGCTTCCGCCCAACGCGAGGGGGAGACTGCCCCTCACCCCAAACCTCTCCCCGAGCCCGGGGAGAGGGAGTGGAGCTGCGCTGCCGTCGGCGCGCCCCGCAGTGAGCGCAGGCGACGTTACCGCAACCAGGCGACCGGGTCGCTCGCCCTCTGACGATCCCGGATCTCGAAGTAGACCCCGGGCTCCCCTCGCCCGGGTCCCGTTCCGGAGCTGCCGAGGGTCGTGCGAGCGGGCACCACCGACCCGGCGGAGACGGAGACGTTCTGGAGCCACGCGTAGAGCGTGAAGATCCCGTCGCCGTGATCGAGGATGACGAGGTTCCCGTACTCCGCGAGCCATTGCGCGTAGACGGCTTTCCCGGCGTAGACCGCCTTGACGGGCGTGCCCGCCGGCGTTGAGACCGCGATCCCGTTGGAAATCGTCCACGCGTCGAACTTCGGATGGCGATGCCGGCCGAAGGTCTCCATCACCGCGCCCTTCGCGGGCCAGTCGAGCACTCCCTTCCACGGGCGGATCCCGGAGGAGGCGTCGGCGGTTTCGCCGCTCGACTGGCGGGACAGGGTGTTCAAGAGCCGCTCGAGGCGGTCGGCCTTGTCCGACAGCGCGTGGACTTCCTCCTTGCCGTTCACCGCATCGTGGCGTTCCCGGGAGAGCAGCGCCTCCCGGGTCCCCCGCATGCGCGACATGGCGAGCGTCTCCCGCCGGCTTCTTACCCAGTTCTGATCGAGCTCGGCCTTCAACGCCTCTTCGCGGGCGAGGTCCTCCTCGAGACGCAGCTGGGCGCCTCGATGCGCGGTGAGCAGCCGGCCGTCCCGGCGCGCGAGAGCGTCCAGCCGCTCGACCCCGCGCAGGAAGCCGCGGGCATCGCCCGCCTCGAGCAGCACCCGCAGGTAGCCGTACCGCCCGAACCGGTGGAGCAGCCGGGCCCGCGAGAGAAGCGCTCGCGATGACCGGGCGGAGGCGGCATCGGCTGAGACGCGCTGCGACCGCGTCGCCGCGAGGGCCCGGGTGAGCTCTTCCCGCCGCGCCGCCAGCAGCCGGGTCTCCTGCTGCGCGATCTCGAGCTTCCAGTCGAGGCGCTTGATCTCTTCCGACAGGGTCGCGACGGTCTTTTCGCTCTCGGAGAGCCTTCCCTGGAGAGCCGAGATCCGGGCGCGGATCCGCGCGAGGTCGCTCGCCCCCTGAGTGTCGGAAGCCGCCGTCTGCCCCGCCGCGGACACGGCGAAGAAAAACGACGCCGCGAGGACGAACCCGGCGGCGAGGCGGACGCACGACGCGGCCGTCACGC
>JBDUBP010000209.1:0-2893 GCA_040004075.1 Acidobacteriota bacterium | reverse complement strand
ACTAGTTCGGGAATCGAAGGATGACCCGAACCCGGGAAAAACCAGCGCAAAAAAATCCCGGAGCGCAGGTTATGGCTGCGGCTCCGGGTTCCAGGCGAGAAGCGCTACAGTTTCCGCGCGCCGCCTAGAGTCTGACTTCTCTTACTTGGCTCCGCCTGACGTGGAACGCGCGGGCTTTCCGGCCATCTTCGCGTTCAGCTCCTGGACCATCTTCAGGTGCTCCTGGAGGGTCGGAAGGGTCTTGCCTGCAAAAGCCTTCATGTCCGGGTCTTTGCCGCTGTTGGCTTCCTTCTGGAACTCGGCGACGTCCTTCTTGTGGTCCTTGACCATGTCAGCAACGTACGCCTTGTCAAACGCGTCGCCCGAGAGCTTCCCCATCTTGTCCATCGCCGCCTTCTGAGCGGGATCGACCGCGCTCGGAAGCGCGATCCCCTTGGCGCTCGCGACCTGCTTCAACTCGTCGTTCGCCTTCGAGTGGTCATCGACCATCTTCTGGCCGAACTGCTTGACCTCCGCGTTCGAAGCCTTTTCGGCCGCCATCCGGCCCATCTCGACCTCGGCCATTCCGCCTTTGGCGGCGTCCATCACGAACTTCGAATCGGCGCTCCCCGCGGAGGAGCCGCCCATCGCGGTCGAGCCGGTGCCCATGGTCTTGTTGCTCTTCGTCTGGTCAGGCGTGCCGCTCGTTCCGGTCGTGCCCTGGGTCTGCGCGGATACTCGCGCCGATGCGAGGACGAGAGCGCCCGCCGCCGCGGCGGTCATGAAAAGTGAAAGTTTCTTCGCCATCTGTTCCCCCTGAGTGTTGAATGGACGCGGGGCCCCGATCGGACTGAACGGGGCTCAAACCGCAGAAGGAAAGGGAGCAAAGGTGCTGCCACCCGAAGTTTAGAGTTGAGAATTGAATGTTCCAACGCTCGACGCTCGACGCTCGACCCTCAACCCTCCGTGGCAGGCGCATACCGCGGACAGGCCACCACCGGCTGCGGCGGATAGCGCCGGAAGATCGGGCAGAAGATGAAGACCGATCGCGGCGTGCGGATGTATTTCGGAGGCGCCGCGCACGTATGACAGAGGCTGTCGGGAAACGGGAGTGCCTCGGGCTCCGGGGGTCCTTCCTTTGCGGTCACGGGCGGTGCCCCTCGGTTTGCGCGGCCGCGGTCAACGCGGCGTCTTCGAGGGAATAGTCGGGAGCCGGCGCGCCGCCGCCGCTCTCCTTCTCCCATTCCGCGGTCCTCCGGAAGGCAATCTCCGGAGGCGTGAGCTCGCGCCAGTCGAGGTCCCGGCGGATTCGGGACGTGTCGTAGGAAACGGGCTGGTCGAAATTCCCCGCGGCTGCCAGATGCGGCGGCAGGCGCGCCTCGTCGAGCCGGACGACACGCCCTTCCCACGCGAGCGCCCGGCCGAATGCCTCCGCGCGCTCCGCCATCGTCGGGGCCGTCTCCTCTCCCACGTTGTAAGTGCGGCCGCGCGCCCTCTCCGTCGTCACGGCGAGCACGACCGCTTCCGCCACATCGTCCACGAACCCATGGGTCCAGCGGAACGCCGCGTGCGCTCTGCCGAAAAGAATCGCCGGACGGCGATCCGCGATCCGGCGCCACGCCGCTCCGAAGCGGTGCTTGCGATCCCCCGGTCCATAGACCGCCGGAAGCCGAAGGACGGTCCCCGGCATCGCGGGGTCGGACTGGACGACGCGTTCGACCAGGATCTTTTCGTACTCCGCGAGATGATCCGGCAGCGCCGGCATCCTCCGATAGGGGAAGAGATTTTCGCGCAGAGCCGAGTCCTCCGTCAGTGGTCCGGGATCCGGAGGCCCGCCCTCGATTCCGGAAAAAACGCCCCAGGCGCGATACACGTCGCCGCTCGAGAGCGCGACGACGCGGCGCGCGATCCCGCGGAAGGTCTGCATCAGCGCGAAGGAGTCCGGCTCTCCGACCGGGGCCATCGCGAGAACGACGTCCCAGGCGAGCTCGGTCAGCTCGCCCGGGAAGGAGACGATCGGCGGCGCGGCGCCCGCGTCATGGACGTGCCGCACGCCGAACGGAAGAGTCGCCTCGTGCTCGCCCCGGTGGTAGATCGTGACGTGGTGGCCGAGATGGGACAGCCGTGTCACCACCCGGGGCCCCAGGAACCCCGTCCCGCCGACGACGAGGACGCGCATCGCGCGGAGCATAGCGGGCGAGGGCCCGGCGGCGGAAGGCGGGAACGGGAAACGGGAAACGGGAAACGGGAAACGGAGGGAATACGCGAACCGGAACGCGGGACCGCCGGTCCCGACATAATCAGGTCTTGAACTCCGATGAGACGAAGGCCGTCCTGACCGCCTTCTTCGATGCGCTCGCGCGGCGGGACGGCGAGGCGGTCGCCGCCTTCTACGCCCACGACGCGCGCTTCGAGGACGAGATCTTCCGGCTGCAGGGCGCCGACGTCGCGAACATGTGGACGGCGCTCCTCCGGGGATCGAAGACCCTCGAGGTCTCGTACACGATCGCGCGCGCCGGCGCGGACAGCGGGACCGTCGAGTGGACCGCCCGCTACGTCTATCCGGGCGGCGGCCCGGTCGTGAACGTCGTCCTTTCGGAGCTCGAGCTCTCAGAGGGGAAGATCGTCCGACAGCGCGACCGCTTCGACTTCCGCCGCTGGGCGGCGCAGGCTCTGGGGCGGCCCGGCCGCCTCCTGGGCCGATTCGAATGGTTCCGCCGCGCCGTTTCCCGGAAGGCCGCCGCCCGGTTCGGCGTCCCCCCGAAGCCCTGACTCGACCCGCTTCGCCGGCGGCGCGCAGCCGCGCCGGTCAGCGTTTCGCGGCGCGACTCTTTTCTTCGGAGATGAACCAGTCGACCTTGCGCTCCGCGAGGTCGAGCGGGACGGCGCCGCTCGAGAGCAGCATGTCGTGGTA
>JBDUBP010000181.1:0-9754 GCA_040004075.1 Acidobacteriota bacterium | reverse complement strand
CGAACCCGTCGTAGACGTACCGCAGATTCGCACGGCCGCCTTCCGTCTCCACGACCACGAGAGGCTCGCGGGCGTTCGCCTGCTGTAGCGCGAACAGATGGGACAACGGAGCCCCGCCGACGTCGAGAAACCTCCCGCCGCGATTTTTCCGAAAGGAGCTCTGGAGAGACGGCGGTTGCGCCGCCGCATCACCCGTCCGGCTGGCGCCCGGGCTCGCGCCGAAAGAAAAGCCTGGAACGTCAGGGAGAGGGCGCCCCGCGGACAGCCACAGGAGCCGCTGAAAGCCGTCCCGGATCGTGACTCCGGTTCCGGATTTTTCAACCGCGAGGCTGGTCGCCTTTTTCGCTCCCAGGCGACGAGAGGTGCTTCCACCGGGTCCTCGGAGCGATACCCGACAACTCCTGTTCCGTCGAAGAAGAGCCCCACCAGGTCTGCACCCGCCCGGACCGCCGCGACGCTCGCCGTCTTCAAGACCCACGCCGCGTGGCCGCTCGTCAGCGATACGTTGGCGACCGGAATTGATGGGCGCCTGCGCTCGGCGTCTCCCACGTCCGCACGTCCTCGATGCGATCCTCGGCGGCGGCGATCGGAGCGGCGAGGCAGACGCCGAGTAGCAATCCGACTCCGCGCCGAGAACTCATTTGCCTGATTGTACGGGGAATGCACAGACCCCAAAGGGTTTGGGCCTATAGAATCTCCCGCAGTTCATGAGCCTCGCGGCCGGCACCCGTCTCGGTTCCTTCGAAGTTCTCGGCCCGCTGGGCGCGGGCGGAATGGGAGAGGTCTACCGGGCGAGCGACACGCGACTCGGCCGCGAAGTCGCGATCAAGATCCTGCCGGAGATTTTCGCCGAGGACGAAGACCGGCTCGCGCGGTTCGAACGGGAGGCGCGCCTCCTCGCTTCCGTGAACCACCCCGGCCTCGCCGCGATCTACGGCATCGAGCAGGCCGGGCCGGTCCGATACATCGTGATGGAGCTCGTTCCGGGCGAGACCCTGGCCGAGCAGCTCGCGCGCGGTCCCCTCGCGATTCCCGACGCGCTGCGGCTCGCGCGCCAGATCGCGGAGGCCCTCGAGGCGGCGCACGAAAAAGGGATCGTCCACCGGGACCTTAAGCCCGCCAACATCAAGGTGACGCCCGAGGGCAAGGTGAAGGTCCTCGACCTCGGGCTCGCCAAGGCGATGGATTCGAAGATCGAGACGGGCGACACCTCGCAGTCTCCCACCATGATGCTCGACCAGACGCGCCCGGGCGTCATCCTCGGAACCGCGGAGTTCATGAGCCCCGAGCAGGCGCGCGGGAAAGCCGTCGACAAGCGCACGGACATCTGGGCGTTCGGATGCGTCCTTTACGAGATGCTGACAGGCTGGCGGATCTTCCACGGCGAGACGATCTCGGACGTCCTCGCCGCCATCCTGACCGTGGAGCCCGACTGGAACCGCCTGCCGAAGCAGACCCCGCCGCGCGTTCGCGACCTGCTGGTGCGCTGCCTGAAGAAGGACGCGAACGAACGGCTGCGCGACATCGGCGACGCGCGGCTGGAGCTGGGCAGCTCACTCGACCACGAGCCATCGAGGTTGGAAACGCGGGAAGGTTTGCCTGAACCTAAGCGCCACAGATGGACCGCGCCCTTGTTGCTGCTCGTTTTTGCGATAGTAATCTCAAGCGCGCTCTACCTACGCCGACTCAAATCCGGCGCAGGCGAAAGTGCGACCAGCGGCGCAGCCGGTCGCCTGAGGTCCCTCGTCGTTCTACCGAGCCGGGATCTGTCCGGCGCGCCGGGCGGCCAACTCGTCGGCGACGGACTAGTGGAGACCCTTTCCGCGCGCCTCGGTGAGATTCCAGGAATCCAGGTCGTCACTCCGACAGCAGCCGTTGCGGCTTCGGATAGTCTGGGGGACCCTTTCCGTGCGGCAAGGAGCGTCGGTGCGGATCTGGCAGTCCGCAGCTCGTTGATGCGAAACGGCGGTACCGTTCGCATCGCCTATTCGATTTGGGATGTCGGGAAACGATCACAGCTCGCCAGCGGAACCGTCGACGGCGCAGACACAGACATGTTCGGGATCCAGGACCGCCTTGCCGAAGGGGTCGCCGGGGGACTCAAGCTGAAGCGAGAGGCTCACCTGACTCCGACCCCGACGGGGCTCGACGGAGCGAGCGCGCAGGAAAAATATTTACAGGCGCTCGGTAATTTGCAACGATACGACAAGCCTGCGCAGGTGGACGCCGCACTCCGCATCCTCGAGGGGCTTCTCGTCGAGAAACCGAATTCAGCTCTCATCCCCGCCGCACTCGGCCGGGCGTACCTCTACAATTACAACTTGACGCGCGAGAGGGCCTGGGCAGAAAAGGCGGCGTCTGCGGTATCGCGCGCTCGACAGCTCAACCCCGATCTCCCGGAGGTCAATACGACCCTCGGCGAACTCGACTCCCGCACTGGAAAGCCGAAAGAGGCTATCGCCGCCTTCGAGCGCACGCTCGCGGTCCGCCCGAATGATTTCGATGCGTTGTTGGGGCTGGCCCGCGCCTACGATTTGACTGGGGACTCGGCAATGGCAGAGAAGACCTATCGGCGCGCGATCGCGCTCCAGCCGAGTCTTTGGATGGGTTACAGCAAGCTAGGCGGATTTTTTTTTGCTCGAGGCGAATACGCACAGGCTGCCGAAATGTTTTTCAAAGTCACCCAGCTTCTACCGGACAATGCCCGCGCGTTCGCAAACCTCGGTGCCGCGTACTACGGCCTGGAAGACCTCGGCCGCGCGCTTGTCGCGTTCGAACAGTCGATTGCCCTCGAGCCGACCGACCTCGGCTATTCGAACGTCGGAACCGTAAAGTACTACCTCGGACGCTATTCCGAGTCGGCCGCGGCGTTCGAAAGGGCGCTGGAGATTCTTCCGTCTCACTACGAGCTGTGGGCGAATATCGGAGACACCTATGCGCAACTACCCGCGAAACGTAGTCGGGCGTCGTCCGCGTACATCAAAGGAATTACTCTTGCGCGGCAGGAGCTTGCGACGAATCCCGACGACCCGCAAGTGCATTCTTATCTCGGTCTCTGTCTCTCCAAGATAGGGCACCGTGCGGAAGCGGAAGAACACACCGCCCGCGCCCTCGCGACGCAACCGCAGAACCCGGAATTCCTGTTCAACGCCGCGGTGGTCGCGAATCGCGCGGATAAGCCCTCTGAAGCAGTCGAGCGCCTGGCAGCCGCGATCCGGGCCGGTTTTCCGCGGATTGTAATCCGCCACGACCCTGAGTTCGAGAAGCTTCGCCAACGAGTGGACTTCGAAAACGCAGTCCGGAGGGCCAAACTTACGACCTGAAAGGAAGACGCCATGTTGACCCCCAAGATTCAATCAGCGATGTGCGGAATGATTCTTCTAGCCTCGATCGCATTCCTTTCCGCATGCGCGGAAAACCATCACCGCGTATCGAGCCGGCCCCTGACGGCCGCGGACTGCGACTACGCCCGCAATCACGTGATCTGGGTTTTTGACGACGGCAGCGTTACCGAGGAATGTGCGGCGATCAAGTGGAAGACGCATCAGATCGTATGGATCGCGGCGAGCGCGGACGCGCAGGCATTGGCCATCGACCTCGTCGTCCGAAAAAACCAGAAAGAGCCCTTTGAAAAAATGCACTGTGGCGCGCCAGATCCTAATGGCGATCGAGTCTGTCGATTGGACTGTAAGAAGGAACGGTGTCGGTCGGGGTCGTTCAATCGCGGCTACAGCCCGGACCCGCGATCTGACTACTTCTCCTACGTACCCGGGGTAACTCTCCTCACCGGGACGAACAAGGGCGCTGATCCAGGGATAAGGATCGATCCGTAGCCGGAAAACGAACTCTGACGGCCTAGCGACCCGTCAGAGCCTCGGTCATGTCCCGACGGCTCTGGAGCTCGTTGTTACGAGTTTCCGCACCGGGGAGTCGCCGGAACGCGAGGATGCCAAGCCAAGAACCTCACGCGCTAAACGCAAATGAAGGTCCGAAAGCGAGAGGGCTGAGCGCGGTGGTTCAAAACGCTTCTCTTCCAGACTTCGGGAGAAAGGGAGCGATCGAAGTAGCCGCTAGTCCGGGATTCCCCGGGTCGCCTTCCCCGACTTGGGCCTCGGTCTTCGCGTTCATTTGGCCCCGGGGGATCCGCATTCGTTCCATCGAAGCGGCGGAAACTGCACGGCCCGACGGAAACCCTGCCAAAGCACTCGAGTCGAACCGCAAGGTGCGCGCGAACGGTTTCCCCGCCCCGCAAGTGAGGAAGATGAGAGTTTCGGGCTTTCAGGTAGCTCAACGGTTTCGCATTAGCGTGACACAACGGTTAAGCCGACAGTAATCCGGGGGGAGTCGCCAAAAACGTCTGCGCCAAGCTGGGGCTCACGGATCGTTTGGATCTCGCCCGACAGAACGAACTCGTCATCGGCAGAAGGAATGCTTAAGCACGTCAAGTGCAAGAAGGACGACGGGATTTGTTGGAATAAACACTTCAAGGTCGATGGGACAAGAGCTTTCCCCATCCGGGCACGCTTTACAAAATCTCTCTAGATCCTCGGATCGAGATCGTGATCTAGGACCGACCCCGTTAGGGCTGGCACCGCCGTTGCTCTACTGGGCGCGGAGGCTTTCAAGATGCCACTTCGCCCCGCGGAGAAAACGGAGGAACCTGAGAAGAAGAAAGGGCCGGTCGGTCTCTTTCTCGAGAAGTTTTCCTACAAGGTCACCAGCTGGGCCGGGAGCAGCTGGGCGTTTGCGATCGCCTGCGTGATCATCCTGGCGTGGGCGATCACGGGACCGATGTTCCACTACTCCGACACATGGCAGCTCGTGATCAACACGGGCACCACGATCGTGACGTTCCTCATGGTCTTCCTGATCCAGCGCGCGCAGAACAAGGAATCGCGCGCCGTGCAGTTGAAGTTGAACGAGATCGTCGCGGCCGTTCAGGGCGCGAGCAACCGGATGATTGACATCGAGAATCTGTCCGAGGAGGAGATCGAGAAGCTTCAGAAGCACTTCGGGAAGCTCAGGCAGATCGCGAAGACGGAAGGGGATCTGCGCACCTCGCACTCGATCGAAGAGGCTCAGGACGCGATCGAGGAAATGCAGGACGCGATCCACGAGAAGTCGAGTCTGAAGCTCGCGAACTCCATCGAGAACGGAAAGAAGGACGCCGCGAGCTGATTGGGCTGCAGCCGGCCTCCCCCGGTTAACGGGGAGGCCGGCGTCACTCACCCAAAGCCTTTATCGGTCTCCCCGGTCGCCGTATCCCGACGCGACCTTCGTCTTCGCCTTCTTGCGCCGATCGGCGGCCAGCGACCGCCCCATCTCATCCATCTCGCGGAACTGTCCCTCCCCGTCGCGATGGGCGAAGAAGTCTCCCGTCGGGGTCTTCACGAGATCCCGTTTGCCGGAACCTCTCTTCTTCGGCGCGCTCTTCGCGGAAGCCGAGGCTGACTTCGAGGTGGATTTGGAGGCCGTCTTCGACCTGGACGAGGGAGTCGATTTCGACGACCCTCCCGATCTCGACTTCGACTTCGACTTCGTCTTCGACTTCGCTTTCGCGCCGGATGTCGACCGGGCCCTGGTTGGTGCCATCGCGACCTCCCTTACAAAAAGCGCTGATGGGCCCGCGGGCCCATCAGAGCGCCACACCCTGCGGACGAGGCTACCTTACGACTCGGGCCTCAGGCCTCTTCGTCCTCGTCTTCGTCGTTACCCGACGTGCCGGTCGAGCCCTTTTCAGATCCCGTACCCGAGGATGCCGAGGACGGACTCGCGCCGCCCCGGAAGGAAGAATCACGATTCTCCGACCCCGAGCCCGCGCCGCCGCGCCCGCCGGACGCTCCGCGGGGGTCCGTCTGGCCGCCCTGTCCACTCTGGTTATCGCCACCCAGGTTCTGGTCCTTCCGGTTGCTCGAGCTCTGTGTGTCGTCGCTGCTGTCGTCGCGCTTGTTCGGCATACCGCCTCTCCTTTGAACCGGGGAACCCGATTGTCCCCACCCGAAAAACTGCAGGATCCGTGCCCCTCGATTGCGGTTTTCGGCGTGGCAAGCACCTTGCTCGTTCCCGCCGGAAAGGAGACGCCATGCGCGCGATCTGGAGCGGTCACATCACGTTTGGATTGATCTCGATACCGGTCGGCGTCTATTCCGCCATCGAGACGGCGGAACGGGTTTCGTTCCGGCTCCTCCATCGCAAGGACATGGCTCCCATCCAGTACCGCAAGGTCTGCAGCGCAGAGGGGGTCGAGGTCCCGAACGACGAAATCGTGAAGGGATACGAGACGTCGAAGAACAAGTACTCTCTCGTGGAGAAAGAGGAGCTCGACGAGGTTCAGGAGAAGCTCGGCGAAGGCGACCGGAGCATCGACGTCCTTCAGTTCGTCGAGTTCGGAGCCTTGAATCCGCTGTCCTTCGAGAAGCCCTATTACCTCGCGCCGATGAAGGGCGGCGAGAAAGCCTACGGCGTGCTGCGCGACGCCCTCATCGACGCCAACCGGGTGGGCATCACGCGGTTTTACCTTCGGACGAAGCCGCTCCTCGCGGCCCTCATCCCCGGCAAGAAGGCGCTCTCACTCGAGGTCCTGCGCCCGTTCGACGAGCTGCGCGACCCCGGAGCCCTCCCGATTCCGGCGTCTCAGAAGAAATCCGCCGAGGTGAAGATGGCGCGCCTCCTGATCGATCAGCTTTCGACGGAGGAGTGGGACCCGACGGCGCATCCGAACGAGTACCGTCAGGCGCTCCAGAAGCTGCTCGCGTCCAAGCGTAAGTTCGCCGTGGCGCAGCCCGCGCGCGGGAAGAAAAAGGGAGAGGAAAACGTCGTCGATTTGATGGAGGCGCTCCGCCAGAGCGTGTCGAAGGCGGGAGCGCGGCCGAAGGCGAAGAAGGCGGGATCGAAGCGCGGAGCGGCCTGAGAGAGTTGTCGGTTTTCAGCTTTCAGTTCTCGGCTCATCCGACGGCCGCCTTTAGATCTCCTTCCGTTTCTTTCTCCACTTCGGTGACGGAACGCGCTCGAACTCCCGCAAGGTGAGGCCGAGCGCCGGCAGCAGAGGCCGCGACCACGAATCGCCGCCGAGCCCATCCGGCCGCGCGGGCCGGCGGGACCTCTCGAGGTGTTTCACGGCGAGGTGAATCTGCTCGACGCCTTCCGCTTGGCTCGGGCGCGCGCGGAGGATCTCGAGAAAAAGCTCGGGGCCATCGCCGAGGACGATTCCGTCGCGGCGGCGCCGGAGGATCTGCCAGCCCAGAAGAACCCGGCATTTTTCCGCCAGACCCTCGGGATCCCGGGTCCGGATCGTCAGGCCATGAAAGCCGAGCGCCGTGGGTATCTTCTTCATGCGAACAAGTCTCTCCCCTTTTCCCATGCCTCCGCCACGCCGGCGAAGAGGTGGTCGGCGGAGCGCAGAGTGCGCAGAGGAAAGCCTCCGGATCGCACGCCGAGACAGGGAACGCCGATCTGGTGCGCGGCCGCGATGTCGTACGGCGTGTCGCCAATCGCGACAGGCCGGCGCGGCGCGAGGCCGAACCGGTCGATGGCGAGGGAGAAGATATCGTCGAACGGTTTCGTTTTCTCGACGTCCTGCGACGACGTCTGGCCGGTCAGTACGCCGTCCAGGCGAAGAAGCGCCAGGGATCGGCGGATGACCTCCGTCTGCGCGGAGCTCGCGAGAACGACGCGGATCCCCGCTCTCCGCATGGCCCGCACCGCCGCGGCCGCTCCCGGAAAGGGACGGACCTCGCGCGAGAAACGCTGGAGGAAGATCCCGGTCTGGACGGCCCCCATCGCCTCGGCCAGAAGGGAATGCTCCGCGGGAGTCACGAAGTCGCGGAGCAGCTCCTTGCCTCCCTTGCCGATGTGAGGGCGGATTCGGTTGGCGGGCACGTCGCGACCGAACTTCGCCAGCGCGTCGCTCCACGCCGAGGCATGCGCGTCGTTGGAGTCGACGAGGCACCCGTCCAGGTCGAGCAGGACGGCTCCGAATCGCTTTCTCCCTGGGCGCCTCATGGGGCGGCGATTTGCGAGGAACGGGCCAAGGAGTTGAGAGTGGTCGCCGCGGCATGCGGCTTGCTCGGCTTGCGGTAAAGGAGCATTCATGGAACAAGAAATCCCCCGGACTTCGCCGGCCCCCCGGCGGCGGGCTCCCCGCCGCAAGGCCGCCGGGACACGGACGCCGGCCGCGGGAGCGGATGGCGGCGCCGGCGAGGTCAAGGAGTCGAAGCCCGTTTCGGGCGAGCGGGAGCAGCAGGCCTTCCGCCCGAGCGCTCCCGAGGTGGACAGGCGCTCCCGCAACGACACCGCCGCCCAGTCGGGAGAGCGCGCGTTCGACGAGCTTCTCGCGTCCGCCACATCGGTTCGAGATCTCGAGCGTCTCGCCTCGGACAACCCCCGCACGGCCGTGATCGGCGCCCTGGCCGTGGGATTCGTGATCGGTTTCGGCGTGGGACTGCTGGCGTCGAAGGACTGAAACGAAAAAGCCGCCGGTTCGTGGGAACCGGCGGCTGAAAAGAGAAGTCTCTTTTAAGAACGGATGCGGTCCCACGCATCGCGCGTGGCTTCCCGGACTTCGTACCAGCCCTGCTTCGTGGCGCCCTTCGTCTTGTCCCAACCGCGCTCGAGATCGCCTTCGACCTCGTCGAATTTGCGGTTCTTGTTCTCGGGCTTCGAGGCGCTCTCCCAGCCGTAGCGGTAGGCCGGCTCGTAATCGTCGAACGAGCGATCCTGTTTGTAGTATGGACGATTCTTGTAGTTCTCGCGCCAGTAGGTCGTCTCCCGGGTCGGGTCGATCGCCTCCCCGGCCGCGTGCCCGGCCGCTCCGCCGGCAACCGCGCCGATCGCGCCGCCGACCACCGCCCCGATGGGTCCGCCCACGACTCCGCCGACGGCCGCTCCGGCCGCCGCCCCGCCGGCCGATCCGACGCCCGTGCCGATCGGATGCGAGCCCGGCTCGCCGGTCAGAGGATCCCGATTCGCGTCACCCCGGTCCATCCGCTTGTCGTTGTCCATGAAACCTCCTGCTGTTGCTAACCTCGTCCTGCGCTCTCCCGCTCACAGCGGTCTCAGCGTTTCGAGTTGTCTTTCTCGGAATCGTCCCCGCGGACATTGATGCGGCCGCTCGCCCGCTCGAATGCGTCCCGCGCGGGCTCCCGCGCCGCCTCCCAGTCGGGCAGCCCTTCGGCGCTGGAGGATTCCCAGCCGCGCTGGAGATCGAGCTCGACCTCTTCGAATCCCCGGTTGCGATACTCGGACTGCCCGGCGCGCTCCCACCCGTACTGGTAGGAAGGCTCGTAGTCGGAGTACTCCTTCTCCGCCTCGTAGTAGGGTCGGCGGCGGAAGTTCTCCCGCCAGTAGTCGCCCTCCGCCACGGGATCGAGGTCCTCGCCCGCGGCGAGGCCGCCCGTCCCGGTCGATACGGCGCGGTCGGCGCCGGTGCGCACCATGCCGGGTCCGCCCATCACGGGGCCGTCGGTCTCCAGCCCTTCCCGCGCGCTCGACTTTCCGACGCCATACTCCAGCATCTCGTCTTCCAGCGCGTCTCTCCCGGAGCTGCCGGGCCGTCTCCCATCGTTCTCGGCCATGGAGAACCTCCGAACCGATGAAAAGCAAGAGGCACACCAGAACGGATTCGAGAAGCGCACCGCACCGGCGAAGCGGATTCGGCACAAGAATTGCTTCCGCTGACTCGACCCAAATTCCCTTGACGAAACTAGACGCCCCCGTCGAAGCTTTCGAAGCTCGCCTCCACGCGAGAAGACACGGC
>JBDUBP010000203.1:0-9806 GCA_040004075.1 Acidobacteriota bacterium | reverse complement strand
GTACAACAAGAGAGATCTCTCCAACATCCTGACCGTCGAAGAGCTCTCGGAGACCTTGAACCCTCAGGGGCTCTACGAGAATTACGAGGCGTGCGCGGTCGTGGGACAGGGCGTCTTCGAGACGCTGAAAGCAGTTTCGAAGCTCACTCTGCGATCGCTCAAGAAGAGGATGCTGGGAGACGACCGCACCTCGAGGCCCTCGGTCGCGCCCCGGCCCTCCGCCCCCCCGGCGCCGGCGCCGGCTCCCCTCGCCCCTCCCCCGGTCGCCGCCGCCGCTCCCCGGCCGGCGCCCCCCGAGCCGGAGCGGATCTCCTACTCGCCGGAGCCGGCGCGAGCCGCCGAGCCGAGCCAGGAAGGCGCCGCGAAGCCGCTCGATCTGGCCGATTTCGCGCGTGCGGCCGCGCCGCCGGAAGCCGAACTGCCCGACTCGATCTCTCTCGACGAGTCCTTCTCGCAGACTGCCCCGCCCCCGCCCCCCGAGGTACTCTCGACCGGGCAGCTCGACGCGGCGGACGTCGAGACGGTCAACGAGTTTGAAGAGGCGCTCAACTCACTCGACGCGCCCTTGCCGGAGACCGAAGACAGCGGAGAGCCGCTCGAGATCGGCGACGTTTCGTTCGCCGAAGCCCCCCGCGAGGCCGCGGAGGTCGTGCCCGAGGTCAAGCATGTCCGTGTGCGCTCGAACATCGATATCCTCGCGGAGCTCGAGAAGCTCCGGAAGAACGCGACATCCACGCCCGCGGTCGAAAAGTCTACCCGCCGCGCGAACACCGGGATCTCGATCGACGATCTCCTCGCCAACAGCCTCAATCACCGCAAGGAAGTGAATCGGATCTTCGAGCTCCAGATGCCCCAGCGGGAGCTCGCTCGCGGACACCAGGTGACTGTGGATTTCCGGCTGGAGAACAAGGACCGGGAGCTCATCGGCGAACAGAAGACGTTTTCGATCGAGCTGCACGCCCGGCCGGACATCGAGAAACTTCTCCTCTCGCTGAAGTTTCACATCCAGGGGAAATAACCGCGGCCAGGCGCCGGCGGTATTTCTCTCGCCGGGGCCTCTCCTCAAAGTGAAGACACCTCGCCACTAATCTGAAAGTGTCCCCTGCCGAGACATCCGCGCGGGAAAAAAACGATTTGCAATACCCCCCCGGGGCGTTACCCTTTTCCCCGATGACCCAATCCCCTTCGATCCCCCGCCCGGCGAAGCCTTGCGTTCTTGCCGGCGCGGCCGCTTTCCTCCTCCTCGCGTCCGGATGCTCTTCGGCTGGCAGCCGCCGTCCGTCCGTGCGGCCCGTTTCGCCGGAGGCCCGGGTGGTGGCCCAGGCGGCCTCGGACTTCGAGCTCGGCCGGCAGTCCGCTCTTCAGGGCGACTTCCAGTGCGCCCAGTTCTATTTCGACCGGGCGCTCGGGACGGTCCGGCCCCTCGGGGGGGCCGCCGTGACGAACCCCGAGATCGCCACCTTTTCGGCTGAGATGTGGGAGGGGATCGTCCGGTACGAGGCCCTGGCCGCGCCGCCGGAGGAGACCGCGTCCGGAGAGGGAGACCACCTCTCACCCGAGCTCCAGAAGATCGAAGCGCCCGTAGAAGCGAGCGCCGAAGCCATCTCCGAGGCCGCCTCCGCCGTCGCGTCGGACGCCCCGGGGGTCTCTTACGACATCCCGATCGTCGTCAACGAGGGGGTCCTGAAGATCCTGGCCACCTTCCAGCACGACCTGCACGACATCATCGGCCGGGGGCTGGCGAGGTCCGGCCGCTACATGCCAATGATCCACCGGGTGTTCAAGGAGGAGGGAATCCCCGGGGACCTGGCCCAGGTGGCCCTGATCGAGTCCTCCTTCCTGCCTCGCGCCCATTCCTCGGCGACCGCCCACGGGATCTGGCAGTTCATGCCGAAAACCGGGCGCCAGTACGGCCTGAACTCGAGCGCGGTCATCGATGAGCGAAGCGACCCCGAGAAGGCGACCCGCGCCGCGGCGAAGCATCTCCGCTACCTCCACGAGCTCTTCCACGACTGGTACCTCGCGCTCGCCGCCTACAACGCGGGCGAAGGGCGAGTCCTGCGGGCGATGGAGAAGTCGGGCATCACGGACTTCTGGCAGCTCGCTTCGACCGGAATCCTGAAGCCGCAGACCCAGAATTACGTTCCCGCCGTCATCGCCGCCACTCTGATCGCCAAGAACCCGGCGCACTACGGATTCGACGTCGAGTACGAAAAACCGCTCGAGTACGAGACGGTCCTTCTCGACCGCGCCGTCCGGCTGCGCCATCTGACCTCCGGGGAAAAGTTCGGCATCGACGAGCTCCAGCGCCTGAACCCGGAGCTGCGCAGCGAGGTGACGCCGCGGCTCTCTGACGGCTACCTCCTCAAGGTACCCGTCGGAACCGCCGAAACCGTGCGGCTCGCCTACGCGGAGGCCCCCACCGCGAGACCTCCCGCGTTCAAACGCCATGTCGCGCGTCGCGGAGAGACCCTGGCGTCCGTCGCCCGGCGCTTTCACGTGGCCGTGGCCGATCTCGCCTCGGCAAATTCTCTCTCGGCAAAAGTCCGGCTCCGGCGCGGGCAGGTGGTTGTGATTCCGCAACACGAAGTCATCGCCGTCGCCGCCGCCCGGAAGGGAAAGAAAAGCGCTCACCGGGAACGGGGCGCATCCCGCAGCAGGCCTGCCGCCGTCGCGGCGTCGCGCAGCTACAAGGTCCGCGGCGGCGACACGCTTTATCGGATCGCGGCGCGCAACGGCACGACGGTCCAGAGACTGATGAAGGCTAACAGCCTGGCGGGCTCGGCCGAGATCCGTCCCGGCGACCGGCTGAGGATACCGACCAGGTAGGTCTTAGTTTTTAGTTTTCAGTTTTCAGCTCTCAGTTTCCGTGGAAGGTCTGGCTGACAGCTGACAGCTATACTCCCCCCGTCCTCTCCGGTCCCCCGCCGGGCGTCCTCCTCCCCTCGAGGAGGCCGGCATGCTGGTACGCGTTCACTCGGCGGCGACCATTGGAATCGAAGCCCACGTTCTGGACGTGGAGCTCGATGTCTCGCGCGGATTGCCTTCGTTCCACATCGTGGGCCTGCCCGACGCGGGCATCCGGGAGGCGCGCGAGCGCGTCCGCTCGGCGCTTCGCAACAGCGGGTACGCGATGCCGGGCGGCGCGATCACCGTGAATCTCGCTCCGGCCACGCTGCGCAAGGCGGGCGCCGCGATCGATCTGCCGATTGCCGTCGCCTTTCTGCTCGTCGCGGGACTCGAACCGGCGGCGCAGAAAAAGAGGATCTTCGTCGGCGAGCTCGGGCTAAACGGAGAGGTTCGTCCGGTCCGAGGCGCCTTGTGCCTCGCGCTGGCCGCCCGCGATGCGGGATTCGAAGAGCTCATCGTTCCCGCCGAGAACGCGGCGGAGGCGTCGGCCGTCGACGGAATCCGCACGGTCCCGGTGAGGTCCCTGGCGGCGACCGTCGCGCACCTGCTCGGAGAGGACCCGGCCCCGTCAGAGGCTCCGGAGGCGGCCGGGCTCCCGACGCCGGCCGACCTGCGGGCCGGGGACTTCAGCGAGATCCGGGGACAGGCGCTCGCGCGCAGGGCCCTCGAGGTTGCGGCCGCCGGCGGGCACCATGTCCTGCTGTCCGGCCCCCCGGGAACGGGGAAGACGATGCTCGCCCGCCGGCTTCCGACCATTCTTCCGCCCCTCACCCGCTCCGAGTCGATCGAGGTCACATCCGTCCATTCGATCGCGGGGGCGCTGCCGGCGGGCCGTGGCCTCCTCTGCCAGCCACCGTTCCGCTCTCCCCATCACGGGATCTCGGCCCCCGGACTGGTGGGCGGGGGCACCCGGCCGCGGCCCGGAGAAATCTCGCTCGCCCACCGGGGTGTACTTTTTCTGGACGAATTTCCGGAGTTCCGGCGCGACGTTCTCGAAGGCATCCGCCAGCCGCTCGAGGAGAAGCGCGTCTGTCTGGTGCGGGTGGGCGGCGCGTGCGTCTTTCCCTCCGACTTCCTCCTGGTAGCGGCGATGAATCCCTGCCCCTGCGGCTTCGCCGGAGACCCGCGGCGGATGTGCCGCTGCTCGGCGGGCGAGCGGCTGCGGTACGCGCGCCGGCTTTCCGGTCCGCTCCTCGACCGCATCGACCTGCATGTCGAGGTCCCTCCGGTCCCCTGGGGAGACCTCCAGCGCGAAGGCGCGGGCGAGTCTTCCGGCTCGATCCGAGATCGGGTGGTACGCGCTCGAGCCGTTGCCGCAAAGCGGTTTCCAGGACGTCCCGGGTTCCGAAATGCGGAGTTGCCCTCGGCCGAGATCGAGCGCGCCGTCGACCTGGCGCGGGGCGGCCGGACGATCCTCGCGGCCGCCGTCGACCGGATGGGACTCTCCGTCCGCGCCGTGCACCGGGCCCTGCGCGTCGCCCGTACGGTGGCGGACCTCGCCGGATCGGAATCTGTCTCCAACCAGCATCTGGCGGAGGCCCTGGCCTACCGGAGCCGCGGGCCGGAAGAGGAGTGGGAACGCCTTGACAGGGGCCGGCCTACCCCCTACCATCGACCCTACCCGACAGAGACAAGGAACTGAGGCTTCTCCGCGGCGCTCATTTTTGGCGTATCAGCGGAGCCTTTGGCCGAGGAGGCGCCCTTGAAATACAACACGATCATCTTCGTGCCCCACGCGAAAGCGAAGTTCCGAAAGGTGACCGTCTCCACCCGCTTCCTTTCCGTGATCGCCGGAAGCGCCGCCCTGGTTCTTCTCGCGGCCGTGACCTTCGGGTGGGCCTTCCTCTCCTCCACCCGGCGCGACCGTCAGTACCTTCAGGTCCTCGCCGACAACGCCCGGTTGAAGTCGACGTCGGCCGCGCTTCACGGCCGCCTGCAGGGTCTCGCCCGCCAGCTGTCGGACTTCGAGTCGCGCACGCGCCGGCTCTCGATCGTGGCGGGACTGGCGGACTCCGGCAGGACCGGAGCGGGAGGTCCCTTCACGAGGGACGCGTCCGTCTCTCCTCTGGATGAGAGAAGCGCCTTCCTCGGATCCCGTTTGAACGAGCTCGAAAACCAGTTCGCCCGCCGCGAAGTGCTCGTCTCGTCGATGCCGACGGTCGCGCCCGTCCGCGGGCTCTTGAATTCCGGATTCGGCTCACGCCGGGATCCGATCACGGGGCAGGGGGCCTTCCACCCCGGGCTCGACATCTCGACGCGGCGGCGCGAGCCGGTCCTCGCGACCGCCTCGGGGACCGTCATCCGCAGCGGCTGGGCGGGCGATTATGGAAAAGCCGTGGAGATCGACCACGGAAACGGCTATCGCACCGTATACGGGCATCTCGACGCCAACCTCGTCCGAGAAGGCCAGAAAGTCAGCCGCGGTGAGCGCGTCGGCCTGGTGGGGTCGACGGGCCGCTCGACGGGTCCGCACCTTCACTACGAGGTGCGCCAGGGCGACCGCCTCTTGAATCCGCTCGAGTACATTCTCGACGCGAAGTAACGAGGGACGGGAATCGGGAATCGGGAATCGGAAATCGAAGGTTCCCAGACCCCTGACCCGATTTCGCTTCAAACCCGCCGCCTCCCGCCTTCCGCCCGCCGCCTGCCGTCCCCCGAATGCGAATAAACTCCCGCCGAGAAGGGTTTAGGCTCCAAATATGATCGATCGCGTCCTCGCCAAGGTCTTTGGCACGCAACACGAGCGGGACATCAAGAAGCTGCTCCCCCGCGTGCGGAGAATCAACGACCTCGAGCCGGCCATCCACGCCCTATCCGACGAGGCCCTGCGGGCCAAGACGGCGGAGTTCCGCGAGCGTCTCGCCGCCGCGTTCAAAGACGCCCCCGAGGACCCCAAAGAGCTGAAGGCCCTCCGCGCGGCCGAATTAGACGAGATGCTCGAAGAGGCGTTCGCCGTCGTCCGCGAGGCCTCCGTCCGGAGCCTCGGCATGCGGCCTTTTGACGTGCAGTTGATCGGCGGCATGGTGCTCCACCAGGGAAAGATCTCAGAGATGAAGACGGGCGAGGGCAAGACGCTCGTCGCCACCATGCCTGTCTACCTGAACGCCCTGACGGGACGCGGCGTGCACGTCGTCACGGTCAACGACTACCTGGCTCGCCGCGACGCCGAATGGATGGGGCGCATCTATCGATTCCTCGGCCTGTCGGTCGGGTGCATCCAGAACAGCCTGCTGGACGACGAGCGCCAGGCGGCTTACGCGTGCGACGTCACGTACGGCACGAACAACGAGTTTGGCTTCGACTACCTGCGCGACAACATGAAGTTCGAGATCGAGGCGATGGTCCAGCGCGAGCACGTGTACGCGATCGTGGACGAGGTCGACTCGATCCTCGTCGACGAGGCCCGCACTCCCCTGATCATCTCGGGCCCCTCGGAAGAGAACACCGACATCTACTACAAGTGCAACCGCATCATCCCGAGCCTCGCCAAGGGCAAGGAGGAGACGGACAAGCACGGGAACAAGACGACGACGGGCGACTACCTGGTCGACGAGAAGTCCCGCACGGCGGTGCTGACGGAAGAGGGAGTCGCGAAGGCGGAAAAGCTGATTCGCGTCGACAACCTCTACGAGCTCCAGAACATCGATCTCCTGCACGGCATCGAGCAGGCGCTTCGGGCTCACGCTCTCTACAGGCGGGACGTCGACTACATGGTGCGCGACGGCCAGGTCCTGATCGTCGACGAGTTTACCGGCCGCGTTCTCCCGGGCCGCCGCTGGTCTGACGGCCTTCACCAGGCGGTCGAGGCGAAGGAGAACGTCAAGATCGAACGCGAGAACCAGACCCTGGCGACCATCACCCTGCAGAACTACTTCCGCCTCTACGAAAAGCTCGCCGGCATGACCGGAACGGCGGACACCGAAGCGTCCGAGTTCCACCAGATCTACAAGCTCGACGTCGTCGTCATCCCCACCAATCAGCCGATGATCCGCGCCGACCATCAGGACGTCGTGTACGCGTCGGAGCGGGAAAAGTACGAGGCCGTCGCGGACGAAATCGTGCAGCTGCGCGAACGCGGGCAGCCGGTCCTCGTCGGGACGGTGTCGATCGAGAAGTCCGAGCGGCTCTCCAACCTCCTGAAGGCCCGGAAAGTGCCGCACGTGGTCTTGAATGCGAAGTTCCACGAAAAAGAGGCCGAGATCGTGGCGCAGGCAGGCCGGCCGGGGTCCGTGACGATCGCGACCAACATGGCGGGCCGCGGGACGGACATCGTGCTCGGCGGCAATCCCGAGGCGATGGGTGAGCAGCAGCGCAACCAGCTCGGCAGCGAAGAGGAGTTCCAGACGCTCCTGACGACCCTCCGCCAAGCGGCGGCGCGGGACAAGGAGAAGGTTCTCGCCGAGGGCGGGCTCTTCATCGTCGGCACCGAGCGCCACGAGTCGCGCCGCGTCGACAACCAGCTGCGCGGCCGCAGCGGCCGCCAGGGCGACCCCGGCGCGTCCCGTTTCTACCTGTCGCTCGAGGACGACCTGATGCGGATCTTCGGGAGCGACCGGCTTCAGAACATCATGCGCAAGCTCGGGATGGAGGAGGGCGTTCCGATCGAGCACGGGATGGTGAGCCGCGCCATCGAGCGCGCCCAGAAACAGGTCGAAGGGCGCAACTTCGAGACCCGCAAGCACCTCCTCGAGTACGACGACGTGATGAACCGGCAGCGCGAGGAGATCTACACGCTCCGCCGGGAGATTCTCCAGGGCCATCAGGGAAAAGACGACGTCCTGCGTCTCGCGGAGACCATCTTCGACGCGAGCTTCAACCGGCATCTCGATCCGGAAAAGGGCGCCGACGAATGGGACCTGACGGGTTTCGGCATGGACCTGAAGGAGTTCTTCGGCCTCGACGCGCCCGACCTCGCGGGCAAGGACCGCGACGCCATCCGGGAGCAGCTGCTCGAGCTGATCTCCATCCGCTACCACGACAAAGAATCGCTGTTGGGCGACGAGACGATGCGGCTCCATGAGAAGTTCGTCATGCTGCAGGTCGTCGACCAGCAGTGGAAAGATCATCTCCTCGCGATCGACCACCTGAAAGAGGGGATCGGACTGCGCGGCTACGGCCAGCGTGATCCTCTCGTCGAGTACAAGAAGGAGTCATTCGAGCTCTTCACGGTGATGAAGGAGCGCATCGAAGACCAGATCGTCCAGTACCTCTTCCGTCTTCAGCCCGTCATGCGGGAAGCAGAGGGAGAGGTCGCCGAGCCGCGTCACGACCCCGTTCCCCTGCCGCCGCGGCGGCCCGCCGCCAACATGAACTACTCGTACGGCGCCGCGGCGTCCGGCGGGCAGGACGCGAAGGTGGAGACGGTTCAGCGCCAGGCGCCGAAGGTCGGACGAAACGATCCGTGCCCGTGCGGCTCCGGCAAGAAATACAAGAAGTGCCACGGCGCCGGCGGCGGCCCCGCGGGCGGCGGAGGCGCCAAGGGGGGCGCCAAACGGCCCGGAGCGGAAGCGGAGGCGGGCGCCTGATGGCGGTCCGCAAGACGACCCGGGCCCGCAGCGCCGCCCGGGCTCCTCTGGACCGCGAGATTCCTCTCGCGCTCACCTTCGACGACGTCCTCCTCCTTCCGGCCCACTCGAGAGTCCACCCGCGCGAGGTGGACCTTTCAACGCGTCTGACCGACGGGATCGGGCTGAACGTCCCGATCATCTCGGCGGCCATGGACACGGTGACGGAGTCCCGGCTCGCGATCGCGATGGCGCAGCAGGGCGGCCTCGGGATCATTCACAAGAACCTCACGATCGAATCCCAGGCGGCCGAGGTGGACAAGGTCAAGCGGTCGGAATCCGGGATGATCGTCGACCCGGTGACCTGCCGGCCCGAGCAGAAGATCTCGGAAGCGCTCCTCGTCATGTCGCGCTTCAAGATCTCGGGTGTGCCCGTCGTCGACGACCGCGGGAAGCTCGTCGGCATCCTGACCAACCGGGACCTGCGTTTCGAGACGCGCATGGACCTTCCGATCTCGACCCGCATGACGAAGGACCACCTCATCACGACGCCGGTCGGGACGACGCTCGAGCAGGCGAAGGAGCTTCTTCACGAGCACCGGATCGAAAAGCTCCTCGTGGTCGACCGATCGGGAAACCTGAAGGGCCTCATCACGGTCAAGGACATCCAGAAGGCAATCAAGTACCCGAACGCCGCGAAGGATCCGCTGGGCCGCCTTCGCGTGGGCGCCGCCGTCGGCGTCTCGCGCGACATGCTGGATCGCGCGCGCGCGCTCGTCCAGGCGAAGGTGGACGTTCTCGTCCTCGACTCCTCCCATGGACACAGCCAGGGGGTTCTCGACGCCCTCAAGCTCCTGAAGAGCAAGCTCCCCTCGACGCCGGTGATCGCGGGAAACGTCGCGACGGAGGCCGGCGCGCGCGATCTGGTGCGGCGCGGCGCGGACGCGGTCAAGGTGGGCATCGGTCCGGGATCGATCTGCACGACGCGGGTCGTGACGGGGGCCGGGGTCCCGCAGATCCACGCGATCCGCGAGTGCGCGCGGGCGACGCGCAACGGCCGCGTCCCCCTGATCGCCGACGGGGGAATCAAGTTCTCCGGAGACGTCACGAAGGCGATCGCCGCCGGCGCGCACCTCGTGATGGTCGGCTCGCTGCTCGCGGGCACCGAAGAGTCTCCCGGCGAGACCATCCTCTACCAGGGCCGCACGTTCAAGGCGTACCGCGGCATGGGCTCGCTCGGCGCGATGAAGGCGGGCTCCTCCGACCGCTACTTTCAGGAATCCGTCGAGACCGACGCGGTCGGCTCCAACTCCGCGTCCGGCAATGGCAACGGCAACGGCGGCGGGCCGCTCTCGAAGCTCGTTCCGGAGGGCATCGAAGGCATGGTCCCGT
>JBDUBP010000010.1:0-9807 GCA_040004075.1 Acidobacteriota bacterium | reverse complement strand
CGCAGGCGGCGAGATACGGGCCGAGGCGCCCTTTCCGGGCGAGGATCGGATGCACGAATCAGCTTTTCATTTCGGCCGGGGGTTTCACTAGTTTTTCACTTCGACGCCGCCCATGATCGACATCCCCTTGACGATCAGCGTCTTTCCTCCAACTCGGCCCTCGGAAACCGCCGATCCGGCGCTGCGCGTCGAGCTCGAGAACACACCGAGCACCGGGACCCCGCGGACCACGACGTTCCAGTCCTCCGGCACGCGAAGATCGACGCCTCCCCAGAGCGTGAAGACCTCGAGCTCCGCGGCGTCGCCGCCGATCGCGGCGCCCCGAAGGTCGATCTGAAAGCCTCCCATGATCGCGGTGACCTCGCCGCCGCGAAAGTCCTGGCTGCGGACCACGCGATCTCCTCCTCCCATCAGCGCGAACTCGTTCAGCGTCGAGCCCGCGACCGTTTCCCCCCGGGCGCCGGCGAGCCTGTTCCGCGCGCCCGCGAGGACGCCTTCCCCCGCGAGATCCGACCTGGCCGGTCCGCGGGAGCCCCTCCCCCGCAGGGATTGCCAGACGAGCATCGCGCCGAAGAGCAGGAGGACGACGGGCCAGAGCTGCCGCATGCCGAAGGGCAGGATCCGAAGGGTCCGGGCGAGCAGCAGAAGACCGACCGCGGTGATCACGATGCCGCCGATCCGCTGTTCCGGAGCTCGCGATTGCGACAGCTTCAGAAGCCCGAACCCGACGACGAACAGCGGCCAGTAGTGAAAGACATCTCCCGCATTCACGACGCCAAAATTGTCGAGGGTGAACAGGACGCCGAGCAGGATGAGCATTCCGCCGGCGACGATCCGCCCGGTAACGCGCGGCGACCCGGCGCAGTTCATGGGCGCGACTCCGGTCCCGCGGGAGACCCGCGGTCGATCGCGCCGGCGCCGCTCCACCGGCGCACGAAATAGGACTCCGTGATCAGCGCGATCCCCGCGATCACCAGCAGCACGGGCCAGAGATCGTGGATATGGAACCACACGACCCCGAGCCGGTCGAGCTGGAAAAGAGCGCCGAGCACCACGAGGACGGCGCCGGACGCGAAGTGGTGGGCGCGCCGGGGCCCGAGCAGGCGCGTCAGGCCGAGCCACACCAGGAGCAGCGGCCAGTAGTCGCCGATCCGGCCGGCGTGCAGGACCCCCACGTTCTGCAGAAAAAAGAGCCCTCCCACGAAAACGAGCAGCCCTCCCGCGATCACGCGAGAGGTCCTCTTGCGATCATCGTCGTATTGCATCTTCCATCTCCTTCCACGTCAACCTACGGCGGATCCCGCGCGTCGTCTCACGCCTTCCGGCCAACGGTGGCGGGCCGCCGGTGAATGGTGGTTCCGGGACACTCCGCATGGACGCGGACTCAATGCCGGGGCAACCGAATTAGAATCAGGCCAGTCCATGATCTGTCCGAATTGCGCGAGCCCCAATCCAGAGGGTGCGGCGGCATGCGCGAAATGCCGGCACAGCTTCGAATCCGACCAGACGATGGCAGGGGGACCGGGCGTGTTTTCCGCCGGACCCGAAGGCGCCGCGTCGATGAGCGGCATGAACCAGACCATGGATTCTCCCCGCAGCTTTCCGGAATGGGCGAAGGCGAGCTCGTCCTACGGGCCCATGAGCGTCATCCTGCCCGAGGGGCTCGAGATCGGCAGGCGCTACCGCGTCGTTCGGCTGCTCGGTCGCGGCGGGATGGGAGCGGTGTACCGGGTTTACGACAAGGACCTCGATCGGGAAGTCGCGTTGAAGCTCATTCGGCCCGACATCGCCGACGATCCCGACACCCTCGGGCGGTTCAAGCGGGAAATTCTGCTCTCGAGCACGGTCACGCACCGCAACGTGCTTCGCGTCTACGACCTCGGCGAGAGCGACGGGGTCAAGTTCCTGACGATGCAGCTGGTATCGGGAGAGGACCTCTCGTCGGTCGTGAAAGCGGGCGCGCTCCCGAATGAGCGCCTCGTGCGGATCTTCCGGCAAATCTGCGAGGGGTTGAACGCCGCGCACGAACAGGGCGTGATCCACCGGGATTTGAAGCCCCAGAACGTGATGCTCGGACCAGGGGACGCGGTCTACCTGACGGACTTCGGCCTCGCGAAGTCCCTCGAACAATCCGGGATGACGCAGACGGGCGCCGTCATCGGGACGCCCTTCTACATGTCTCCCGAGCAGGTGAAGGGGCAGGAGACGGATCAGCGGTCCGACATCTATTCCCTCGGCGTGATCCTCTACCAGATGGCGACGGGAGCGCTGCCATTCACGGGGCGCACTCCCTACGAGGTGATGATCCAGCGGGTCCAGCGTCCGCCGCGCCCCGCGTTGGAGCTCAACCCGCAGCTCGCGCCGTTTCTATCCCGGATTCTGCAGCGGTGCCTCCAGATCGACCCTTCCATGCGCTACCAGACCGTGGCGGAGATCCTGGCGGACCTCGAAGGGGAAACCTTCACCTCTTCGTTCCGATATGAAGCGCGCCAGCGCCGGTGGCTCCGTCCCGCGGCCGGGGCCGTCGTCGCGGCGCTGGTGCTGGGCGGGGCGGGCTGGTGGGCGTTCCGCCACCGGGGGTCCGCCCCCGCGCAGGCCCCCGCCGCGGCGGTCCCGACGGTGTCCGTTCTCATCAGCGACTTCGAGAACCACACCGGCGACCCCGTCTTCGACGGCACCCTGGAGCCCTCGTTCGGTCTCTCGCTCGAAGGCGCCTCGTTCATCTCCTCGTATAGCCGCGCGAGCGCCCGGAAAGTCGCGGCGCAACTCCAGCCCGGAACGACGTCTCTGACGGAACCGCTCGCGCGGCTGGTTGCCGTGCGCGAAGGAGTCGGGGTCATCGCCGCGGGCGCGGTGGACAGGAAGGGCGCCGGCTACGAGGTCTCCGTCCGGGCGGTGGACACTTCGACCGGCAAGCCGATCGTCTCGGAGTCCGCCACGGCGTCGGGCAAGGACCGCGTGCTGCAGGTCGTCGCGGATCTCGCGACACGAGTCCGGACGGCTCTGGGCGACCGGACACCGACGTCCGTGCAGCGGGCGGCGGCCGAGACGTTCACCGCCGGATCGCTCGAAGCGGCGCACGAGTACGCCGTCGCCCAGGACCTGCAATGGTCCGGCAGCTGGGACGAGGCAATCCGCCACTATCGGAAGGCGATCGATCTCGACCCGAACCTCGGCCGGGCCTACGCGGGGATCGCCGCCGTCGAAAGCAACATCGGACATCGCGCGGAGGCGGAGAAGTCCTACAAGGAAGCCTTCAGCCGCATCGACCGGATGAGCGATCGCGAGAAATACCGCACGCGGGGGGGCTACTACCTGCTCACGCGCAATCCCGATAACGCCATTGAGGAATTCAGCGCGCTCGTCCGCCAATACCCGGCCGATACCGCCGGCGTCGCGAACCTGGCCGCGGCGTATTTCTACAAGCGCGACATGGTCCGCGCCCTGAAAGAGGCGCGGCGGGCCGTCGAGATGAGCCCGCGTAACGTCCCGCAACGCAATAACCTGGGGCTCGACGCGATGTATGCGGGGGATTTCGCCACGGCCATCCGAGAACAGGACGAGGTGCTGCGGCTGAACCAGAAGTTCGTACTCGCGTACGTGAGCAAGGCGATGTCGCAGCTAGCAATGGGACGGCCCGACGAGGCCGCCGAGACGTATCGAAAGGCCGCAAGCGTGGATGCGCGGGGCGCGTCCGTGGCGGTCTGCGGGCTGGCCGACATCGCGGCGTACCAGGGCCGGCATTCGGACGCCCTGCCCGTCCTGCTGACGGGGGTCGAGGCGGACATCGCGGGCGGCGATTCGGAGGCCGCGGCGGTCAAGCTGCTGGCCGCCGCCGAGGCGCGCCTGGCGATCGTCCCCCCCGACGCCTCCTCCGCCGCCGCCGAAGCCGACCGGGCCGTGTCGCTGGCGCGGGGAGAGAACATCCTCTACCCCGCCGCCCGCGTGTACCTCGCGGCCGCCCGGGAGTCGAAGGCCATCGCGCTCGCCACCGAGCTCGCCGGTCGCATCGAGCCCGACCCGCAGGCCTACGCGGAGCTGATCCGCGGAGAGGCGGATCTCGTCCGGAGCAAGCCGGCAGATGCCGTCCGGCATTTCATCGCCGCCCGGAAGATCGCCGACACGTGGGCGGGCCGGCTGGCCCTCGGCAGGGCCTATCTCGACGCCGGAAAGTTCGCCGAGGCGGACACGGAGCTCGAAGCGTGCGTCAACCGGCGGGGTGAAGCGACCGCTCTCTTCCTGGACGAGTCCCCGACCTGCCGGTTGATTCCCTCGGCGTATTACTACGTCGCCCGAGCCCGCGAGGGGCTGAAGAGCCCCGGCGCGACGGAGGCGTTCAAGCGCTTCCTCTCCGTCAAGACCGGGACGGGAGACGCCCTCGTCGCCGACGCCCGCCGACGGGTCCAGGGAAAGTGAAAAGGGCGGCAGACGCCGCCCTTTCCCCGTTCCGCCATCCGCCGCTTAACGCAGCGTAATCTGCGTCGCCCTGGGCGCACTCCCGTCGTTCAACTGGAGAATCACCTCGTAACAGCCCGGACCCGTCGGGAGCTTCTTCGTGGCCCAGTTGAAGATGAACGCCCCGCCGGATGTCCGGAACGTGCTGCCACCCGTCGCCCCGGTCGTCGGGTTATAAAGAAGCGAGGTCGGCCCCGTCGCCGCTCCGGCGGTGCAGACCCCGTCGGTGTAATACCGGGCCAACAGGGTCTGCGTCGAGGTCAGGTCCGTGACGGTGTTGCCGGAGGAGTCGGTGAGCTGCCACTTGACGGGGACCCCCTGGGTGAAGTTCGCCTCGCCGGAGTTGCTGGGCGCGGCGAGCGTTCCCGCCGCCGAGAGCGGCGTCAGGAAGCCGGTGAAGTTGTACAGCGGGACCACGGAGTGCAGGCGCGTGCCCGAACTGCCGAGGAAGAAGGCGTCGCCCGAGTAAGTCGCCGTCAGGGTCACATTCCCGACGAGCGCCGGGGCCAGCGAACAGCTGCCGGCCGCGAGGGTGGCCGTGCAGGAGTCGCCGAGCCCGTCGGTCACGGTGACGCTTCCCGTGGGAACGCCCACGGCAGGCGCGACCGGCGCGACGGCGAAGCCGACCGCCACGGCCTGCCCGGTTCCCGAGGGCGCCGGGGCATCCCCGGTGATGACCGTGGTCGTGTTCCCGCGGACCGTCAGGCTCGTGGAGCCCGCGCTCGAGGCATGCGCCGAAGAACCGGCGTACGTCACCGAGATGGTCCGGCTGCCGACGCCGGAGCCGCTGACCGCCGCTGAGCAGCTCGACACGCCCGTACCGGAGGCAACGAGCGAGCACGAAGCGGCGGGAGTGAAGACGTCGGCCGGTGAAGAAGCGGAGGACCCGAGCGTGACGGTGCCGGACGGGTTCGACTTCGTTCCCGTGGCACCCGTGTCGGAGACCGCTACGAGAACCGTTCCCGCCGCGCCCGCGAGCAACGGATTCGGCGAGACCGAAACCGCGGAGGCGGTCGGCCGTGTGCTGATGGCGAGTGTCAGGCTCGTGACGCTGGGCTGGAAGAGGCCGTTGACGCCCGCGTAGCTCGCGGTGATCACATGCGGGCTCGCCGAGGCGGCCTTGACGGAGACCGAGCACGAGGACGTCGTCGCGCCCGCGGGCGCCTGGAGGTTGCAGTTCGCGGCGGGCGCGAACGTGTCGCCGGCAATGCCGGTCACGCTGGAGGTGAAATTCACCGAGCCCGTCGGCGCCGTCGCCGCGCCGGGCGTGGAGTTCGTCACCGACGCGGTCACCGTGACGGGCTCGCCGACGAGCGCGGTCGGCGTCGAAAAGCCGATCGAGGACGAGGTCGTAGCGGCGGTCACCGTGAGGCTGGAAATCGCGCTGGACGCCTGGTGGACGAGGCTGCCGGCGTAGCTCCCGGTCAACGCCGCGGTCGCGCTCGCCGAGGTTGCCAGGGTCACGTTGCAGCTCGACTGGCGGGGCCTCGCGGTCGGTGCCAGATCGCACGTTCCGCCCGAGACGCCGGCGGACGCGCTCGTGACCGTCACCGTTCCCGCCGGGAAAAAATCGGTCCCGCCCGGCTCCGCGTCCGTGACGGTCATCGTCGCGAGACTCGTCTGCCCGACGAGAACCGCGGCCGGAGAGACCGAGAGAACCGCCGTCGTCGCGCGGGCGTTTACGGACAGCGTGAGCGTCTGTGTCGCCGTTTGCGCCGTTCCCGTCGTCGAGTCGACGACCTGGACCTTGAACGTGAAGTTTCCCGCCTCGGCCGGGGTCCCGGAGATCACTCCTGTCGGCGAGAGCGCGAGGCCGCCGGGGAGCTTCTCGGGCTGAAGCGCGCTCCAGGTGAGCGGCGCCTTTCCGCCGGAGGACTGCAGGGTCGCCGTGTAGGGAGTCCCCACGACCGCGGCGGGGAGCGATCCCCCTCCGGCCTGGATCGAGAGCAGCAGCGCGAAGTCGGACGCCGGGGCGCCCGTGTTCGCGCCGTGCGCGGTGATGACGGGAGTCAGACGCTGGGTCAGGAGCGCCATGTCCGCGGCCGACAGGGCGCCCCGCAGCGTCACGAAGACGGTCTCGCCGGGCGAGATGGCCACGGTCGCGTTCGTCTCCAGGCCGCTTGAAATGTCGGGGACCGAGGCCGCCGCGAGGGACGTGGACACGACAGGCGCGTCCGCACGGGCGAGCGCGATGCTCTGGGGCACGCTCTGAATCATGCAGTTGAAGACCGTCGGCGTCGACGAATTTTTCGTGATGATGAGCTGGAGCGGCGTGTTGTTCGTGTTGGTGCCGTAGAGCGCCACCCGATAGGAGTGCGTCGTGTTCCCGGAGTTCGTGACGGCATACGTCGCATCCGTGATCGGGGCGTTCGAGATGTTCTGATTCGAGATGTTCTGGTTCGAGATGTTCTGGTTCGAGATGTTCTGGTTCGCAGCAGTCGTGTTGGAAATGTTCTGATTCGAGATGTTCTGGTTCGAGATGTTCTGAATCGCGGGGCTCGGGTTCGAGATGTTCTGATTCGAAATGTTCTGGTTGGAGATGTTCTGATTCGAGATGTTCTGGTTCGAGATGTTCTGATTCGAGATGTTCTGGATCGCGGGGTCGGCATTCGAGATGTTCTGATTGGAAATGTTCTGATTCGAGATGTTCTGGAGCGCGTTGGGGTCCGCGATGTTGATGTACGGGTTGGGGTTTGATGAATTCCAGACCTCGAAGCTCGGCGTATAAATCTCGGCGCCGCCGATGTTCACGTCCGTGCCGTCGGGCTGAACGAGCGGGGAGACGGATCCCTCCGGATTCAGGACGACAGAGCCCGAGAGACCGTTCGGCACCACAGTATGGTCGGGCAGAGTCTCGGTGACATTGACCGTGATGCTCGCGGCGGGACTGCCGCTCGAGGTGGCGAAGACCGGGCGAGCGGCGCCCCCTCCTCCGGGAATCGTCACGTACAGATCGGGCGTCGAGAAGTCCTGCGTGAAGGACGCCAGCGCTCCGGACCCGGGGACCGTCGCGAGGTGGAACGTCCGGCTCTCCTTCGTCTGGTTCTGGAGTGTCACGATGAATGCGCGCGGCAGGGCACTGAGCGGCTTGGCGTCCTGGGGCGACCCGACGAGAAGCCCTTCGGTGATGCGGCTCATGTAGATGTTCTGGTTGCGGCTGCCGGTGTAGCGGAAATCGCATAAGGGGACCGTCTTCGAGGGATCGACGAGGCTCGCGCTTCCGTTGCCGACCGCGGGCGTGTATTTGGTCCAGTCCACGATCCGCGTCACGGGGTCCATGGGCGGCACCACGTCGCGGTTGTCCGTCCACGTCGCGTAGAAGACGGGTGGGCTCGCGAGAGACGTGTTGAAGTGCCAGGCCCCGGCGGCATCCGTCACGAAGTTCTGGCCAGCGATGTCGATGTAGTCCCCTAGAAACGGCGTGGTGCCGAGCGCGAACATAGGCAGGTTCGGCGCGTTGACCTGAAGCTGGTAGATCTGGGCCGGAGAAGGAACCGGCAGGGCCGGAGGCGGCGGTGTCACGAGCGGGACCCGCTGGTTTTCGTCGTCGAGGTAGACCCCTGACGAGTCCGGAACCCAGAGGCCCAGGCGGTACTGCGACACCAGCGTGGAAGTGAAGTTCGGCGACGTCGCGGGAAGAGCCTCGGCCACCCGCAGGTCGATCGTGTGGCGCCGCTTCGGGACGAGCGGCTTCTCCGCGGTCCCCGGGTCGTCGTCGATGAAGCTTGTGAACACCCTGTTCTGTCCAGTGGTCCCGCCGGGATCCACCAGCTCGCCCCGAAGCGCCTGAGTCCGCGTGTAGATGCCTAGAAACGGGCTGTCCTGCGGTTTGAAGAGAGCGAGCGTGTGATCGAGCCCCTGGTCGTAGTAGAGGACCATCAGACGCCCCGCCGCGAAAGTGATCTGCGGCATGAACTGGTGTCCGCTCGGGGCCGGGCCACCGAACGGGTCGATGACGGCGGGGGTGCTCCAGGATTTTCCGTTGGCCAACAGGGTCGAGAGAACGATCCGGGCGTCCGGACTCCCGGCCGCGCGCTGTGCCCAGACCACGTGGACATTGCTCGTTCCGACCGGATCGACCGATACGGCGATCGACGGGAGCGCGTTCGTACGGAACTGAAAGTTGGTCGTCGGCTGGTCGAAGGGAACGATCGTCGCGACCTGGCTCGTGTTCTTGGAGGGGAAACTCGCGCCGAAGTCGTCGGACCGCGCGACCAGGATGGAGTCGGGGTTGCTCGAGGTCGCGAACTGCCGCCACGCGACGTAGATCTTTCCGTACTTCGGATCGACCGCGATGGTCGTGCCCTGATTGATCGAGCTCGACTCGGAGAGCTTGGTCGGGTTCGACCAGGTCTTGCCGCAGTCGAGCGAGCGGGAGAACATGATCTTCGTGCTCTGGCTGCCCGTGAACCGGCTCCACACGACGTAGACGTTGCCGGCTTTGATCGTCTGGGCCTGGCCGAAGGCGCTGAAGCCGCAGGTCCCCGCGCCGTCGCGGGGAATGTCCGTCGCGATCCACGTCTTGTCGAGGAACTGGCCCGAAGTGCCGGAGTCCACCAGAACCGTGTTCTGGTACTGGATCGCGTCTCTTCCGGCCGGCGCGCTGCCGTTCTCCTTGGCGTTGCTGTCGAAGAAGGTGGAGACGAACACGGAGCCGTTGTTCGTGCCCCGGTTGAACGCGATGCCGCTGTAGTAGAAGACCCCGCCCGTCCCCGCGCGAACCGTGGGATCCGCCGCGGCGCTGTAGGCCTTCAGCGGCGACGGAGGCTGAGAGCCGTCCTGCGGATAGCCGGGCAACAGGTAGCTCTGCCACGTCAGCCCGCCGTCGTAGGACTTGAAGACTCCGAGCCACGCGTCGCCGGCGAGCGAGCCGGGGACCGTGTCGGAGACCGGCAGGTCCACCGTCCGGTAGTCGTTGGCCCCGGCCAGCAGATGCAGCGAGTTGCGTGAGGAGACCGCGAGCGATGGCTCGTTCTGCCTCTGGAGGTACGGATCCCCTCCCGGCCAGGTCGTCCCCGAGACCATGTTGATGTTTTGTCCCGCGGTCGGCGTCTGGGCACGAAGAGGAACGGACGCGAACACAAAGAGGAGCGAGACGACGACCCGATGGCGGAAGTTCCCTGACGGCACCCGGGTAGAGGGCGACCCTTTGGCCATGAAGCCTCCTCGGAAATGTACCTCTCGGCGCAGGGGAAACAAAATCGCGGAAATCCTATCCTTTTATTGGACAGAACGGGGAACCGTATTTCCGGCCGGAACCCCTTTCGCCTATGCTTGCCGGCTGCAAAGGGGAGACGCATGGCCACCGACGTCATCATGCCGCAGATGGGCGAATCGATCGCCGAGGGAACG
>JBDUBP010000141.1:0-9839 GCA_040004075.1 Acidobacteriota bacterium | reverse complement strand
GTTACGGCAGTTGAAAATCAGCAAAGGGACCGCCTCATTCCCGCCGCTCTTCTTCAGCGCGCACCGGGATCTCGGTTTCCTTCTCTCGCTGGTCTGGAACGTGGGGGAGCACGATCTCGAGGAGCCCTTCCTTGAGCTGCGTCTTCGCCTGGTGCGTGTTGACCGCGCGCGGCAAGGCGACCGACTTCACGAACCCTCCGAAATAGCGCTCCATGCAGAAGAACCGGATGCCCTCGCGAGACCGCGTGCGGCCCTTCTTCGTGCCGCGGACCGTCAGGACCCGCCCTCGCACGGTGACCCGCACGTCCTCGGCATCAACGCCCGGCACCTCGATCAAGATGCGCAGCTTCTGACCGTCGTCCATCACGTCCACGTTCGGGTCCCAGGAGGTCGCCGTCGCGGCGCTGCCCTGATTGCTCTCGACGAACGTGGCGAACAGACGGTTCAGCTCGCTCTGGAGCCGCGAGAGCTCGACCATCGGTCCGTAAAACTTGCCGGAACGTCTCATGCGCGTGTGTCTCCTATCCGGAGGTCTTCGTTTCGGCGCGGCCGATCAGATCCTTCAGCTCGTGGAGGAATTCATCCACGTCCTCGAACTTGCGGTACACCGAAGCGAAGCGGACGTACGCGACCTTGTCGAGCTCCCGCAGCCTTTCCATGACGACGGATCCGATCTGGCTCGTCGCGATCTCCCGCTCCTCCGAATCGTGCAGACGCGTCTCGATCTCATCGACGATCGCGTCCAGCTTCGCCGGCGCCACCGGCCTCTTTTCGACCGCCTTGACCAGGCCTCCGCGAAGCTTTTTCCGGTCGAAGCTCTCCCGCCGGCCATCGTTTTTCACGACCATGTACGGGATCTCCTCGATGGTCTCGTAGGAGGTGAAGCGGCGGCCGCACGAAACGCACTCGCGCCGGCGTCGTATGACCTCTCCATCACGACCTTCGCGGGAGTCCACGACCCGGTCGTCTCCTCCTCCACAGAACGGGCAACGCATGTGTCCCAAGAGTATCGCGTGATGCGGCTGCCGGCCATCGTCAGGCCGACGCCCCGTTCCGGTTCGTCGGCGCGTCCCCTTCGGTCCCCGGAAGCCCGGTGTCCCGGGCGGGCGCCGCGAGGAGAAAGACGAGGCCGATCAGGGTAATCGGAACGAAGGAGATCGCGTGCGCGAGCAGCGCCACCGCGGAAGCCGTGGCGACGGGGACTCCGTAGAAGTACGTCAGCGCGAACTGGACCGCGACGTGGTACGAGCCGAGCCCGCCCGGCGTCGGAACCATGAGGCCGAGCACGGCGAAGGTCGTCACGACGAACGCCGCCGGGAAAGGGAGCGGGAGGTGGAACGCGCGGAAGAGCACAGCCACCTGCACGTTGATCACGAACCACATCGCCAGAGAACCGGCCGCGACCAGCAGAAAGAGGGCCGGGTCGCGAAGCGTCGCGAAGCCGTCGATGAACGACCCGGCGAAGGCGCGCAGCCGCGGCTGCAGCCTCTCGGGGAGACGACCCCAGACGAGATCCAGAAACGCTTCCGTTCTCGCGCGCTGAAACACAGCGAAGACGACGACGCCGACGGCGGTGATCATGAAGAGCGCGGGCAGCGCCAGCTGCTGGAGTCCTCCGGAGCGGGGCAGCCCGACCGCCATCGCGAAGGCGAAGAAGACGACCACGGAGACGCCGTCTAAGACCCGCTCGAGGACGATCGAGGCGAGAAGGGGCGAGAACGGCAGCCGGCGGGACCGGGCGAGGAAAGCGGGCCTCAGGACCTCTCCGACCTTGCCGGGAAGGTTGTTCGCGGCAAAGCCGACCGAGGTGGCCGCAAAGGCGGGCAGGAAGGGGACCTTGCCGACGGGGCGCAGGAGCCAGGTCCAGCGCACGGCCCGCAGGGCGAACGTCGAGATCGCGATGGCCGTCGACAGGGCGAGCCAGCCGACGGACACGGACGAGAGGGCGGCGGCGAGCTCGCGAAAACGCACCTGCCGCAGGAAGAGAGCCAGCAGGATTCCGGCCAGGAGGAGCGAGATCGCGACCTGCGCCGTCCTCGATTTCCAGAAGGCGGGCACGGCCGCCTACGCTCCCGTCCGGATGACGCCCGGCGCTCGAGGCGGTGTGAAAAGCGGCGGAGAGGAGACGGGCTGGAGCATGGGTTTCGCGTCTGGTTTTAGCATTTCAGAACGGCTTTTGCCTAAAAAAATGAGGCGAAGATCTTCGAACACTTGACTTTCAGTCGAAATTTGACCATTCTTTTCTTACTTTTTCGGGAGGTTTGCGAAATGAAGACGGCGCCCAGGCATCTGGCGCTTCTGGCGGTAGCCGGTCTGTTCGTGTGCGCGGCGGCAGGCGCACAGCCGATCGGGGTCATCGACGAGCCCACGGCAGGGCAGCGAGTGTCCGGGGTCGTCCGGGTCGCCGGATGGGTGCTCGACTTCAACAGAGTCAGCCGCATCGACCTCTTGATCGACGGCAATTCTGTACCCAGGAACACGGCCGACTTCAACCTCCCCCGCATCGACGTGCTGAACGCGTTCCCGAATTACGCGAACAGCGCAACGCCGAAGCCGGGGTTCTTGACGTCGTTCTACACGAGGTCGCTGTCAAACGGGACGCATTCGATCACGGTTCGCGTCACGGAGTCCTCGGGCAGCGTCTTCACTCTCGGCCCTGTCTCGGTGATCGTCGACAACACGGTCGACCAGGCTCCCTTCGGATACATCGACATGCCGACGGACAACGCGGTCGAGGGGGCGAACGGCTCCTATCCGGTCGTCGGATGGGCTCTGGATGACCAGGGCGTCGACCACATCGATTTTCTGGTCGACGGACAGATCGTCGCCGGAGCGGTCGGACGCCTGGGCGACGCGGGAGGCCGGGGCCGCAGCGGGAGTGCGAACGGCCAGACGGCGACCTACGGGACGACGCGGCCCGACGTGGCGGCGGCGTTTCCCGACGTCCCCTTCGCGATTTTCTCCGGGTTCGTCGCCAACGTCGACACCACCAAGCTCGTCAACGGCGTGCACGTGTTTTCCGTGCGCGTCACCGACTCGGGCGGGACCGCGCGCGTGATCGGCACCCGTACGGTGCAGGTCATCAACAACGGCAGCAACCTGGCGCCCTTCGGCCGGATCGACTTCCCCCTGGACAAGGCGTCGCTGAACTGCACGCCCGCGTTCACGGTCGTTCCCCCTCCGGACGTCTGCCCGTCCCCGTGCTTCCCGCCGGGACCGACCGGAACGCCCGCGCTGCCGGTGTCTTTCTACAGCAACATCGTCAAGGGTTGGGCTCTCGACACCGGATCGCGGCTGGACAAGGGTCAGGTCGCTTTCGTCGAGCTGCTCTTAGACGGCCAGCCGATCGCCAACAGCCGCCGCGACTGCGTCCAGCTCGGCGCCGCTCTCTTGAACTGTTACGGCGTGAACCGTCCCGACGTCGCGCGCGCCTATTCGGGGTACGTCAATGCCGATAACGCGGGGTTCAACTTCGCGTTCGCTCTCCAGCGGAACCCCTCGACGGGCCTTCTCGAGGTGGTCATCCCCGCGGCGGTGGGCGGTTCCCAGGTCACCGGCTTAACCAGTTCCGGAAAGCACACGCTCGCCCTTCGCGTCGGGGACGACGAGGAGACGGTGATCCAGATCGCGGCGATGTCCGTCGACGTCCTCTGCGACCTTTCGGACACCGATCCGGACAGGCCCGCGTTTGGATATATCGACATGCCCTACGAGTTTCAATTCATCGACAAGACGTTCCTGGTATCCGGGTGGGCATACGACTTCGACGGCGGGATCTCCCGTCTCGAACTCGACGTCGACGGGCAGGTGCTCGCGATCCTGGATGTGCCGACCGGGACGTACGGGCTTTTCCGCCCCGACGTGCCGAACAACGACATCCGCGTTCCGACGCCGGACGTCGGGTTTTTCTTCCCGCTCGATACGACTCACATGAGCGACACCGAGCACGATCTGGTGATCTACGCCTTCGACAACCGGTTCGGCGGGGCGAGACGCAGCGAGATCGGCCGCCGCAAGTTCGTCGTCCTGAACAACTCGGTGATCAAGAACTGATCGAGTCCCTCCCCTTCTTCGTGCGCCCCGCCGCGAGGCGGGGTTTTTTTATTGGGACGGGAGGGGGAAGGCGGGAGGGACCGGCGGAGCCGGGAAACGGGAAACGGGAAACGGGAAAAAACCTAACTCGCCGAGTATTCCGTTTCAGATCACCCGTTTTATCGTGAACTTTCAAGTGTCAACTTCCCTCCTGAACGCTCGAAGCTCAACCCTCTTTCCCCCGTCATTCGTACTCATCGGACCCCTGAACCCAGAGAAAGGATTGCAGGTCGATCATGTCTCGTGGGCGCAGGTCCTTCAGATCCCGCCGGACGCGGCCGGCGAATTCGAGGAGGCTCTCGTACGTCTCCCAGTTCGGCGCCGAGCGATAGGTGAATTCGACGCCGTACCGCTGCGCGGCGACCCGCGTTACGTTGGGTTTCAGGAAGATGTGGCGGTCGGGCTGCGCCAGGAACCCGAACACCGTGACCACCGGCCACGTGAGCACGCGGGTCTGACGCCTCGGGAGCGAACCGACGACTTCGGACCAACGGACGAAGCCCTCCTGCGAGGAAATCTGCGGCCCATGCAGGAATTCGTAGAGTCCCTCTGCGAACAGCCGCGCGCCGCCGGCCGGCCTGACCGCGTCTCGCAGCGCCATCTTTTCGAAGGAGAAGAGCAGGTTCGTCCTCGACTCGATTCGCACCGCGTGGGCGGCAACCTCCTCGAACCTTCCGGCCCTGAGCATCGATCGAAACCGGTCCGGGCCGAGGGCCTCCAGCCACTGCGCGTGCGCGGCCGCCTTGTAGTTGCGCTCCCAGTCGAGGTACGTCGCGTCCTGAAACCCGCCCGCGAAGAACCGCAGGAACTTGCGCCGGCAACGCCGGGCGCCCGGCGGCAGAGAGGGCGTCTCGGCCGCGCGCGAGGTGCGGGTTCGGGCGCGCAGCGCCGCCGGGAAGGCCATGCGCGAGATCGTGCAGGGATCGGGCCAGTTGAGATGAGCTGTCAGCTGTCAGCCATCAGCAATTAGGGAATCCACCCAGGAAGATGCGCCTGGTGACTAGGCGGTGAGGGTGGGCCTCACAAGCCTGGCAGCGGACGCCTCGTCGCATGGATCAGGAGAGACGGGCCGCAGTCCAAGAGGATCGAAAAGAAAAACAGGGGGCCGCGAGGCCGCCCGGAATCAGACAGCTGACAGCTGAGAGCTGAGAGCTAGCTCCCCTGCCGCGCGGCGCGGGCCGGCGCCGGCTTCTTGGGCAACGCGGCAATCCGCGCGGCCTCGTCGAACATCGCGAGCCCCTTCTGGAGCTGCGTGTCGCCCTCCGCCTGGGCCTTCCGGCCGGCCTCCAGGCCGAACTTCGCGTTGACGATCTCGACCTTCATGGCGAGGTCCACGATGCCGCGGTTGGGCTCGGCCTCCCACTGCCGTGTGAGCTCTTCGACGCTCGAGAACTTGCTGGCTTCGGCGAACTTGAAGAACTGCTGGCGCAGCTCCGGGGTGACCTCGAAACTCGGCTTCACCTCGGAATGGTGCGACAGGTAGTCGATGGCGAAATTGAAGAACAGATTGCGCGCGAGGAACTGGGAGAGGAGCTTGGATTCGGAGAACCCGCTCTTGATGGCCACGTCGGGGGTGATGCCTCCCGCGGCGTAAACGGTGCGTCCCGCCTCCGTGTAGAAGGTCTGGCCGGCCGTGCGGGGAGCCTCGACGGCGGTTTCGCCGCTCGCGACCGCCGCGTCGGGGTCCTCCGGGTTCACATAAGCGAGCAGGTCGCTGTAGTCCCTCTGGATCCAGCGTCCCGAGGGCGTGTAGTAGCGCGCCGTCGTCAGGGCCAGCCCGGCGCCGTAGGGGAGGGTATAGACGCTCTGCACCAGCCCCTTGCCCCAGCTTCTCTGTCCGACGATCAGTCCCCGGTCATGGTCCTGGATCGCGCCCGCGACGATCTCAGAAGCGGAGGCGGATCCGCGATTGATGAGGACCACGAGCGGGCGGTCGAAGTGCGGCCCGTCGCCGGGGGCATAGAAGTCCTGGGCGGAGGAAGGCGTTCGTCCGCGGGTGTAGACGATCTTCGAGCCCTTGGGCAGGAACACGTCGGACACGTCCACTGCCTGATCGAGAACGCCGCCGGGATTTCCGCGCAGGTCGAGGACGAGCCTCTTCATGCCGAGCTTCTCGAGCCTGGCGAGGGCGGCGATGAGCTCGCGGCTCGAGGTGTGCGTGAAGTCGCGGAGGAGAATGTAGCCGGTGTCCGCGTTCAACATGAACGCGTAGGGCACCGACAGGGTGGGGATCTCCGCCCGGGTGATCGTCATGTGAAGGGGTTCGTCGAGCCCGGTGCGGCGGATCGTGATGTGGACGGCGGTCCCCTTTGGCCCCCGCAGCTTCTTGACGACGTCGTCCGTGGACGCGTCCTCCTTGATTTCCTCATCCTCGATGTGGGTGATCACGTCGCCCGCGCGAACGCCCATCTTGTAGGCCGGCGTCCCCTCCATCGGGGCGATCACGGTGATCTTGCCCATCCGCTTCTGGATCTGGATGCCGAGGCCGAAAAACGATCCCTGCTGCTTCTCCCGCATGGCGGCGTACTCGTCGGGCTCCAGAAACGCGGTGTGGGGATCCAGCCGGGCGAGCATCCCGTGAATGGAGGCGTACACGAACTTTTCGGGGGCGACAGGCTCGGGAGACCATTCCCCGAGGGTCGTCAGAATGTCGGCATACTCGTCCAGCGGAGGGACTTCGCGCTCGGGAGAGGCGAACAACTTGCCCCCGAGAGCCCCACCGAGAAGAGTGGCCGCTCCGAGGAGCGCGATCGAGACCAGTAATCGAGACCGTGGCTGGCTCACTCGAACCTCCTGCCCCCAGAGCCTGGGAGAATCACATTCTGACACGCCGACTTCGGTTTCGGCAGGGAATCGGGCCGGCGCCGTGCGCGGGGTTAGAATCGCCTGCGCAGGGGGAAACATGTTCGGCTCCATCGGTATGCCCGAGTTGATTCTGATCTTCGTGGTCGCCCTCCTCGTCTTCGGGCCCAAGAAGCTGCCCGAGATCGGCAAGTCCCTGGGAAAGGGGCTGGCCGAGTTCAAGAAGGCGTCCGACGAGCTGAAAAAGACGATCGAGACGGAGATCGAGCAGAGCAAGGCGGAGGTCGCGGCGGTCAAGGACCACGTCTCCTCGATTCACGACAGCCTGATCTCTCCGCCCGCCGCGGAAACGGTGCCCTCTCTGCCCGCGGACCCGGCTTCGGTCGCCGTCGCAGACCCGTCTCCTTCGGTCGCCGACCCCGCTCCCATCCATCCCGCTTGAGTCCGAGCGCGACGGCCGCCGCGGAGCCTTCGCGGCGGCCTCTTCCATTTCCTCCGGCGCAGCGCGGTTGACGGACGAGGCCCCGGGCCGCCGCGAGGAGGGGGACGAGGATCTCCCCCGGATGGGGTTCTTCGACCACCTCGAAGAGTTCCGAAAACGCCTCATCGTCTCTTTGATCGCCGTCTTCGTGGCCTTCCTGCTGTGCTGGAGCTGGGCGCAGGAGATCTTCGACTTTCTCGCGCGTCCGCTCCGCCGCGTCCTCCCGCCGGGTCAGAACCTGTCCTACACGACGCTGACCGAACCGTTCCTGATGTATTTCCGCGTCGCGCTGTTCGCCGGGGTCATCCTCGCCTCGCCGGTTCTGCTGTGGCAGATCTGGCTCTTCGTCGCCCCCGCTCTCTACCGGCGCGAGCGGCGGTACGTCTGGCCCTTCATCATTGCCGGGCTCGTGTTCTTCCTGTCAGGCTGCGCCTTCGCGTATTACGAGGCGTTTCCGCTGGTCGTCGGATTCCTGGTGGGCGTCGGGAAGAACTTCAATGCCGTCATTACCATCAACGAATACCTCTCGACGGCCATCAAGCTCATTCTGGGACTCGGCATCTGTTTCGAGACCCCGATCTTCATCTTCTTTCTCGCCCGGATGGGGATCGTGACGCCCGGCTGGCTGATGAAGAAGTTCAAATACGCCATCCTGATCATCTTCATCATCGCCGCCATCATCACGCCCACGCCGGACATCGCCACGCAGTGCGTGTTCGCCTTCCCGATGATGGCGCTCTACCTGCTCGGCGTCGGCGTCGCGTGGATTTTCAGAAAGCGCGAGGCGGCGGGAACCTAGCCGTCAGGCGTCAGCCGTCAGCTCTCAGCCGTTGGCCTGAGCCTCCGGTTGTGCGCCAGGACGAGCTCGATGAACTCGCGCACGGCGCCGCGGCCTCCCCGATTCTTCAAAACCACCTGAGCGGCGCGGCGGGCCGCCGGCACGGCGTCGGCGGGGCACGCGGAGAGAGCCGCGGCGTCGAGCAGCGGGATGTCGGGTTCGTCGTCTCCCATCGCGGCGGTCTCTCCCGCCGTGACCGCGAATTTCCGGCAGAGGTCCCGATAAACCCTCAGCTTTCCGTCGTGGGGAACGCCCTGGCGGCAATCGCGCACGCCGAGCTCCCGGGCGCGGCGGGCCGTCGCGCGGGACGTGCGGCCCGAGATCCACGCCACGCGAAGGCCCGCGGCGATCGCCATCTTGATTCCGTGGCCGTCTTTCGTGTCGAAGACCTTGAAGTCGTTTCCGTCGTCCGCGAGATAGATCCGCCCATCCGTGAGCACGCCGTCGACGTCGAAGAAAAGCGCTCGGATCGGGAGAGATCGACGCGCGCGGCCCGATCGCGCGCTCACCTCGTGACTCCCGCGGAGAGAAGATCGTGAAGGTGCACGGCGCCGGCGAGGCGGCCGTCCTCGACGACGAAGAGCGACGTGATGCGCGACGCTTCCATCGTCGCGAGCGCGGTGGAGGCGAACTCCTCGCCCCCGACCGTCCGCGGGCCGGGGTGGAGGCAGGTCCCCGCGGTGCGTGAGAGCAGCGCGGCGTCCTTCTCGAGGAGGCGGCGCAGGTCTCCGTCGGAGATCACCCCGAGCAGCCGGTCCTCCCGATCCACGACGGCGGTGATGCCCATCATCTTGCGGGACATCTCGTGGATCGTCTCCGCCATCGGCGTCTCCGTCCCGACTCTGGGGACGCGGTCGCCCGTCCGCATCAAGTCCTTGATCTTCAGGAACCGTTTTCCGATGTCCCCGCCGGGATGGAGCGCGGCGAAGTCCTCCTCGCGGAAGCCCCGCATCTCGGAGAGCGCCATTGCGAGAGCGTCTCCGACCGCGAGCATCGCCGTCGTCGAAGCCGTGGGGGCGAGGTTCAACGGGCACGCCTCGCGCGACACGGTGATCGCCAGGGCGATATCGGCCGCCCGGGCCACCGACGACTCGGAGGTGCCCGTCATGGCGATTGTCCTCAGTTTGCGTGTGCGCGCGAACTCGAGCAGCCGCACGATCTCGGGCGTCTCGCCGGAATAGGAGATTGCGAGCACGAGATCGCCGGCCACGAGCATCCCGAGGTCGCCGTGGCTCGCCTCCGCGGCGTGAAGAAAATACGCCGGCGTGCCGGTCGACGCCAGCGTCGCGGCGATCTTCTGGCCGATGAGCCCCGATTTTCCGAGACCGGTGACGCACAGGCGGCCCGCCGAGGCGGAGATTTCCTCGGCGGCGCGCACGAATGCGGGCCCCAGGTTGCCGATCTGCTCGCGGACGGAATCCGCCTCGATCTGGAGAACCCGGCGCGCCGCTTCGAGAATCACTGCGCCGTATCTTAGCTGGCCAGGCGCCGGGCGCCCCGGCGCGAGGCGCGGGGGAAGGGGAAGGGCGAAGGGCGAACGGCGGAAGGAGTCGCGGACCGGAACGGTTTTTCGCTCAACGCTCAACGCTCAACGCTCAACGCTCAACGCTCAACGCTCAACGCTCA
>JBDUBP010000107.1:0-2953 GCA_040004075.1 Acidobacteriota bacterium | reverse complement strand
TTCGGGGCGACGAAACTCGGCATTTGTTCTTCGAGAAAGGGGAGCTGCGCACCGCCACATCCTCCCGCGAAGGGCAGCGCATCGGCGCTTTTCTGAAGCGGCGCGGCTGGATCACGGACGAAGACCTCTCGTGGGCGCTCGAGACCGTCGCCAAGCAGGGGCGCGCGCGGCTCGGCAAAATTCTCGTCGAGAAGGGTCTCGTATCGCGGCAGGTCCTCGATGCGGAGATGCGGCGGCTCGTCGAAGAGATCGTCTTCTCGACCTTTGAGTGGGACCAGGGGGAGTACCGCTTCCAGTCCTCGACCGGAGTGCTCGATCCGGACGTCGCCCTCACGCTGTCGACGGCGGCGATCATCGTCGAAGGCATCCGCCGCCTTCCCGAAAACGACACGTTCCAGAAGCGCCTCGGCGATCCCCACGCGGTCCCGAGCCTTGCGCGCGAACCCATGTCGCGCTACCAGTACCTGCCCCTCACCCCGCAGGAGGCGTACCTCCTCTCGCGCATCGACGGGGCGCTCGACCTCGAATCGCTCCTGAAGATCGGCGGCGGATCCCGGGGCTCCGCGGCGAAGACCCTCTACGCTCTCTTCTCCTGCGGGATCGTCGAGTGGAAGACCGAGGGAACCGCGACGGGCCACGCGGGCGGCTTCGAAGGGTTGAACGTCGTCGTCGACCTTCAACCGCCCGACGCCGCGCCGGGACACGCGGAGCTCGTGAAGAACACCTACCGCCGCATTGACTGGCTCACTCATTACGAGCTCCTGGGCGTGGCGTCCACGGCGACGACGGAGCAGATCGGCAAGGCCTACTTCGAACGGAGCCGCCTCTTCCATCCGGATCTGCGGCACCGGGGCGATCTGCGCCAGTTCGAGCGGGAGCTCGCGGCCGTGTTCGAGCGACTGAAGCTCGCGCACGACGTGCTGTCGGACGCCGATCACCGTGTCGAGTACGACGAATCCCTGGACGCCGCCCCGGTGTCCGTCGCGGTGGCCGAGACCTCCGCGGATCCGGAGGTCCGCCGACACCTGGCCGAGCAGAGCTACCGGCGCGCCCGCGAGCTGATCGCGCAGAAGGATTTCCATCCCGCGGTCGAGATGATGCGGGAGGCCATTCGCTTCGTCCCGGACAACGCCGAGTACCGCATGTGCCTGGGGCAGGTGGAGCTCCGCAACTCGCTCTGGATCCCCAAGGGGCTCGAGAACCTGAAGGAGGCCGCGCGGCTCGAGCCGCGGCGCGTTCCCTTCATTCGCACCGCGGCCCGCGCGCTCCACGAGCACGGCCGGAACGAGGAGGCCGAGCCGTTCGCCCGGCGGCTGGTGGATCTCGATCCCTCTCCCGAGCATCAGGAGCTCCTGGGAAGCATCCTGGCTGGCGCCGTGCCGCCGCCGGTTGAAGAGGAGCCCGACGCCGACCCGCTGGCGATCCTGGACTCGCCGACCTCACCGGACGAAGTGACGCTCGAGCGTTCCGCCGCCGCGATGGCTCGCGCTCAGCAAGATCGGCCCGGTCTGCTGTCGCGAATCTTTCGATCCCGGAATTGATCCCTCTCCTCACGGGACTCGGTCTCGCCACCGCGGCCGGGCTGAACGCGTGGTCGGTCCTGCTGATCTTCAACGCACTGTATGCGCTCCTCCCGCAGGATTTCCCGGGCGGCACCGCCGGCTTCCTGGCGAGTCCCGCGATGCTCCAGATCGCGATCGTGATGTTCATTGCCGAATTCGTCGTGACGAAGATCCCCCTGGTCGATCGCTTCTGGGAGGCGGCGCACACGCTTCTGCGGCCGATCGTCGGCGCGCTGCTCGCGCTCGCCGCCATCGGAGACCAGTCCGTGCCCGCGAAGATCGGAATCGCGATCCTGGCGGCGGTCGTCACCCTGGCCGCGCACGCCGCGAAATCGACCAGCCGGCTGACATCGACCGCCGCGACCCGCGGCTGGACTCAGATCGCCTTGTCGGTGGCGGAGGATGTCGTGGCCGTCATGCTCGCCGTCCTGCTTTTTTTCCAGCCGTGGCTGACGCCCCTTTTCCTGGCCGCGCTCGTCGTCGGCCTCCTGATGCACTGGCCCCGGGTCGCCCGCGGGCTGCAGGTGCTCTTCTTCCGGATTCAGCACCCTCGCCGGCGCACCGAAACCGGCGCCTGACACGGCGCCATTCAGAGACCGGGCCATTGCCCTACGTCCTCGACGGAAACAATCTCATCGGTTCGGCGCGGCGGGCGCGGACTCCGGGGGAGGACGACCGGGCGGCCCTCGAGAGCGAGCTCGCCGCGCGGTTGCGCGGGATGCGCTCCTCGGTTCGGATTTTCTACGACGGCCCGCCCGAACGAACCCGGACGCTGGGATCCCTGACAATCCGCCGGCCGGGGGGCTCCGCCGACGAGGCCATCGTCCGCGAGATCTCCGCCGCGGCCGACGCGAGAGAGATCACTGTCGTGACGGCCGACCGGGACCTCGCGCGAAGATGCCGCGACGCGGGCGCGAAGACCCTCGACCCGGCACAGTTCTGGGAGAGGTTCGGAAAGGGGGCCGCCGGGCGAACGGGTCCCCAGAAAACGGAAGCCCGTGTGGACGTCGAAGATTGGATGAAGTACTTCTCCGATCCCGGGAACAAGAAACCGTAGATCCAGCCCCTCACCCCAGCCCTCTCCCCCGGGCCCGAGGAGAGGGAGAACCAGCCGCGCCCCCCTCTCCTATACGTCTTTCGATTCCCGTTTCCCGATTCCCGGCGCCCGCACCTCCCGGTATACTGCTCGCGGCTCCGAGCGGGCCACGTGATCGCCCCGAGCAATCGGGGAGGAAAGTCCGAACTCCGAACGGGTGGCATGCCGGGTAATCCCCGGTCGCGGCGACGTGAAGGAAAGTGCCACAGAAATTAAACCGCCTTCCGCCCTTCGCGGGGCGGACGGTAAGGGTGAAACGGTGCGGTAAGAGCGCACCGCCCCGACGGCAACGTCG
>JBDUBP010000205.1:0-9917 GCA_040004075.1 Acidobacteriota bacterium | reverse complement strand
CCGGAGATCGGCAAGGTGTACCGAGGAAAGGTGCGCCGGGTCGAGCCGTACGGAGCTTTCGTCGAGATCCTCCCCGGGCAGGACGGCCTGGTGCACATCTCCGAGCTGGCGCCGTACCGCGTGCGTCAGACGACCGACGTGGTCAAGGAAGGCGACGAGGTCACGGTCAAGATCATCGCCGTCGATCCGATGGGCAAGATCAAGCTGTCTCGCAAACAGGCGCTCTCCAAGGAGGAGCTCGAGGCCGAGATGGCCCTGGCTCCGGCGGGGGGCGGCCCTGACGACCACGGCGACGATCGCGGACCGCGGGACGAGCGTGGCCCTCGCGACGACCGCGGGCCGCGAGGAGACCAGAGAGGACCCCGGGGCCCCCGCAGGTAAGCCCTTCTCGTTTCGGAGAAGAAAAAGCGCGGCCGCGAGGCCGCGTTTTTCTCTTCAGTCGTCTGGGTTCCGCCTTGGCGCGGCAGCTGATTAAGGCATGCCGCTTGCTCTGTCGAGGAAGTAACCATCTCAGTCATTCAGGAGGTCACATGATTTCGAGAAAATTTCAGATCACGGCCGCTGGCGTCGTCCTGGGCCTCGCGTTTGCGGCGGGATGTCAGAAAACCGGCGAGACCTCTACCGCGGCAGCCACACCCGTACCGGCCGACGCTTCGGCGGCTGCCGGCGCGGCTCCGGGGCCCACGCCGGTGCTCCCCGATGGAGTGCGGCAGACCACGACGACGACCACGACGACAACCGTGACAGTCGACCCGGTCGAAGCGTCGCAGCGAAATGCCGTCCGCCGTCGCACGCGGTCGACGACGGAGAAGACCGGCTCCGCAACGGGAGTCGCCCGCTCTGGAGAGGCGACGGGTGCCTCCGACGCGCGTCGGGCGCCGGCGGGGCGGCGGGAGCACGAGGTCCCGGCCGGCACGATCCTGAGGGCGAGATTCGACAAGACGATCTCCACGGCGAGCGCGCGGGAGGGCGAGGTCTATTCCGGAGAGCTTCTCGACGACCTCCTGGCCGAGGACGACACGGTCGTGGCGCCTTCGGGGACCCGCGTGCACGGAAAGGTCGAGCACGTCGTCGACTCCGGCAAGCTCGCGCGGCCCGCGGAGCTGCGGTTCCGCCTGACCGACCTCGACGTGAACGGCCGGACGATCGCGATCGCGACGTCGGCGTATTCACGCGTCGGGGACACCCACACCAAGCGCAACGCCGGGTACATCGCAGGCGGCGCGGCGGTCGGCGCGATTCTGGGACAGGTGCTCGGCGGCAACACGAAGGGCACCCTCGAAGGCGCGGCGGCCGGCGCGGCGGCGGGAACCGGCGTGGCGGCTCTCGGAGGCGACCTCGACTTTTCGATCGAAGCGGGCCGCTCGACCGCCTTCACGCTCGAGCAGCCGCTGCGGCTGCCCGCGGCGATGTGAAGGGAGTCGTCAGTTCTCAGTTCTCAGTTTTCAGTCTTCGGACAGGGGCGCTTCGGCGCCCCTTTAGTTTTTTCTCGCCTAACAGGGAGAATGCGCCTGCGAGGACTCCGAATTGATAACTGAAACTGACAACTGACGACTGACGACTGATAAGTGACAACTGATTTCCCAATGACTCAATGGCCTTCCCTCCCGCTCGCCTCCTGGCGGGACACGTACGAGACCCTGCACCGGTGGATGCAGATCCCCGGGAAGATCAAGCTCGCGCGGACTCCTCTCGTGAACCACTGGTGGAATGCCGCCTTCCTCGTCACGCCGAGGGGGCTGACCACGGGGGCGATTCCGGATCCGGCGGGCAGCTTCGAGATCGCCTTCGACTTCGTGGACCACCGGCTCACGGTCACGACGTCCGGCCGGGCGCGCCGCGAGCTTCCCCTGTCGCCGCGCTCGGTCTCGCAATTCCACGAGGAGCTGGTGGGAGCCCTCGACTCCCTCGGCATCTCCGTTCCGATCCGGACCATGCCGGTCGAGATCCCCAATCCGGTCCGGTTCGAAGAGGACCATCACCACGCTTCGTACGACCGGGAATCGGTCGACCGGCTGCGCCGGATCCTCTCGAGCAGCGAACGCGTGCTCCAGAGGTTCCGCTCCGGATACATCGGGAAGTGCAGCCCCGTCCACTTCTTCTGGGGCAGCTTCGATCTCTGCGTGACGCGATTCTCGGGCCGTCCCGCTCCCCCGCGGGCCGGGGCGGACGCCATCACGCGAGAGGCCTACTCGCACGAAGTGTCGAGCGCCGGCTTCTGGCCGGGCGGGCCCGGCCTCGAGGAGCCCGTCTTCTATTCCTATGCCGCGCCGGAGCCGAAGGGCTTCCGGGACCTTCCGGTGCGGCCCGCGGCGGCGCGCTTCGACGCGACGCTCGGCGAATACCTGCTGCCCTATGCGGCCGTCGCCGCCGCGCCGGATCCCGAGGCCGACGCCCTGGCGTTTTTCCAGTCCACGTACGACGCGGCCGCCCAGGCCGGACGGTGGGACCGCCCGAGCCTCGAACGCCGAAAATCCTGATCTGCGTTGGCTTGTTCTTCCCTCGCGACTCCCGGCTCTAAACTCTCAACGCTCAACTTCCCTTACGGAGGCCCCGTGACCTCAACGCGCCGCTTCGCCGCGGGACTCATCGCCCTCGCCTGCATCGCCGCCTCGGGATCGGCTGACCCCCCGGCGGATACGCGGCTCTTCTCCGAAATGCGGTGGCGGTGCATCGGTCCGTTTCGGGGGGGGCGGACCGTAGGCGCGGCGGGGATCGCGTCGCAGCCGAACGTCTTCTTCATGGGCGTCAACAACGGCGGCGTCTGGAAGACGACCGACGCGGGGCGCACGTGGGTGCCGATCTTCGACGACCAGCCGACCCAGTCGATCGGGGCCATCGCCCTGGCGCCGTCCGACCCCGACGTGATCTACGTCGGAAGCGGGGAGGGACTCCAGCGCCCGGACCTCTCGACCGGGGACGGGATCTACAAATCGACCGACGGCGGGAAGAGCTGGAAGCATCTCGGCTTGAGGGACGGTCAGCAGATTGGCGCCCTCCTCGTCGATCCCGGGAATCCCGACCGGGTTTTCGCCGCCGTTCTCGGCCACCCGTACGGGCCCAACCCCGAGCGCGGCGTCTTCCGTTCGACCGACGGAGGACAGAACTGGGAGAGGGTCCTCTACAAGGACGAGAACACCGGCGCGATCGCGCTCGCGTTTGACCCGAAGGATCCGCAGGTGGTGTACGCGGACCTCTGGGCGGCCCGGCAGGCCCCCTGGGAGATCGGCGCCTCGTTCCAGGGGCCCGGAAGCGGGCTCTACAAATCGACGGACGGCGGAACGACGTGGAAGCCGCTGACGGCGGGCCTCCCGACCGTCGCGGAAGGCCTCGGCCGAATCGGCATCGCCGTGGCTCCCTCGGATCCGTCGAGGCTCTACGCCCAGGTGGACGCCGACGCCGCGCACGGCGGGACGTACCGTTCCGACGACGCCGGCGCCACGTGGCGCCGCGTGAACGCGGAGAACCGGATCTGGGGACGCGGTGGAGACTTCGCGGAAGTCAGAGTCGATCCGAAAAATCCCGACGTCGTCTACGCCGCGAATACGTCTACGTACCTTTCGACGAACGGGGGGCGCACCTTCACGGCAATCAAGGGGGCGCCGGGAGGCGACGACTACCACACGATCTGGATCAACCCCGATCACCCCGAGATCCTCTTTCTCGCCGCCGACCAGGGAGCGACGATCTCGGTGAACGGGGGAAAGACGTGGAGCTCCTGGTACAACCAGCCGACCGCCCAGTTCTACCATGTGATCACGGACAATCAGTTCCCGTATCGCGTCTATGGCGGACAGCAGGAGAGCGGTTCGGCGGGCGTCTCGAGCCGGAGCGACGACGGTTCGATTCACTTCGGAAACTTCCACCCTGTGGGCGTCGAGGAGTACGGATACGTCGCCCCCGATCCCCTGGACCCGAACATCATCTACGGCGGGAAGATCAGCCGCCACGATATCCGCACCGGCGACACGACGGACATTTCGCCGGCCCCAATCCGCGGCAAGTACCGTTTCGTTCGCACGATGCCGGTGCTGTTCTCGCCTCTCGATCCGCACCTGCTCTATCTCGGCGCCAATGTCCTCTTCGCCACGCGCGACGGCGGCAACAGCTGGAGCGTTCTGTCGCCCGACCTGACCCGCGCGGCCTGGGAGATGCCTGCGAGCGTCGGCGTCTTCGCTCCGACGGATCCGGAGAAGGGAAAGCATCGCGGAGTGATCTACACGATCGCGCCGTCCCCGAAGGAAGCCGGACGCCTCTGGGTAGGAACCGACGACGGGCTGATCCACGTGACCACGGACGGCGGCAAGGCCTGGAAGGACGTCACCCCGAAGGCGCTGACGGCGTGGAGCAAGGTCTCGCTGATGGAGGCCTCGCACTCGGATCCCGCGGTCGCGTACGCCGCGGTCAACCGCTTTCGGCTCGACGACCTGCGCCCGCACATCTACAGGACGCGGGACGGCGGCGCGAGCTGGCAGGAGATCGTCCGCGGGATCCCCGAGAACGAGGTCGTGAACGCGGTGCGCGAGGACCCGGAGCGGAAGGGGCTTCTCTTTGCCGGGACGGAGCGCGGAGTGTACGTCTCGTTCGACGACGGGGACGAGTGGCAGTCCGTCCGGAACAATCTTCCGGCGACCTCGGTCCGCGACCTCGTCGTGCACGGCGACGACCTGGTCGTCGGGACTCACGGCCGGTCCTTCTGGATCCTCGACGACATCACGCCTCTGCGCCAGATGGCGGCGGAGAGCGTCGCGGCGGACGTCCATCTGTTCCGGCCGCAGGTGGCGACGCGGGTCAAGAGGAGTCAATGGCCCGACACGCCCCTGCCCCCCGAGGAGCCGGCGGGTCAGAATCCTCCCGACGGCGCCGTCGTGAATTACGTCCTGAAGTCGCGGCCGCCGCAGCCGGTCGTGCTCGAGATCCTCGACTCCGCCGGAAAGCTCGTCCGGAAATACACGAGCGCGGACCGCCCGGAGCCCGTGGATCCGGAGTTGAACGTCCCGACTTACTGGCTCCGCCGCTCCGCGATCCTCTCCGCCGAGCCCGGGGTGCACCGGTTCGTCTGGGATCTGCACTTCCCGCCCCCAGACGCACTCGAGCACGAATACCCGATCTCGGCGGTGCCATCGGACACGCCTCGGCATCCCGTCGGGCCCGCCGTCCTCCCGGGCGCGTACACGGTCCGCTTGACGGCCGGGGGGCGCGCCGTCACGGCGCCGCTCACGGTGCGCATGGATCCCCGCGTGAAGACGCCTCCGGAGGGCCTCGCGGAACGGTTCCGCCTCGCGACCGCGATCTCGGCCGCGCTGTCCCGCGACTTCGCGGCGCTTGCGGAGGTGAAGGCGGCGCGGGCAAAGTTGAAACCTGCGGCCGAAGCCGAAGCGCGAAAGGGATCTCCTTCTGCGTACGAGGCGGACCTGCTCGCCCTGGAAGGCTCCGGCGGAGGCCGCCGCGCCGCAAACCAGGACAACCTCTCCGGCTTGAACGGAAAGCTCGCCAGCCTCTACGCCGTCGTCGAGGGATCGGACACGGCCCCCACGACGCAGGCCGTAGCCGCCTGGAAGGAGCTGTCCGAGGCGCTGGAAAAGACTCTCGCGAGATGGAATCAGGTAAAGAAGTCGAGCGTCAAGCGTTGAGCGTTCAACCCGGGATCTCCCCCTCTCCCCGCGCCCGGGGAGAGGGATGGGCGAGGGGTCGGGCCATTCCCCTCTTTTCGATTCCCGATTCCCGATTCCCGATTCCCGGCCCCGCCATTCCGCCTGTTCCCCTTCTCCCAACGAAGGCTCAACGCTGAACGCTCAACGCTCAACCCGTCTCAATATGGCATCTCCTCGTCCGACAACCCCAGCACGTGCCCGATCTCGTGCACCACGGTGTCGCGGATCTCTCGGATCGCTTCCCCTTTCGAGCGGCAGGTCCGGAGGATCGGGCCGCGGAAGATCGCGATCTGGCCCGGCAGGTGCGAGACGGCCGACTGGCGGTCGAAGACGTCCATCCCGCGAAAAATACCGAAGAGCTCGTCATCGTCCGGCGTGTCGGTCTCCTCGTAGTCTTCGACGGCGGGTTCCTCTTCGACGACGACGACCACGTTCTCGATGTAGCGGGCGAAGGCGGCGGGGACCTGCGCCAGCGCTTCCTCGACGCAGGCATCGAACTCCTCGGGAGAAAGCCGGGACCTCACGAAAGGAAGAGCGCATCGAAATTCGAGGTGGTCGCGGCCGCGACCGCCGCCAGGTCTATCTTCTGGGCGGCGGCCAGCGCCCTGGCGGTCTCGATGACGAAGGCGGGCTCGCCGGGTTTCCCGCGGTGGGGAACCGGCGCGAGAAATGGAGTGTCGGTCTCGATCAGCAGAGCGTCGAGCGGCAGGCCGGCCGCCGCTGCGCGGATGTTCTCGGCGGCCCGGAACGTGATCATCCCCGAGAAGGAGATCCTGTAGCCGAGGTCGATCGCCTTCCGACCGTACTCTGCCGTCTCCGTGAACGAGTGATAAACGCCCGGGCGCTCCCGCTTTTCCTGGCGCGAAAGAAGCGCGTACATCTCGCCGCCGCTCTCCCGATTGTGCAGGATGGCGGGCTTTCCGAGCCGGCGAGCGAGATCCAGCATCCATTCGAGGACGGCGATCTGAACGCCTCGAGGCGAGAGGTCGTAGTGAAAGTCGAGGCCCACTTCGCCGATCGCGGCGGCCTTCGGGTCGCGGGCCAGCGCTTCCAGGCGCGCCCCGTCCCGCTCGGGATCGAAGTCCTTCGCCTCGTGCGGATGGACTCCGACCGCCGCGACGACATCCGAATGACGACGCGCGATCGCGAGCGCCGCCTCCGAATCGGCGAGAGTCGTCCCCGGCACCAGGAATCGTCCGACGCCGGCCGCGCGCGCCCGCGCGAGCAGGACGTCCGCCTCGGCGGAGGCGCCGTCCCGTCCCTCGAGCTGCAGGTGACAATGCGAATCGGACAGCACGAGGTCAGTCACACGGGCCCCCCGGAAGCTCAACTCATGACAGAAAACTGAAAACTCAGAACTCTTTCATTTCACCCGGCTGCCCGGCGGCACGTCGGCGGCCACCTCCAGCAGAGAAGGCTCCCCGGACTCCCCCACCGTCGCCGCGAGCACCATCCCGTTCGACTCGACGCCCATCAACTTCGCGGGCTTCAGGTTCGCCACGATCACGACGTTTCGGCCGACAAGGGCGTCGGGCTCGTATCGCGCGGCGATCCCCGCGACGACCTGCCGCTGCTCGGTTCCAAGGTCGACCTGAAGCTTCATCAGCCTGTTGGACTTCGGAACCCGCTCCGCCGTGAGCACCTTCCCGGTGACGAGCCGGACCTTCTGGAACTCCTCGATCCCGATGCGGGCGTCGGCGCTCGACGGCGAGACCGCCTGCGTGGTCTCGACGCGCGGCGCCTCCGGAGCGGCGACCGGCGGGGGGGCCGAAGCGGCCGGAGGGGGTGTCGGTTTGTCTTCCATGGGGCTTTGCTCTCCTTTCAGATACGCGGCAATGTCGGCGCGAGGGAAGAGGGCCGGAGACTCGGGGAGGGGCGCCCCCAGGATCAGGCCGCCCCAGCGCAGGTCGTGCTCGTTCGGATCGCGAGGCGGAAGGCCGAGAGTCTCGAAGATCTTCCGGGACGTCGCTGGAAGAAAGGGCGAGAGAAGGACGGCAGCGAGACGCACTCCTTCGGCCGCCCCGTACAGGATTCTCTGCAGCCGGTCGGAGGCGCCCTCCTCCTTGCGGATTTTCCAGGGCTCCCGGCTGACGACATAGCCGTTGATCTGCGACAGGAGCTTCCACACCGTTTCGAGCGCGCGGTGGAACGCGAGCTCCTCCATGGCATCCCGCCACTCCTTGCGGAGCGGCCGGTAAGCGGTATGAACCTCGTTGACGGCGCAGGGCACGGTGGGCGCCGACCCGAAGGACTGACGGCACAGAGCGGCGACCCTCGACACGGTGTTCCCGAGGTCGTTGGCGAGGTCCGCGTTGTACCGCACGAGAAACGCCTCGTCGGAGAAGCTCGCGTCCTGTCCGAAGGCCATCTCCCGCAGAAGGAAATAACGCACCGCGTCGGGGCCGAACGTCGCGGCGAGCTCGTCCGGCCTGACGATGCCGCCGACCGACTTCGAGATCTTTTTGCCGTCCCGCAGCCACCAGCCGTGGGCCCACACCGTCGTCGGCAGGGGAAGCCCGGCGGACAGCAGGAACGCGGGCCAGTACACGGCGTGAAACCTCAGGATGTCCTTCCCGATCAGATGGACGCGGCGGGAGTCCGGATCGGCCCAGAACTCCCGGTAGAGCCGATCGTCTTGCGCCCCGAAGCCGAGCGCGGTGATGTAGTTCGCGAGGGCTTCCATCCAGACGTAAACCACGTGCCCGGGATGGTTCGGGAACGGGATACCCCACTGCAGCTTCGTGCGCGAGACCGAGAGATCGTTCAATCCCCCGCGGATGAACGAGACGACCTCGGCCCGCCGCGTCTCAGGCCGGATGAACTCGGGGTGCGCCTCGATGTGGCGAAGGAGAGGCTCCGCGTACTTCGAGAGCCGGAAGAAGATGTTCTCCTCCGACTCCCAGGTACAGACCGTGCCGTGGATGGGACATCGCTTCTCGGAGTCGAGCTCCTTCTCCGTGTAAAAGACCTCGCAGCCCGAGCAGTACCAACCCTCGTGCCGTGCCGTATAGAAATCGCCGGCCGCCTCGATCTTCGAAATCAGGGCAATGACTCCCTGCCGGTGCCGCGGTTCGGTCGTCCGGATGAAGTCGTCGTTCGCGATGTCGTACGTCTTCCAGAGCTCTCCGTAGCGGGCCACCACGCGGTCCGCAAGCTCGATCGGGCGAAGGTTCTGCTCCGCGGCCGCCTTCTCGATCTTCTGACCGTGCTCGTCGGTGCCGGTCAGAAAGCGCGTGGGCTCTCCGATCAGCCGGTGGAAACGCGTCAGCGCATCGCCGACGACGGTCGAATAGATGTGCCCGATGTGAGGCAGATCGTTGACGTAGTAGATCGGCGAGGTGGCGTAGAAGCGCACGGGAAGTTGAGAGTTAGGAGTCGAGAGTTTTGAGGGTTGAGCGTTATGCGTTGAGCGTTATGCGTCGAGCGTCAAAAGAGCCTCCCGGGAAAGGGACGCCCAACATACACCGAGTCGGGTCAATGTCAGTCGGGCTGCTGTCCCTCTGACTCCGGGCTCTCAACTCTCAACTCTCGACTCTCGACTGCCTACAGCAATCCCGCCTCGCGGAAGGAGACGCAGCCGGAACGGCCGACCACGATGTGATCGAGCAGCCGGACGCCGACCGACTCGGCGGCGGTTGCGAGCCGGCGGGTGAACTCGCGGTCTTCCCGCGACGGGGCGGGATCTCCCGACGGATGATTGTGGTACAGGATCACTCCGGCCGCGTTGGCGAGGAGAGCGCGTTTTAAGATCTCGCGCGGCTCGACGACGGCCCGGTCGAGCGTGCCGCGGTAGATGTCCGGATCGTCTTTCAGGAGGCGGTTCCTCGCGTTGACGAACAGCGCGCCCGTCCGCTCCTGCGCGCCGTCTCCCCGCGCACGGCGGAGATACTCCTTGACGAGATTCGGCTCGTGAAAGAGGTCGCGCGGGCCGATCGCCTCCGTGGACAGGCGCCGGCCGAGCTCGAGGGAGGCCTCGATGACCGCGGCCCGGGCGCCCTTGATCCCGCGCTCCCGGCGCAGCTCGGCGCCCGACATTCCGGCGAGGGCGACTAGGCCGCCATGGTCGGCGAGAAGGCTCCGGGCGCGGTCGAGGGCATTCTCGCCGCGCGTGCCGGACCCGAGCAGCAGCGAGAGGAGCTCCTCGTTCGAAAGCGCGGCGGCGCCCACGCGCGCGAGCCGCTCGCGGGGACGTTCCTCGCAGGGGAGATCGCGAATCCGGAGAACAGGGCGTCGGGGAGACGTGATTTCGGTCATGGCGTGCGT
>JBDUBP010000201.1:0-9948 GCA_040004075.1 Acidobacteriota bacterium | reverse complement strand
TACGCGCGGAGCATGCAGCCGAAGTCGGTCAGGCGCATGCGGGTGATCGCCACCGTGACACGGTTCACGATTCGCGAGGCGAAGCGGCGCGCGAACGAGTCCTGGCGCGACACCCGGACCCCGCCGACGACGTCGTAGCCCTCCTCCATTTTCGAAAGCAGCTTTGGAATTTCCTCGGGAGGGTTCTGGAGATCCGCGTCGAGCGTGACGACGACGTCTCCCGTCACGTCCCGGAACCCGGCCAGGATCGCCGGGTGCTGCCCGAAGTTGCGGGACAGCTCGAGCACCCGGACCACGTCGGGCCGGCGCGCCGCCCAGGTTTTCAGGATCTCGAGCGAACGGTCGCGGCTGCCGTCGTCCACCACGAGGAGCTCGTACGGGCGGGCGAGCCCGTCCATCACGCCGAGCGCGCGCCGGAAGAACTCGTCCAGGTTCGCCTGCTCGTTGTAGACGGGGACGACGACCGAGATCTTCATGGCGTCTGGAGATGTGTCATGGGGCTCGAGGATCTTAAGCTGTCGGCTGTCGGCTGTCAGCTCTCAGCCGCGAGTGGCACGTCAGGCCCGAAAGGTCTTCAGCACGTCCCGGATCGCCTCGATCGCGTCGTCCTGGTCGCTGTCCGTGAGCCCCGGAAAGAGCGGCAGAGACACGATGCGCTCCGAGACGACGTGCGCCTCCGGGAAGTCCTCCGGCCTCCAGCCGAAGCGGTCCGCGTAATACGAGAACTCGTGCGCGGCCGTGTAGTGAAGTCCCGTCCCGATGTTGCGGGTCTTCAGCTCCGCCATGAACCGGTCCCGGCCGATCGTCAGCCGGTCGATGTCGACGAGCGGCGTGTACAGGTGCCAGGCGTGGCGCACGGGGTACGGGACGCGGGAAGGAAGAATCAGCCCGGCAACGCCGGCAAGGGCGGCGTCGTATCGCCGCGCGAGCCGCTCGCGCTCGACCAGGAATCCCTCGAGGCGCTTCAACTGATGCAGGCCGAGCGCGGCCTGGATGTCCATCATGTTGTACTTGAAGCCCGGCAGGGCGACGTCGTATCGGGGGCTGCCCGCCTTCGCGAAGCGCTTCCACGATTCCCGGTCCATGCCGTGGAACTTCAGGAGCGACGCCTTCTCGAAGACCGCTTCGTTCGAGGTGACGACCATCCCGCCCTCGCCCGTCGTCATGTTCTTGTTCGGATGAAACGAGAAGACCGACGTGGTCGGGAAGGAGCCGATCCTCTTCCCGCGGTATTCGGACCCGACCGCGTGTGCCGCGTCCTCGAGAACGGCAACGCCATGGCGGGACGCGATCTCGAGAATGGGGTCCAGGTCCGCGGGCTGCCCGACGTAGTGGACGGGGAGGATCGCCTTCGTCTTCGGCGTGATCCTCTTCTCGATCTCCTCCGCCCGGATGTTCAGGGTCGCGCGGTCGATGTCGACCAGGACCGGAGCCGCGCCGCAGTGCACGATCGAGTTCAGCGTCGCGACGAAGGTCATTGGCGTCGTGATGACTTCGTCTCCCGGCCCGATGCCGAGTGCCAGCAGCGCGACGTGCAGCCCGCCCGTCGCCGAGGAGACGGGAACCGCGAAGCGTCCGCCGACGTACGCCGCGAATTCTGCCGTGAACCGCTCCACCTTCGGCCCGGTGGTGATCCATCCGGACTTCAGGGTGTCGATGAGCTCGGCAATCTCTTCGTCGCCGATCCAGGGCCGGGCGAACGGCAGGAACTCTTTTCGCATCGGGCGCGATTCTAGTCGCGCGCGCGCCGCGCCCCGGATTTAGCGGCGGCCACACGAAGCGACCTCCTCGCGAAATACTCCGTCCCCGTGGCGCACAGCACGACCCAGAAGAGGCCCAGCAGGGTCCCCGCGATCACGTCGGTCAGCCAGTGGGCGCCCAGATACACCCGGGAGAAATCGACCGCCAGCGCGAGCGGAACGGCGAGCGCAACCGCCGCCACGCGGTAGAGGCGGTGTTTCGTGACGTGGAACACCAGCGCGGCGACTCCCCCGAAGAAGAGCGTGCACATCGTCGCGTGGCCGCTCGGGAAGCTGAACGTCTTCTCCGTCACGAGCGCTGGCCAGAGGTCGGGGCGATGGCGGTGGAAAGCGATCTTCATGATGGACTCGAGGGCCCATCCGCCAAGGACCGATCCGAGAAACAGCAGCGCCGAGACTCGCCGGCCGGCGGCAGCGAGAAGCCCCGACGCGATCAGCATGCACGGCACCAGAAAACGGTAGTCGCCGAGGTTCGTGATGACGCGAAGGGCGCGCGTGCGGCCCGGGGTGTGAATGTCCTGCATCGCCATCGTCACGGACCGGTCGATCCCGAGCGGACCGGGCAGCTCCGTCACCTCGTCGAGCACCAGAGAGAGAAGAATCACGAGGACGGCCGACGCGAGAAAACCGACGGTGAGATAGAGCCCGAGCGTTCCCTCGCGCGTGAAACGGCGGCGCAGGAACGCCCGGAGCTTCGAAGGGCTTTCGAGAGGCTTCTCGTCCTGGACGGGGGTCATTCCTTCCACCGCACGCCGCCCTCGGTGCGCCACCGCCGCCGCGGGTTCCACACGCCGGACGTCGCCGTCTCGGCGGTGACCTCGAATCGGATCACGTCCCGCCGGTAGTCGTAGGGCGCGCCGTCGGCGGCGTGGATCGCGGCGTCGACCGAGTAGACCCCGGGGGCGAGAGAGAGCGCGGGAATCTCCAGTCGGACGCGCGCCTCTCCGGAGAACGTCTCGCCGTCGAGGCCCTCGAGCGCCGTGTTCGAGCCGAACACCGGCTGCCCGGCGACCGTCGAGAGTGCGAACCCGAACACGAAGTCGCGAAGCGCCGGGTCCGCGCGAACCTCCATCTCGAGCGAGGCGGCCTCGCCGGAGCGCAGGCGGCCGCTCGGACGGTCGCGGCCGTCGAGGACGCGAACGGCGACGACGCGGGCCCGCCCAGAGCCGATCGATCCCGCGGGCGCCGCGGCCCCCGGCGCCAGCCGCTTCTCCCCTTCCCGCTCGGCGACGCTCTCCCGGTAGCGGGCGACCGTGTCGGGCGCCGGGCCGTCCGCGACGAGGCGGCCCCCGTCGAGCCAGATTGCCCGGCGGCAACGGGCGGCGACGAGGGAGAGGTCGTGCGAGACGAGGAGGATCGTCTTTCCCGCCTTCTCGAATTCCGAGAATTTCTCGAGCGACCGGTGCGCGAACGCCTCGTCCCCGACGGCGAGGACTTCGTCGACCAAGAGCACGTCGGGGTCGCTGTGCGCCGCGATCGAGAACCCCAGTCTCACGGCCATCCCCGACGAATACGTGCGCAGCGGCGCGTCCAGAAATTCCTCGAGCTCGGCGAAACGGACGATGTCGTCGAAGCGGCGGGCGATCTCGGCCTTCGAGAGGCCGAGCAGAAGCCCCGCGATCTCGACGTTCTCGCGCCCCGAAAGCTCCGGATGGAAGCCGGCCCCGAGCTCCAGCAGCGCGGCGAGGCGTCCCCGCACCTCCACTTCCCCCCGGGTCGGCCGCACGATTCCGGCGAGAAGCTTCAAGAGCGTCGACTTGCCCGAGCCGTTGGAGCCCACGATTCCAACCGTCTCCCCGCGGGCGACCTCGAACGACACGTCCGTCAGGGCCGCCACGCCCGCGTCGGAGGCGACAGGCGCGCCGGCGGGGCGAGACAGCAGCGCCGTCTTCAGCGTCCCGACAGACCGTTTCCGGCCGTATCTCCGGTATAGCTTCGTCGCGCCGCGCACGGAGACGGCCGGCACACCCCCGGCCGGAGCGCTCAGGCTTCCTCCGCGATCGAGTCCCGCAGGCGGTCGAACACCCACGCGCCGGCCAGAAGCGCGACAGCGGCCGTGAGGACCATTCCGGCCCAGGCGGACGCCGCGATCGGGCGGAAGAAGAACGCGCTCTCGTGGACGGCCGAGAAGAAGATCGCGAACGGGTTCAGCCACAGAAACGGACGCCATCGTTGCGGGACCGAGGCCGCCGGGTAGAGAACCGGCGTCAGAAAAAAGGCGAGCGTCAGGAGGTTGCCGATCAGGTCCCGAACGTCGCCGAAGTGGACGGCGAGCGAGGAGACCGCGAGCGCGAGGCCGAACACCGTCGCGGCGAGCAGCAGAAGGACGAACGGGAACTGGAAGAGCGCGGCGCCGGGCGCGGCAGCCCCCGTCAGCGCGGCGAACAGGATGGCGGCGCCGAGGACCGGCAACGCCAGGCAGAGGTGGGACAGCCGCGCTCCCACCGCGACCGCCGGGAACACCTCGGGCGCGACCGTCGTCTTTCGGAGCAGCGGCCCGTTCGTCCGGAACGTCTCCGCCGCGTCGAGGAGAGCGGCGGAAACGAACCCCCACACGAGCACGCCCCCGAAGAGAAACAGGGCGTAGGGCCGCACGTCCGCGCGCGGGGTGAACACGAACCGGAAAACGGTCGCGTAGACGAGGAGCAGAAGAAGCGGGTTGATCAGCGACCAGACAAATCCGAGCGCGCTGCCCCGGTACCGCGCCGAAAGCTCGCGCTTCGTCAGCGCGACGACGAGGGGCCGCTGCCGGAGGGTCCGCAGCAGCGGCGACAGAAAGCGCGGGCGTCCGTCGGACGACTTCGACACGAGATCGATGCCGGAAATCTATCCGATATCCTCGCGGCCGTGCCGCTTTCCCCCGTCCCGGCCGGGTCGCCGTCTGCTTCCGAAGCGCCCGCGATCGCCTGCCGGGAGCTTCGAAAGGTCTATGGCGGCGCCGAGCCTGTGGTCGCCCTGGCCGGGGTGGATCTCGACGTCTCCTCCGGCGAGTTCCTGGGCGTCCTCGGCCCGTCGGGCGGCGGGAAATCCACCCTCCTCCATCTGCTGGGCGGAATCGACCGGGCGACGTCGGGGACCGTTTCGGTGGGCGGCCGGGAGGTCGGCGGCCTCTCCGAACGCGAGCTCACGCTCTACCGCCGGCGCGACGTCGGCATGGTGTTCCAGTTCTTCAACCTTCTGCCTCATCTGACGGTCCGCGAGAACGTCGAGCTGCCCCGCCTGCTCGACGGCCGCCCGGACGCCTCCTCGCGCGCCACCGATCTGCTCGGCCGCGTCGGCCTGGTGCACCGGGCCGCCGCGCACCCGTACGAGCTCTCGGGCGGGGAGATGCAGCGCGTCGCGATCGCGCGTGCGCTCGTCACCGGCGCGCGGCTCCTCCTCGCCGACGAGCCCACCGGCAACCTGGATACCAGAAACGGCGAGCAGGTGCTCGGGCTTCTCGACGAGATTCGCCGCGAGCGCGGCGTCACGCTCATTCTCGCCACGCACTCCCACGCCGCCGCGGGCCGCGCCGACCGACGGGTCGAGATCCGCGACGGCCGCCTGATGGCGAGCTGACGGCCGCGATGCTCGCCTTCCGGCTCGTCGTCCGCGCCCTCGTGACCGGGCCTGCCCGGCGGCATCCCCTCCGCCTCGTTCTTCCCGTCGCCGGCGTCGCCATCGGCGTCGCCGCGATCGCCGCGATTCATCACGCCAACCGCAGCGTGACCGACTCTTTCCGCGACGCCGCCGCGTCCGTCGCCGGGCGCAGCGACTTCACGGTGACGGGCCCCGTCGGCGTGCCGCTCGAGGCCCTCCGCGCCTTCTCGTTCCTCTGGGAAGTCGGATCCTTCGCGCCGGCCGTCACCGGGATCGTCGTGCTGCAGGACGGGACCGGAGAGGCGGCCGACCTGCTCGGCGTGGACATCGCGGGCGACGGCGCCGTGCGGTCCTGGGAGCTCGTCGCGCCCGCCGACCGCGCCTCGCTCGTCCGGCTGGCGGGACGCGACACCGTCTTCGTCTCCGAGACTTTCGCCCGCCGCCACGGGCTGCAACCCGGCTCTCCCATGCGCGTCGTCGCGGGAGGCGTTCCGCGGACGCTGACCGTCGGCGGTCTTCTCCGGTTCTCGGGCGTCGCCCGCGCCGCGGGAGCGGACCTCGTGATCACGGATCTCACGACCGCGCAGCGGATCCTCGGAAAACCCGGCCGGGCGGATCGGGTCGACGTCGTGCTCCGGCCCGGAGCCGACCGGGACTCCGTCAGGCGGACTCTCGTCTCGCGGCTTCCCCCCGGCCTCCGGATCGAGGCGCCGGACCGATCCGCGGCATCCGCGGACCGGATGGTGCGCGCCTTCCGGTTCAACCTGAACGCGCTCGGATCGCTCACCCTTCTCGTCGGCGTGTTCCTGATCGCCAACGCCGTTTCGATCTCCGTGCTCCGCCGCCGGCCCGAGATTGCGACGCTGAAGGCCGTCGGCGCCTCCCGGACGCTCATCTTCGCGGTCTTCCTCATCGAGGGGGCCGCGATCGGCCTCGCGGGGACGGCGCTCGGGGAGGCGGGCGGGGTCTTTCTCGCGCGCGCGGCCTTGCGAGCGATCGGAGGAACCATCTCCAACATCTACCTTCCCACGGCGAGGATCGCGGGCGGGAGCTTCGCCTCCCCCGCGCTGCTCGCCGCGGTCGTCGGATTCGGCGCGGCGCTGCTCGCGACCGTGATTCCGGCGGCGGAGGCCACCCGGGTCCCGCCCTCCCCGGCCATGCGCGCGGGCTCGGTCGAGGCCGTGCGCGGGACGCGACTCGTCCCCCGGGCCCTCGCGGCCGCCGGAGCCCTCGCGCTCGCTGCGGCGGCATCGCTGCTGCCTCCGCTCGATGGCTTCCCGTTCTTCGGCTTCTCGGGCGTCGGGCTGGTCGTCGCCGCGCTGGCGCTCGCGGCACCTCTTTTCGTGCGCGCCGCCGCGCGGGGATCTGGGGGCCCGCTTCGCCGTCTCCTCGGCGCGCCGGGGCCGCTCGGCGCCGGCTTCTTCGGCGGCGCTCTCGCCCGCAACGGGATCGCCGTGACGGCGCTCGCCATGGCGCTCGGAATGACGCTCGCGATGATCGTGACCGTGGCTTCGATCCGGGAGACGGTGCGCGTCTGGGTCGAGACCACGCTGCGTTCCGATCTGTGGGTGAAGGCGGCGGCGGGGAAGAGCTCCGGTATCGTGGGCGACCTCCCCGAGGACGTCGTCGCGTTTCTCGCCGCCGTGCCCGGAGTCGCCGCCGTCGATCCCTTTCGCGCGCGCGACGCCGATCTCGACGGGCGGCCCTACACCCTGGGCTCCGGCGATTTCCGCGTCGTCGCGAGGATCGGGGGACTGCCGTTCGTCGGCGGCGCCGACCCGCGCACGACCGCCGACCGCGCCCGCCGGGAGGGGGCCGCGCTCATCTCGGAGCCGTTCGCGCGGCGGTTCGGCGTCTCCGCGGGAGGACGGGTGACCGTCGCCACGCCCGGCGGTCCGCGCTCGTTCCCTGTCGCGGGCGTCTATCGGGACTACTCCAACGACCGCGGCACGGTGATGCTGGATCGCGAGCTGTACCTGGCGATCTTCGGGGATCGCCGCGTGTCGAGCGTGGCGGTCCTCGCAGGAGCAGGGGTCGATGCCGCCGCGCTCCGGCGCGCGATCGGCATCGCGGCTCGCGGCCGCTATGCGCTGTCGATCTCAACCAACCGCGAGCTCCGGCGGGAGGTGCTTCGCATCTTCGACCGGACCTTCGCGGTCACGCGCGGGCTCGAAGGAATCGCGGTGGCCGTGGCCATTCTGGGGATCGCCAACGCCCTGCTCGCGTCCGCGGTCGAAAGGCGCCGGACCTTCGGGCTCCTGCGGGCGATCGGCGCATCGCGCCAGCAGATCCGCGGCGCCGTTCTCGTCGAAGCGGCCCTGACCGGCCTCGTGGCCACCGCCGCCGCCGCGGGCGCAGCCGCCGCGTTCGCGTACCTTCTTCTCGCCGTGATCAACCCGCAGTCGTTCGGCTGGACGGTCTCCCTCGCCATACCCGTCTCGACGCTGGCGGGCGCGGCCGCGCTGGTGCTCGCCGCCGCGATCCTCGCGGGCGTGTTCCCGGGCCGTCTCGCCGCGGCGGTCGATCCCGCCGCCGCCCTGGCGGAAGAATGACCCTCCGTTTCCCTCTTACCTTTTCCCGTTTCCCGGCCGTCGGCGTTCTCCTCGCCGCTCTCGCGACCCCCGCGGTCCCGCCGGCGCCTCTGGCGTTTCCTCGCGACCACGGCTCGCATCCGACGGCGGCGATCGAGTGGTGGTACTACACCGGGAACCTCGCCGACGCGGCCGGGCATCCGTACGGGTTTCAGCTCACCTTCTTCCGGGTCGGGGACTTCGCCCTCGCGCACGGAGCCTGGACGGACGGGGCGCGGAAGACCTTCGACTTCCGGGAGAAGGCCCACCTGGCCCTGCCCGGCATCGCGGAGTTTGCGGAAGGGCGCCTCGACGTCTCCAACGAAGACTGGTCTGCCAGCGCGCGCGACGGCGTGCACCGCCTGCGCATGCGATGGGACAACCGGACGCTGGAGCTCGACCTGACCGCGGCGAAGCCCCCCGTCCTCCAGGGCGAGAACGGCCTCTCGCGAAAGGGCCCGGGGCAAGGCGAGTACTCGCACTACGTGTCGATCTCCCGGCTCACGGCGGCCGGGGCGCTCGTCGAGGGGGGCCGGCGGACCTCGCTTTCGGGCGCCGCCTGGTTCGACCACGAGTGGGGGCCGGGGGCACTCCCGGAGGGGGCGGTGGGATGGGACTGGTTCGCGCTCCAGCTCGACGACCGGAGCGAGCTGATGCTCTACCGCATCCGCGCGAAGGACGGACGGTCCACCCCCTTTTCCTCCGGGGTGTTCGTCCCCCCGGCGGGACCGGCGGTGCCTCTCCGCTGGGACGACGTGCGATTCCGCTCGACGCGGGAGTGGCGGTCGCCGCGGTCGGGAGGCGTCTACCCGGCCGGATGGGAGATTGCAATCCCGCATCTCGCCCTCGAGCTCTCGATCGACCCCCTCGTCGCCGACCAGGAGCTCGTGACGGGCCGCTCCACGGGCGTCACGTACTGGGAGGGCGCGTGCCGCGCCGCCGGCCGGCGCGGCAGCCGTTCCGTCGCCGGGAAAGGCTATGCCGAGCTGACCGGCTACTCCGGCCGCGACGTCCCCGGCTTCTCCGGCCGGTAGTTTTCAGTCGGCGTTCTCAGAACTGAGAACTGACGACTAGGAAGTCGGCGTCGGCTTCGGCGTCCACTTCGACTTGCCCGCCTTCGTTTTGGTCTCCAGGGTGAGTAGGAAAGTCCGCGCCGACTTCAGGTTCCGGTAAACGTAGGAGAAGCGGACCGTGAACTCGCTCCGGTCTCCCTTGTTCAGGTCGCCGACCTTGTTGCCGCCGTCCCCCGCCGCGACGAGATTGCCTTCCGCGTCGAAGACCGCGATCGCGACGCCGACTTCCTGGTCCTGCTGCGAGTTGTTGTCGACGCGGACGACAGCCTTCGCGCTCGAGACGCGGATCGGTGCGACCGTGTCGCCCAGATCGAAACGCATCTCGGAGATCGCGATGTCATTCAACTGCATGTCGATTCTCTGGATGCCCCCGACCGGCGTCCAGTCGAACTTCTTGGTCATGAGTTCAGCGGAAAGAGGCGAAGCGAGCGCGAGCGTGAAGGCCGCGGCGAGAATGAAAGAGAGCCTTTTGACCATCTAGAACCTCCGCGTCGCAGCCTAGCAGGTGATGGCGCGATCGGGAAGTTGAGAGTTGGAGGGGGAAGTTGAGAGTCGAGAGTCGAGAGCTTTTCGATTCCCGATTCCCGACTCCCGGCCCCGCTTCTCCGGCTACCGCCCGCGCTCTTCCGGATGCGTCCTCAGGCGACTGTGTTTGTACCCGTAGAAGAAGTAGACGACGATCCCGATCGCGAGCCAGATTCCGAATCGCCACCAGGACTCGCGCGGAAGGTAGCGGGCCAGAAAGACACACGACGCGGCTCCCATCACCGGAAGCAGCCACGTCCCGCCCGGCACGCGGAAGCCCCGTTCGCGATTGGGCTCCCGGACGCGAAGGATGATGATTCCAATGCAGACCAGAAGGAACGCGAAGAGCGTTCCGATGTTCGTCAGGTTGACCATCTCGTCGAGGGACGAGAAGAGCGACGCGATGCCGACGAAGACGCCGGTGATGATCGTCGCCACGTG